>JBAXOU010000041.1:0-18924 GCA_037133115.1 Planctomycetota bacterium | reverse complement strand
TTTTTTCGGCAATCGCGGAAGGACGAAAAAAGAGCCGTTTTTAAGCCGTTTTCGTCACCAGTCGTGCTCGGGAGCGATGGGCGTTGGGAGCCGACGATCCGTGAAGCCCTCGGCTGGTATCTTCGCGGGTGCCTTGGGAGCCGTGCGTGGAGGAGAGGATGATGCGAAGAACAGGCCAGCAGAACAACGTGTCCGCGATCGATCGGCGGGTTTTTCTCGCAGGATTCACGGCATCAGCCGCCCTCGCCGGCGGCGGGTCGCTGGCGGCTGATCTGGGCCGCGCTCGCACCGTGTCGATCTTCCACACCACCGATCTCCACGGTCGCATCGTGCCCACGAGCACCTACGAAGGGCTCGACGATGTCGGCGGTTTCGCGAGGTGTGCCACCTGCATCCGCCAGTGGCGTCGTGAGTCGCCGCATTCGCTCACCGTCGATGTCGGCGATGTCGTGCAGGGCACGCCGGTGAGCCTCGAGAGCGGCGGCACGCTGATGATCGATCTCTTCAATCGTCTCGGCTACGACGCCTGGACGCTCGGCAACCACGACTTTGACTGGGGCCCCGAAAAACTCGAGGCGCTCCTCGACCGTTCCGCGTCTCCCGTGCTCACCGCGAACGTCACTCGCGGAACTGCCGTGCCGGGCGGATTCGACGGCGCCTGGAAGCGCGTGCTGCCGTGGACGATCAAAGAGGTTGGTGGGTTCCGCATCGCGGTCATCGGCCTGATCACGCCAGGGCTGCCCTACTGGCTTCCTCCGGAACTCCTCGGCGGCGCGGAGGCGACCGATCCCGCGGTGGCGCTCGCGGCGGCGGTGAAGGAGGCGCGTGGTGCGAAGGCCGATGCCGTGGTGGTGACGGGCCACATGGGCTGGCGATTCAACGACGACTACGCCAATCCCGTGCGGTCGATTCTTCGCGACGTCGACGGCGTCGATGTCTATCTCGCGGGCCACTCTCATCAGAATCAGCCGTCGTGGAGCCTGCACGACGTGCTCTGTTCGCAGGCCAGTTACCACGGCATCCACTGCGGACGGATCGACCTGACGTTCGACCTCGATTCACGGAAACTCGTCGATCGTCGGGCCTTCACGATCCTGATGGACGACCGGTTCGATCTCGATCCTGCAGTCATGGCGGCAGCCCAACCGGGGCTCGAGGCGGCCGAGGTCACGCTCGCCCGCGAGGTGGCGAAGGTGACGCGGCCGATTTCGGGCAAGGGGCGTGGCAGCGGCCTGGCAACGCTCCTCTGCGAGCTCTTCGCCGCGACGCTCCGGCGGCACGGTACGACCGTGGACGCCGTGTTTCACGGAACATTCGGGACCGGCGATCTGCAGCCAGGGCCCCTGACGGTCGCCGACTGCTGGAAGATCATTCCCTACGAAAACATGCTCGTCACCGCGGAGGTGACGGCCGCCGAACTGCTCGCCATCGTCGCGGAGGATGCGAAGCAGAAGGACTCTGACCGCATGCTCTGGCCGTTCGAGGTCGTGGCGGGGAACGACGGTGTGCCATCGCGGCTTCGGCATCAGGGGGCCGACGTGCCCGCCGATCGCCGGCTCACGATCGCCCTCAACGCCTACGACGCCCAGTCGGGCGGACGGCGACTGATGCAGACCAGGGAGATCCTCGCCGCGCCCACGGCAAACCGCCGTACGTCGCCGATCGACACGCGGTCGGCGCTCATCGACGGCCTGCTCGATCGCGGTGTCGTGGGCTGAGCGGACGCCCGGCCCCCAGAACAAACGATCCCCGGAAGAGAAAAGGACCCCTGGAAAAGAAAAGGACCCGTGGTTCGAAAACCACGGGTCCGGAAGCGGCTATCGATGTGTGGGTCTTTGGGGGGGGGGAACAGCCGCTGAAGAGAATCAAAGTGTATTGTTGTGGCCACGGACTCCTGCCCGAGACTCCCCAAGCATACCCTACGCCCTGCCTTCGCGTCGACCCTTTTTTTGCCGCAGGCACTCCCGATTCCGGTCGACGTGGAAAAATCTGACGAATAGGGGCTATTTTCCGGCCATTTGCCCGTTCTTTCCCGGACCCCCGCCGCCGTGCCGGCCTGTGGCGGAGGGCCGGTTGACCACCGGACACGTTGCTCGGGCCGCTTCTCCGGCCTACCGGGTGTCCGTTACGCTACCGGCCACCGTTTCGTTCGTCCGCCGCATCCGCTCCTCCGTACCGCCCCAGAAACCCCCACCGCCATGGCCGCATCCCCCGTCGACCCCTTCTCCGCCCGTGCCACCTTCGAGACCGGCTCTGGTCCGGCCACGCTCTACCGCGTCCGGGCCCTCGATGATGCCGGGGTGACGAACACGTCGCGGCTGCCGTACTCGATCCGGATGATCCTCGAGGCGCTGCTGCGGACGTGCGATGGCTACGAGGTGACCGAGAGTGACATCCGCACGCTCGCCACCTGGAACGCCGCGAAGCCGGCGGAGCAGGAGATCCCGTTCAAGCCCGCCCGCGTGGTGCTCCAGGACTTCACAGGCGTGCCCTGCGTGGTCGATCTCGCCGCGATGCGGGCCGCCATGAAGCGGCTCGGCGGCGATCCGCGGAAGATCAATCCGCTCGTGCCCGTGGACCTCGTCATCGACCACTCGGTGCAGGTCGACTTCTACGGAACGCACGACGCGCTCGAGAAGAACATCGACATCGAGTTCGGACGCAACGCCGAGCGATACGCTTTTCTCCGCTGGGGCCAGCAGGCCTTCCGTAACTTTCGTGTGGTGCCACCGGCGATCGGCATCGTGCACCAGGTGAACCTCGAATACCTCGCCGGCTGCGTGTTTCTCCGCGACGATCCGGCCGGGAAGGGCGGCGCAAAGGTTGCCGTCCCCGACACGCTCGTCGGCACCGATAGCCACACCACGATGATCAACGGCCTCGGCGTGGTCGGCTGGGGTGTCGGGGGCATCGAAGCAGAGGCTGTGATGCTCGGCCAGGCCCTGTCGCTCCTGCTGCCCGAGGTGGTCGGCTTCGAACTCACCGGCCATCTGCCGCCGGGCGCCACGGCGACCGACCTCGTGCTCACTGTCACCGAAATCCTGCGAAAGGAGGGCGTGGTCGGGAAGTTCGTCGAGTTCTTCGGCAGCGGCCTCGCCGGGATGTCGCTCGCCGACCGGGCCACGATCGCCAACATGGCGCCTGAATACGGCGCCACGATGGGCTTCTTCCCGATCGACGACGAGACCCTCACCTACCTGCGGCTCACGGGCCGCCCGGCGGAGCAGGTGACGCTCGTCGAGCGGTACATGAAGGAGCAGGGGATGTTTCGCACCGACTCGGCCCCGACCCCCGAGTTCACCAAGCGGCTGGCGCTCGACCTCGGCAGCGTCGTGCCGAGCCTCGCCGGCCCGAAGCGTCCGCAGGACCGCGTCCCGCTCGTGCGGGTGAAGAAGGCCTTCGCAGAATCGCTCACGGCACCGACCGCCAAGCGGGGGTTTGCGCTCGAGGGGGCCGCGCTCGCCCGCACCGGCACCGTCCGTGAGAACGGCCACGCCGACACCATCGGCCATGGGGCCGTCGTGATCGCCGCGATCACCAGCTGCACCAACACCAGCAATCCGAGCGTGATGGTGGCCGCTGGCCTCGTGGCCCGCAAGGCGGTCGCCAAGGGCCTGACCACCAAGCCGTGGGTGAAGACGAGCCTCGCCCCCGGATCCCGCGTGGTCACCGACTACCTGGAGAAGGCGGGGCTCGACAAGGATCTCGACGCGCTCGGCTTCGAGACGGTGGGCTACGGCTGCACCACCTGCATCGGCAACTCCGGGCCGCTGCCCGACCACGTGGCCGCCGCGGTCACCGAGGGGGATCTCGTCGCGGCCGCCGTGCTCTCGGGCAACCGCAACTTCGAGGGCCGCGTCAACCCGCTGGTGAAGGCCAACTGGCTGGCGAGCCCGCCGCTGGTCGTTGCCTACGCCCTCGCCGGCACGACCGACATCAACCTTGATCAGGATCCCCTCGGCACCGGGAACGATGGAAAGCCGGTGTTCCTCAAAGACATCTGGCCCACGGCCGACGAGGTCCGCCGCACGGTGGAGGCGAGCGTGACGCCCGGGCAGTTTCAGAAGCGATACGACAACGTCTGGGAGTCGAACCCACGGTGGAACGCGGTGCCGACCACCGCGGGCGAACTCTACGACTGGGACGCGGCGAGCACCTACATCCAGGAGCCACCATTCCTTGCCGAACTCTCCCGCGAGCCGAAGCCACCGGAGAGCATCCGTGGCGCCCGCGTGCTGCTCGCCCTCGGTGACAGCGTGACCACCGACCACATCTCGCCGGCCGGCAGCATCGCCAAGGCCAGCCCCGCGGGCACGTTTCTGGTCGAGCACGGCGTGCCGCCGGCCGACTTCAACAGCTACGGCGCCCGCCGCGGCAACGACCGGGTGATGACGCGGGGCACCTTCGCCAACATCCGCATCCGGAACCTGCTCGTGCCGGGCACGGAAGGGGGTGTGACGCGGCTGCTGCCGGGCACGGACGTGATGCCGGTCTACGACGCCGCCGTGAAATACCGAACACAAGGCACGCCGCTCGTGGTGCTCGCTGGCACGGAATACGGCACCGGCAGCTCTCGCGACTGGGCCGCCAAGGGCACGATGCTCCTCGGCGTGCGGGCCGTGCTGGCGGCAAGCTTCGAGCGGATCCACCGCTCCAACCTGGTGGGCATGGGCGTGCTCCCGCTCGTACTTCCCGAGCCGTGGCAGCAGCTGGGGCTCAGCGGTGAGGAGACGTTTGACATTCCCTTCGAATCGCTCGCGCCGCGGTCGACTGTCGTCGTCAAGGCGACCTCTCCGGACGGCACCACGAAAGACATTCCCTGCCTGGTGCGGATCGACACACCCGTGGAACTCGACCAGTTTCGCGCAGGGGGAATCCTGCCGTTCGTGCTCCGCAAGCTGCTCGCCGGCTGATCAGCAGGTGCAGAGTGGCAGTCTGCTCCACGAGAGGAGTTGCTGGGTTGCTGTCTGTAGCCGCAGGTTGGCAACCTGCGGCGGGCCGTAAAACCGTGATGAGCGGAACACTTTTCCACGCGGATGGCAACACGCGGTGATTTTCTGCGTGCTGCGGGCTTGAAACGGCTGACGGCGACGAAGCATTTCCGTATAGTGATGCCTCTGGGTGCATGCACGGTGGCGCCCCGCTTCGCGAGTTTTCACGGAGGGTTTCGGAATGGCGGTAGGCATCTCTCTGCAGGCGGGCACCGATCTCACGTCCTTTGCTGGAAACGCGGCTCCAGTCCGCGAGCGGCCCAACGCCCATGGCCGTGCAGCGATCGCCGAGGTGGTGCTCGAGGCGCTCGAGTCCGTTCGGCCGTCGGGCAGTCGAACGCGGCTGTCGGCGAGTTCGCTGATCGCCGACTCCGGCATCGATTCCGACCGCTTCCTCGACGCGATCAGCTGGCTCGAGGGCCGCTACCAGATGCGGTTCCACGCCTCGTGGCTGACCGGGGTCCGCACCTGCGGTGATCTGATGCAGCGGGTGGCCGATCACATGTTTGACGCCGCCGACCGGGCCGCTGGCAGAGTGGCTCCGGTCGCGGGCTCCCCGCGGGAGTCGCAGGCGGCGGCCGGCGACGACGCATGGCCCGAGTGCCGGGCCCTCGAAGACCGGTTTGCCGCCCTCGACGCCGCCGGGCTGGAAAGCCCGTTCCTGCTCGCCAACGAACGGGTCGAGGGGCGGATGGCCACGATCCGTGGCCACGAAACGATCACCTTCACGAGTTTCGACTACCTCGGCCTCGCGGGCCACCCGGACGTGAAGCGGGCGGCCAAGGAGGCGATCGACCAGTTCGGGTGCAGTGCCTCCGCGAGCCGAATGGTCGGCGGCAACAACACCCTGCTCGACGGGCTCGACGCCGAACTCGCCGACTTCATCGGCACTGAGCGGGCGGTGATGTTTCCCTGCGGCTTCGGCACCAATGCCTCGGTGTTCGGCCACCTCTTCGGTGCAGGCGATCTGATCCTCTACGACGAACTCGCCCACATGAGCATCGTGCAGGGGGCGGCGCTCTCGAAGGCCGGGAAGCGGCCGTTCCGCCACAACGACTACCAGCAACTTGACGGCCTCCTCCGCGACCTCCGCCCCCAGTATCGCCGAGTGGTGGTTGCCATCGAGGGCGTCTACAGCATGGACGGTGACTACCCCGACCTGCCGAAGTTCCTCGAGGTGAAGCGGCGGCACGACGCGCTGCTCTACGTGGACGAGGCCCACTCGATCGGCACCATGGGGCCCGAGGGCCGCGGTATCTGCGACTTCTTCGGCGTGGACGCCCGCGAGGGCGACCTCTGGATGGGCACGATCAGCAAGGCACTCGGCGCCCAGGGCGGCTACCTCGCCGGTCCCGAGCGGCTGATCAACTACCTCGGCCACACCACGCCCGCGTTTGTCTTCTCGACCGCCTGCTCGCCGGCCAACGCCGCAGCGGCGCTCGAGGCGATCCGCGTGATTCGCCGCGAACCTTGGCGGCTTGCCCGGCTTCGCGAACGGTCCGACCTGTTCCTCAAGCTCTGCTCCGATATCGGTCTCGACACCGGCGACAGTGGCGACACGCCGGTGATCCCGGTGATCCTCGGCAGCTCGACGAGGGCAATGGGGGTGTCGCAGCGTCTGCTTGAGGAGGGGATCAACGCCCGGCCGATCCTGTATCCGGCCGTCCGCGAGTCGGCGGCGCGAGTACGGTTCTTCCTCACCTGCGAGCACACCGAGGAGCAGATCATCCGCACCGTCGAGGCGCTGGCCCGCATCGCCGCCGAAACGCGGGTCTAAGCTCGGTTCTTTTCGTCCCACAGGTTTTCAACCTGTGTGCTTTCCCCCGTAGCACAGGTTGTCAACCTGTGTGTGTTCTCCCGTAGCACAGGTTGTCAACCTGTGTGTGTTCCACCGTAGCACAGGTTGTCAACCTGTGTGTGTTCTCCCGTAGCACAGGTTGTCAACCTGTGTGTGTTCCCGGTTCGCAGTCGGCTCGGGGCTGCCCATGCCCGTCGCCGGACGCTCCCTTCGGCCTTCCAGGCCTTCGCTCGCTCGATGCTGACTTCGCTCCGCCATCCATGGCTGCGCTCGTCAGCAACGCCGGCTCCCGGGCACGGGCAGCCCCTCGCAGCCCCCCGTAGCACAGGTTTTCAACCTGTGTGTGCTCCACCGTAGCACAGGTTGTCAACCTGTGTGTGTTCACGTTCGAAGCGGGCTCGGATGTGATTCCGGAAGGGGGAGTAGTCCGCCGAAGATGCCGTCGCGGAACACCGGCCAGCGGCGCTTCACGGCGTGGTCGGTGACCACCAGCAGGGCAGGGAGAAACACGAGTTCGGCGATCGTGGCTGCTGCCACGGCGGCACAGGCGAGTATGCCGAACCCCGCCAGCGACGGCACGCTGCTGGCGGTGACGGCCGCAAAGCCCACCATCAGCACCACGCCACCGATCATCACGGCGTTGCCCGTCTCGGCGACGGCCCGGCGGACCGCGGTGGCGATCGAGATCCCCTCGCGGCGGTTCCGGGCCAGGGCCGAGAGCATGTGGACGGTATCATCGACCGCCAGCCCGAGGCAGACGTTGAACACGATCACCGTCGCGGGATCGAGCGACCGGCCGGTGGCCGCGAGCAGCGCGGCGATCACCGCCAGCGGGAACACGTTGGGAATCAGGCTCACGAAGCCCGCCAGCGGCGAACGGAACGCCACGGCGAGAATGCAGCCGATCACGAGCACCTCGATCATGAGGCTCGAGCCCAGGTCGCGGACGAGCTGGCGAATATTGCGGGCCGATACGACCGACATGCCCGTCAGCCGGAATCGCCAGCCCGGCAGGTCGCGCTCGATCGCCGCCAGCGACGCGTCGATCCGGTCGTAGATACCCTCCAGTCGCCGGGACCCGAGGTCGGCCACGCGGGCGCGGACAATCGCCACGCGGTTCTCCGGAGACACGAGGTCGCTCACGCTCGCGGCGTCGAGTCGGCGCCTGACGCGGGGAGGCAGTTCGCCGGCGATCGTCGAGAACGAGATCGGCTTTGAGATTCCAGCCACCCCGCCGATCGCCGCCTCGGCTCGCTGAAGCGCATCGATCACGGCGGGGTCCCGCCAATCGACACCGTCGGGCCAGCCTACGACGACGTCGATTCCCATCGCCCCACCGAAGTCGCTGTCGACCCGGGCCAGAGCCTGCGCCGCCGCCGCTCCGGCCGGCAGCGAATCGACGATCCGGTTGTCGGCTTCGAGCCCGGAGCCGGCGATGCCCAGCAGCAGCGTGAGGCCGCAAGCCACCGCCACGAGCGGCCGGGCGTGCCGCACCGAGAACGCGGCGAGCAGATTCGCGACCCGGCCCGCCAGCCGCGACGATCGGCCGAGACGCAGGCCGCTGCAGAACGGCGTGGCCGCGATGAGCGGCGTGAGGAGCGTGACGGCCAGAAAGCTTGCCAGGGCTCCGATGGCAGCGGCGATGCCGAACGTCCGCACCGCTTCGATCCGCGCCACTGCCAGCGACGCGAAGCCGATCGCGGTGACGAGGCTCGTCAGGCCGCAGGCCATGCCGATGCGGTGCATCGCGCCCGACGACGCTGCGAGCGGGTCGAGCCCCCGCCGCACGCTCCGCCGCATGTCCTCGATGAAATGGATGGAGTCGCAGGTGCCGACCACGAGGGCCAGCGAGGGGACGACGCTCGTGAGCATCGTGACCGGCGCCCCAAGCAGGCCCAAGGCGCCGAGGGCCCAGACCGCGCCGACGAACGGCGGCACGCAGGCGACGACCGTCGATCGCAGGCTCCGCGCCACCACGGCGGAGAGGATCACGGCCAGCGACAAGCCGATCGAGTTGAACGTCAGCATGTCGCGCCGCAGGGCCCGCATCGCCTGTTCCCGGAGGGCGGGCAGGCCGGTGAGTTCGATCGCCAGCGGACCGCGATCGTCGGTCGCGTCGGCGAGCACCGCCTCGACACGGGCCACCACCTCCGATGACTGCGGTGGTCGGTCGGAGTTGGCGGCAAGCTGAACGAGAAGCAGCGACGAGGCGGTGTCGGCCGAAAGGAGGTGGCCGGCCACGAGCGGGTGTCGTGCGGCGCGGGCTTTGACCTCGGCGCGCGTGTCGGCGTCGAGCGGGCCGCTTCGTCTGGGGATCACCGGCAGGATCGCCCCGGCGGCCCCCTGTCGACGGATATCGAAGATGCTTCGCACCTGTTCGACGCCTGCGACGTCACGGAGCCGGGCGGCGAGTGATTCCAGGGCGGCCAGCGGTTCTGCGTCGAAGATGTCGCCCGTGCGAGACGTGGCCCGCACGATGCAGTCGCGATCCGGTGGCCCGAAGATCGCCGCCACCTCGTCGACGAGGGCGAACTCGCTGCTCGAATCGCGGATCAGCGACCGTAGGTCATCATCGAGCCGGAGCCGCGAGATGCCGAACGCGGCGAGGGCGGTCGCAGCCGCAGCGAGCAGCCAGCCGGTCCGGTGCCAGGATCGAGACGGAGGAGCGTCGCGGCCGGCGGTCAGCCGTCCGTCCTTTCCTCGATCAGGTGGCGTTCCGCCGGGTCCACGATCCATCCTCGGCACCCCAGGGCTCCGCAGCGGCAGGGAATCGCCGCGTCGGCCGGCCAGCAGTAATCGATCAGGAGTTCCTCGCCCGCGTTGATCGGCCGGATCGTCTGCATCCACAACCGCTCTTCCTCGATCTCGCCGGGCTCAGCTTCCCAGTAGAAGATTTCGCAGTTGGGGTCGCAACTGTGGTTCACATAGCGGAACGGCGGGGCCGGATCGAGTAGTCGGCCACCGGCAAGTTCCATCACATAACTCGAATCCTCGGGGTGGTCGTCGAGGATCGTCCCGCGAATTTCGCCAAGCACGATGCCGGATGCAATGCGGCGGCGGGCGAAGGCGCCCTTGCCGACGGGGGTTTCGGCGATGCGGAGCAGGCGGTCGAGGGACGCGGATTCAGAGTCACAAGTCCGGGTATGGTCGGCGGGCATCGGTTGGGAATGAAGGCCAGGGCGGGGCGGGGAGTCCGAACTCTAGCGAGCGACCGGCAAGACCGTCAACGGTTCCATGCCGCAGGTGGAAACCTGCGGCTCCGTTTCCCCCGAAGCACATGGTTCCAACCAGTGCCGCAGCGGAAAGCGACCGTTGATTCACGCCTGCTCGTCGCGAATCTTCTCGAGGAGCTTCTTGGTGGCCAGGATTCCCTCCGGCTCCGGCAGTTCCTTGCCCTCGTATTCGATTCCCACCCAGCCGTGGTAGCCCGCCTCGAGCACGATCTTCATCATCTTGCGGTAGTCGGTGCGGACCTCGTTGCCATCGGCGTCGAACTCGTGGCTCTTGGCACTCACGCCCTTGGCGAAGGGCATCAGTTCCTCGACGCCGCGGTAGCGGTCGTAGTCGTAGAAGTTGCCGAAGTCAGGGAGCGTGCCGCAGTTCGGCTTGCCGACGAGCTTCATCACGCCCGCGAGCCATTCGCCGTTGCTCGACAGGCCGCCGTGGTTCTCGACGATCACGTTCATCCCAAGCTGTGCGGCGTATTCCGAGAGCCTTGCGAGGCCGTCGGCAGCAAGCTTCTGCTGCTCCTCGAAGCTGCCCTTGCTCGCGGCGTTGACGCGGATCGAGTGGCAGCCGAGCCGCTTGGCGGCCTCGACCCACGGGTAGTGGTTCTCCACCGCCTGCGTCCGGGCCTTGTCGTCCGGAGCGCCGAGTTCGCCCAGGCCATCGCACATGATCAGGACGTTGGTCACGCCCTCGTCAGCCGCTCGCTTGGCGAGTTCGGCGATGTAGTCCTCGTCGCGGGCTTTGTCCTTGAAGAACTGGTTGACGTACTCCACCGCTTCGATCCCGAACTGCTGCTTCGCAGCCCGCGGGAAGTCGAGGTTGTCGAGCTTGCCTGAAAAGAGCGTGTTGTGGAGTGACCACTGCGCCAGCGAGATCTTGTAGAGCGGCTCCTTCACGGTGGCCGGGGCGGCATCGGCGGCGATCGCCCGCAGCGGGGTGGCGGCCAGCACCCCGGCGGCGGAGGCGCCCGCGGCGAGGAAGGTGCGGCGACTGGGCAGGGCGACAATCGGGGTGTTCATCCGGTGATCCTTAATGCGCGGCGTCGAAGTCAGGTTCGGGGGATCAGGAGGCCGTGGCGTCGGCCTCCTGCTGGAGGTAGGTCCGGGGTTTGAAGAGTAAGACTACCGGAACGAGCAGCAGTGTCGCCACCGCCATGCAGCCTGTGAAAAACCAGTAGTACGACGCCCCCGTCAGCGTGGAGTGGCCCGTGGCGTCGCGGGTGACCAAGTTGACCGCGGCCGTGAACAGGTTGCCCAGCGACACGCTCAGGAGATAGAGGCTCATCACGAACGACTTCATCTGGGGCGGGGCCTGCGTGTAGCTGAACTCCAGGCAGGTGATGGAGACGAGGATTTCGGCCGCTGTGATCACGACATAGGCGGCCAACTGCCAGACCACCGACGGCCAGCGGGCCGCCTCCGGGCCCAGCCCGGCCGCCGCCAGCCGGGTCGATTCGGCGTCGATCAGGCCCTGGGCTTGGGCCGAGATCGCGAAGGCCGCGATCGCCAGCACGAAGCCAACGAGGATCCGGCGGAGTGGCGTGAAGTCGAACAGGCGTCCGACTGCGGGATAGATCACGACCCCGAAGAGCGGGATGAAGAGGAGCACGAGGAGCGGGTTGATCGCCTGGATCTGGCTCTCGAGCCAGTCGATGCCGAGGAAGCGGCGGTCCATCTGCTGGGCCTGCTGGACCCAGGCGCCGCCGGTCTGGTCGTAGAGGGACCAGAAGACCGCCACGAGAAGGTAGAGCGGCACGAGTTTGGCGATCGCGGCCAGCCCCTGTGGGCCGAAGGTCTCGGCGAAGTAGGCCGATCCCCGCGGGGGCACGTGCACGAAGCGGTTGCGACCCAGCCAGAACACGAGCGTGGCAATCGCCATCAGGATGCCCGGCACGCCAAAGGCCCAGCCCGCGCCATAGTGCTCGAGCAGCCAGGGCGTGAGCAGCGTCGAAAAGAACGACCCGAAGTTGATCGCGAAGTAGAACCAGCCGAACACCTGCTCGAGGAGGTGACTGTTCGACCGCCCAAACTGATCTCCGACGTGCGCCGACACGCAGGGCTTGATGCCCCCCGAGCCGATCGCCACGAGCGCGAGGCCGGCGAGCAGCCAGCCGCGGGGCTCGAGCGTGGCCGCCAGGAAGGGCTCGGGCATGTCCATGAGCGCCAGGCAGAGGTGGCCCACGCAGTAGACGGTCGACAGCAGGAGGATCGTCAGGTACTTGCCCAGGAAGGCATCGGCCACGATCCCGCCGATGACCGGGAAGAAGTAGGCGCTGGCGACGAACAGATGCATCCACTCTCGCGACTCTGTCTCGGTCATGAAGTCGGGCCGGGCCGCACTCGACAGCAGGTGCTGCGTCATGAAGACGACGAGGATCGACTTCATTCCGTAGAACGAAAAACGCTCGGCGGCCTCGTTGCCGACGATATAGGGAATGCCTAGGGGCATGCCCGTGGTGGCGGTGGGCTGCGTGCGGTAGCCGTGGGAGGTCGTGGCCATGGAACCCCGCTGGTACGATCGGGAAAGATCGCGACAGCATCGCTGACCACGCCCCGGCGACGCAAACCCACGATCCGGCCGGACCCGACCCACGCCATCGCATGCACGATCCGCTCCTCGTCGTCACGATCGATCGGCTCCCTGCCTGGATTCTCCCGGCCTACGGGGCGACGTGGGTGGCGACCCCCACGATCGACCGGCTGGCGGCACGCGGGGTCGTGTTTGACGGCGTCGTCGCCACGTCGGATGACCCCCGGGATGCGGTGCGGGACCTGCTGGCTCGCGTCGCGGACCGCCACCCTGTGGCCATCGTCACGGACGATCCCGAACGTACCGACGGCGTGTGTCAGGGTGACGTGACCACTGTGCCTGTCGCGTCGCCGCCGCGGCAGGCCACCGACGAACCGTCGTCGCATTGTGCCCGGCTGTTTGCGGCGGCGGCGGCCGTCGTGGCACCGCGGCGGCACAGCCTGGTCTGGTGCCACGTCGGAAGTCTCGGCATGTCGTGGGACGCGGCCGACGAGTTTCGCGAGGCGTATGTGGACCCCGACGACCCGCCGCCGCCGGCCGGCGCAGCGGTGCCCGATCTGGCCGTCGCGGCCGACACCGACCCCGACCTCGTCACCGGCTTGCGGCACGTGTTCGCCGGCCAGGTCACGCTCCTTGACCGCTGCCTCGCCCGAGTCATCGATGCGGCGGGCGACCGTTTCACGATCCTCGTCGTGGGCCTTCGCGGCATGCCGCTGGGGCTGCACGGTCGCCTCGGCCCCGGGCCGCTCCCGCCCTACACCGAGGTGGTGCGTCTGCCGGCGATCCTCGTGGATCGTGCTGCCCGGATGGCGGGCCAGCGCTACGGCGGCCTGGTGACGCCCGCCGACCTCGGCGAGACGCTGGCCGAGTCGGTGGCCGGTGGGGTCGTGTCACCGCACGAGCCGTGGCAGGGCCGCAGTCTGGCATCCCTGTTTACCGACTGGAGCATCGCCGCCCGGGATCGCGTGATCGTCACCGGAGCGGAAGGGGTGGCCGTGGTCACACCGGGGTGGCATCTCATCAGGCTGCCGCATCACCAAGAGCCGGTGCTGCGGCTGTTCGCCAAGCCCGACGACCTGTTTGACCTCTGCGATGTGGCCGACCGCTGCCCGAGGGTGGTCGACGACCTGCGGCCACTGGCCGAAGCGGCCGCGGCCGGCGATCGTCTGCAGGCCTGGACGGCGCCGCTCGGGGCCGGGATGCCGCTTGCCGAGTGACGGTTTTCCGCAGGTTTTCCCCGGTAAACCCGCGTGGCCCGGCCCGGAGGCGGCCGCTATCATCCGCCCTCCCCGCAGGTCGCCCTGTCTCACCATGGAAAGCCCGATGGTCGTCGTCCGCGCGCTGGTGATGGCCGTCGCGGCTGGCGCGGCGCTGGTGGCGCTCGTCGCTGAGGCGCGGCCAGTGGTGCTTCGCGTGCAATGGGGAGGCGGCACGCCCCAGGCCTGGAGCGGCACGGTGGAGATCGTCACGGCCGGCGGCACGGCGGCGCCGCGACCGCCGATCTCGTGGCGGACGCTCTCGACCGACGCCGACGCCGCCGCGCACGCGCACGAATCGGCCCAGGTGGTGCGCGTCCATCAGCCGCGGGCGATCGCCAGCGACGGCATCGAGATCACGGTGGACGATTGGAAGGCGTCGCGGCTCGTCGCTCGGCTTGCGGCCGCCGATGGAGGCAAGCCGACCACGCTCGACGTGCCGATCGTCGATCTCATGACCGCGCCGTTGCAGCAGCCGCTCGACGGCCTCGGCAACCGGCTTGCGGCGCGGATTCCAGCGGATGAGGCCCTTCACGTGGAGGCCGCATCGGGTGATGCCGCCGACCGCTTCTCCGTCGAGACCCTCGGCCTCGTCCACCGGCCCGGAGACCGGCTCCGGGTGAGCATCGATCCGATTCTCGCCACGCGGCTTCAGGGCGGGCACGCGGTCGAACTGCGGATGCGACTGAAATCCCCGCAGGGGGTCGAGGTCGCCGCGCAGACGGCGCCGCTGTCGCCGCTCGCCGACGACCCCGCGGCGGCGGCCGGCCGCGGATTCACCGAGTTCGCGCCCGTCATGTTCGATGTGTCGCTGCCGGCAGACGACGGGGTGTCGGTGGTCGAGCTCGAGGCCGTCGAGCGGGGTGGCCTCCGCTGGTCCCGTCCGCTGGCGTCGCGCGCGATCGAAATCGTCGCCCTCGGTGAGGGGCTCGTCGAGCCGGCGGGCAACGAGCCGTGGAAGCCCGTCTACGAACTCGATCCGGGAAGCCCGAGGCTCCTTGAACGGCTCCGGCGACTGCCTGGAGTGAGTCTTCCCAGCATGCCGTTCCCCGAGATGCCGCTTCCCAGCCTTTCGATGTCCTCGGTGCCGCTCCCCAAACTCCCGAGCGTGCCACTCCCCGCCGTACCGATGCCCAACGTGTCGGCGATGGTGCCCCGGCTGAGCGGCCTGCTGCCGCACGGCCATTCGACGCTCGTCACCCACTCGCTCGGCCCGATGCTTCGGCTTCCGCCCGCCGAACGGTCCGGCACTCCCGCCTGGGAGGGAATCGTGCTCGCCGGCGTGCAGCCGGGCCTGCCGCACGCGGTCGAGATCGAGTATCCAACCGATCAGGATGCCACCGTCGGCGTCGTCGTGCTGGAGGCGGACGCCGCTGGCGTGGTGGTGCAGACGCGGCACTCGGGGGGCTTCACGGTGGCTCGGCCGCCGGTCGCCGCACCGCCTCCGGCACTCGCCGTGCACCGCTTCGTGTTCTGGCCCACCACGAAGCAGCCGCTCGTCTTGATCGCCAACGCGTCGACGCGATCTCCGGCGACGATCGGTCGGATGCGGTTGACGGCCGGTCCGGCGCGACTGTCACCGGAGTCGCCGCGGTCGCCCGCCGCGCTGGTGGTCCGCTCTGCCGTCGCGACCCGTCGAGTGCACGCATTCGCCGACGTGCCCGATCTGGCCCGCGCGTTTGGGGGTGGGGCGCGATTCGCGCCGCAGGAGGGCCGGCTCGCCGTCGACTGGGCGGCGCACGTGGCGGGATCGCGTCACCTCGCCGAACTCGTCGCGGTGCAGGGAGGTGGCGGCACGATGCTCACGGCCTATGCGGATGGGGCTGCGACCTGGCCGTCCGCGACCACGCGGCATGCACCGCGGTGGGACGTGGGTGCCGGCAGTTTCGACAGAGACCTGCTCGCGGCCACCGCCCGGATGCACGGCCGGCATGGCCTGACGATGATTCCCGCAGCCCGGTTCGACGCGCCGCTCCCCGCCGTCGAGACGGCGCTCGCCGAGGGGGCTGCCAGCCTCGGCGTCGCCTGCATCGGCCGCGACGGCAAGCCACGGCGGCTCGAAGGGGGCGGTGTGCACTACAACCTGCTTCACCCGGTGGTCCAGAAGGCCGTCGAGGATGTGGTCGTGGAGATGGCCGGGCGGCTCCGCGGCTCCGCGGCGGTCGCCGGCATGGCGGTTGTGATCCCGCACGACGGCTGGCTCCACCTGCCGGGCCTTGCCTGGCCGCTCGACGACGAGACGTTCGCACGCTTCGCCGCCACGCTCCCGTCGCCGCCCGTCGCCGAGGGCGAAGGCAGGTTCGGTGAACGCGCGCGACTCGTCGAGGGTCCGTTCCGCGCAGCCTGGATCGCCTGGAGGTGCGCCGAGGTCGCCCGGTTTCACGCCCGGCTCGCCGCGGCGGTGGCCGCGGTCGATCCGCGATGGCCCCTGCACATCGTGCCCACCACGCTGTTTGCCGTTGGCGATCCCGCCGGTGCCGGTCAGGCCGTCGAGGGCGAAGCGGCTGACGACCGCGTGCGACTCGCCGGATACGACCCCGCGGCGATGCACGCCCTACCGGAGGCCGATCGCGTGGTCTACGTCTGGCCCCGCGTGCACGCACCGGCCGACGGCGTGTGGGAACGGGCCGTGGTGGCGACTGCCAACCGATCGGCCGCGGTCTCGCGGGCGGCTGCGGCGTCTCGCCGCAGGGCGACCGTGCTCGTCGAGAAGGCATGCAGCATCGACGTTGAAGACGCGGTGCCGCACGGACCATTTGGAGCCGCGACCATCCGCGAGCCGGTGACGGTGATGCCGGCAGAGGGTGGATCTCGCGGTCTCGCGGAGGCCGTCGGGCTCGTCGATGCGGAAGCGGTCTTCGACGCGACGCTGCTCTGCTCGGCTGCGCCCCGAACACCGTCGAGGACGGCGTTCGAATTGATGCCGATGATTGCGGCCGCGGCCGTCCGCGCCGACCAGCCGCTCGTCGTTCGCGCGTGTCGGCAGCAGGGGCTGGCGTGGGCGCTCGTGTCGAATCTCGCTGCGGCGCCGGTGACGGCGAGGCTGGCGGTGGCCGGCCGGCCAGCCACGGCGGTCGATGCTGTGGACGGCTCGTCGTTGGCCACCTCGGGAGGATCCGAGGTGATCGTGCCGCTGGCCGCCTGGGGCGTGCGGTGCGTGGTCCTCGAGGGCGACTGCAGCGTGACAGCGGCCAAGGCCGAATATGCCGACGACGTTCGCCGTGATCTGGCGGGTCGAGTTGAACGGCTCCAGCAGCGGCGGACGGTGCTCGAGACTCCCGTGCCCCTCGACGTCCTCGATAACCCGGCGCTGGAACTCGGCCTGGCACCGACCGACGGCAAGCCGGCCGCGTCGATCGCGGGCTGGGAAGTGGTGGAACCGCGGCGGGGGGGCGTGGCGCTCGTGCCGGGCGCCGGCGGGCCCGACCAGCCCGGCCGCGGGCTCGAGTTTTCCTCGTTCAACGGGCTGGCGACGCTGCGGAGCAATCCGTTTCCGGCGCCAGCCTCGGGTCGGATCAGCGTGGCGGCCTGGCTCCGGGTGACCGACGCGGCGGTGCAGCCGCCGCTGCGCATTGCGATCGAGGGCGTGCAGGGAGACCGGGAGTATTACCGGTTCGCGGCGATCGGAGGACTCACCGGAGGTCGGCCGCTCACTGGCCAGTGGTCGCAGTTCGTGCTCCAGGTCGATGCTCTGCCGGCCGAACCGGTGGAGTCGTTACGCGTGCGGCTCGACCTGCTCGGCCCGGGCCGCGTGCAGATCGACGACGTGCGCGTCTTCGACCTCGCGTTCGACGACTCGCAGCGGGCGCGAATCACCACCGCCGTGAGCCTGCTGGAGCACCAGCGGTCGAGCGGGGATTTGGGAAGCTGCCTCGTCGGCCTGGAAGGCTACTGGCCGACGTTTCTCGAGGCCTTCGTGTCCGACGCGGCGGTGGCGGCTGCGCAGGTTGCCCCAGAGCCGGTGCCGACCGCGGCTCCGCCCGTCGGCCCGCAGCCCGCTGACCGACAGGCGGGAGGCATGTTCGACCGGTTCAAGAGCTGGTGGCAGTGAGCGGCTCTGGAAACCTGATTGCGCCCGCGCTGGGGATGGCCTTCAGCCCGGCGGCCAGCCGAGGGTTCGGCCGCCGAGCAGGTGGACGTGCAGGTGATCGACCGACTGACCGCCGTTGCGGCCGCAGTTGATGACGAGCCGGTAGCCGTCCGTGAGTTCGAGCTTCCGCGCCAGCTGCGTGGCGACCATCACGAGGTGGCCGAGCAGGGCCTCATCGCCAGCCTCTGCCTCGGCGAGCGACGGGATCGGCTTCTTCGGGATCACGAGCACATGGACCGGCGCCTGGGGCGCCACGTCGTGAAACGCCAGGCAGAGGTCGTCGTCGTGCTCGATCCGAGCAGGGATCTCCTTGCGGATGATCCTGCCGAAGATCGTGTCAGCCATCGGTCGTTTCTGCCTGCGTGGCCTGCTGCTGAGCCTTGCGGCCGCGGCGCCGGGGTGCCTTGGGAGTGGCCCACTCCTTGGTGAGCGCCTCAAACACCTCAGGCGTCTCGTAGCGGACGATGTTGCGGCCCTCGGGCATGGGGCCGATGAGCGTACGGAAGATCGGAGCACCGCGAAGGTCGAGATCGGTGCTGCAGTCGTCGGCTCCGATCGAGAGGTGCGTCCGAAGGATTCCATCGGCCGAGTCGAAGTCGTGAATCACGAGTTCGCCGTCCGTGCCCCGGGTGACAAGTCGCCAGGTGTCTTTTGCCATCGAAAACGCTCCATGCGGGTGGGCTGCCGGCCAGGCGCCCGCCGCCCGCGGTCTATGGGGAGGTATCGGCAGGTGGCGGCCGCGCAGCGACCGGCGGCTCGCCTGGCCGGCACGGCCGTCACGCCGGGTTCGTCCGTCACGCGCCGCGTTTCCGGAATGCGTGGCTTAAGCGGCCCGCCGCGGCCAAATCTCGAGCCTGAAAAAAAGTTTTACGACACCCTTGACATCATGGTTTCTTACCGGATAGCCTCCGCCTCGCTGAAAGGTTCACTCAAAAACAGCTACTGCAAGCACCCATCACCGTCGCGACGAGAAATCGCTCGCCGACGGCAATCTGACCGGCTCATCTGTCCAGGCTACGTGCCTGTGATCTT
>JBAXOU010000040.1:0-18941 GCA_037133115.1 Planctomycetota bacterium | reverse complement strand
CGCCCAGCGTCCACAAGTGTCACCGGCTTCTGCGCGTGCCTCCGATCCGGCTGCTTCCCCTTCCGGAATCACATGCCGGGGTGGATGCTGCGAGGGGCTGCCCGTGCCAATCGAGCGGCGTAGGAAACCGAGCGGAGCCTGGAGGGCGAAGCGAGGTTTCCTTCGAGTGAGTGAAGGGCAGGATGCCCGGAGCGAACGTCCGGCGAGATGGCACGGGCAGCCCCGAGCCTCGCGAACGCCTCCGGAACACGTGTGAACCCGTATCAGAGGTTCATGCCCAGGTAGCCGCCGGCGGCGTCGCTCGCGGCCTGCTCACGGGCGAGCCGCTCGAGCGCCCGGGAGAGATCGCCCGCGGCGATGTAGCGGTCGAACTCGATCTCCACGGCATGCTTCGCGGCGAGCTTGAGCCATTCGACCGCCGGCTGCGTGAGCCAGTCGCAGGTTTCCTGGTCGAGGGCGATATCGAGATCGCTGCCGATCGTCCGGGCGTCAGCGTCGTCGGTGAGCAGCGTTCCCTCGAACCGGAACTGCACCCAGCCCAGGGCAGGATCGTTGGTGAATCGGAAGGTGCAGCCGCCGTCGGTAAGGTAGTAGGCGTTGCGGGTGCCGTGAGAAGCCACGGCCCGCTGCATCCGCTCGAGCCTGAGCCGGTAGACCGGCGAGGCGTCGAGCGGGATGTCGAACCGGGGCACGCTCCGCAGCGGCGTGCACTCAAATGCGATCGTGACGGCGGGACTCGAAGGGGCATCGCTCATGGTGACGGCAGTGTATCGCGAACTGGCCCTGGCGGCAGCGGTCCTGGCCTGCGCGGGCTGCGGTCGCGGCACCGCCATGCACGGACCGCCCACCGCCGCGGACGCCACCACGGTGCGGGTCGCCGCCACCAGGCCGCTGATGGGCGTGGCCTGGACGATCACGGTTCACGCCCGCGACCGGGAGCACGGCGAGCAGGCGATCGCCGCGGGCTTCGCGGAGGCCGAGCGACTCGAACACATCCTCTCCGACTACGACCCGGAGAGCGAACTCTCGCGGCTGTCGGCGGCCGCCCCGACGCCAGAGCCCGTCTCCGTGAGCGATGACCTCTGGGCCACGCTTGCGAGGGCCAACGAGATCCGTGAGCTCTCCGACGGGGCGTTCGACATCGCCGTCGGGCCCCTCACCACGCTCTGGCGGCAGTCGCGCCGTTCCGGCCACCTGCCTCGGCCAGAGAAACTCGCCGCTGCCCTCGCCGCGGTCGGCCAGGATGCGGTCGTGCTCGACCGCAAGGCCCGCACGGTGTCGCTGACGCGGCCCGGCATGCGGCTCGACCCGGGCGGTATCGGCATGGGTTACGCGGCCGACCGCGTGCTCACAGTGCTCGCCGGCCGCGGCATCGCCTCGGCCATGGTCGACGCGTCGGGCGACGTGGCCGTTTCAGCGGCGCCCCCGGGAACCGACGGCTGGCGGATCGAGGTGGCCCCGATGCCGGGCGACCGAGCCGGCCAGGTGGTCGTGCTGGAGAACGCCGCGATCACCACCTCTGGCGACGCACGGCAGTTCGTCGAGATCGAGGGTCGGCGGTGGAGCCACATCGTTGATCCACGAACAGGCCTGGGCGTCGACGGACCGGCGGCGGTCACGGTGATCGCACCCGACTGCACGACAGCCGACGCGGTTGCCACGGCGGCGAGCGTGCTGGGGCACGAACGCGGCCCGGCCATGATCGCCCGTTTTCCAGGGGTCTCGGCCCGGTTCGTCTGGCGGGATGGAGAAGCCGTGAGCGACTCCGCGACCCCGGGATGGCCCGACCGCTGATCGTTCGTTGACCAGCTTGCCCAGCCTGCCGGCACGCACGTCGAGTTTGACGATTGTTCCAAGTTTGCGGGCTATGTCGGCCGATACCAGACGTGCTGCCGCTGCGCCTCGGTGCATGCGGTGCGGACACGGAGTCGGGGGGCGACGTGTCGGGACGCCGCCGCTTTCACCAGCGGCGAAGTCCCCTTGGGCGCAGCGGCGGCATTTTGAGACAGGTTTCGACCCCGAGACCGCCGGCCCCCGCCGGTGTCCGCCGTGCAGCGACTCGCAAGACAACTCTGGGTGGCCATCACGAGCCTCACGCTCGTCGCGAGTGGCTGTGCGCCGCGGCAGCCCTTCTACTTCTTTGAAGACGGCGACCTGTCGCACTACGTGGGGTCGATCCAGAAACTCGAGTATCCCGACAGCGACCAGCCGCCGCTCGATGAAGCAGCCGGCGCCGTCGAGCCGCTGACGCTCTCGAACCCGAGCTTCGACAACATCTGGGAACTGTCGCTCGAAGAGGCGATCCGCACCTCGCTCGAGAACGGCAAGGTCCTCCGCAATCTCGGCGGCCGGTTCGCGAGTTTCGGCGGCCCCCGCCCGCAGACCGGCGAGCCGGCCGTGTCGCTGCTCACGAGCCCCCAGCAGACGCCGACCATCTACGACCCGGCGATCACCGAGACCGAGCCGTTCCGCGGCGTCGAGGCCGCCCTGGCGCTGTTCGACGCCCAGCTCACCAGTTCGCTCACCTGGGAGCGGATCAACAAGCCGCAGAATTTTAAGACGTTCGTCGGCGCCCTGTTTCCACAGAACCTCAAGGGCGACACCGGCAACTGGTCGACCGGCCTCTCGAAGCGGACGGCCACCGGTGCCACGTGGGGCTTCGCCAACTCGACGCTTTACGACAACAACAACATTGGCTCACGTCAGGTGCCGTCCACGTGGACGACAAACTACGATTTCTCGTTCAACCAGCCGCTGCTGCAGGGCGCCGGCGTCACCTACAACCGGATCGCCGGCCCGGATCCGTTCGACAACCTCTACGGCCGGCCCTTGTTCCGCGGCGTGCTCCTTGCCCGAATCAATGCCGACATCTCGCTGGCCGACTTCGAGGCCGGTGTCCGCAACCTCATCAGCGACACCGAACAGTCGTACTGGGAACTCTACTTCGCCTACCGCAATCTCGAGGCCCGCAAGGCCGGCCGCGACAGTTCGCTGGAGGCGTGGCGGAAGGTCCACGCCCTTTACGTCGAGCAGTCACGCGGCGGCGAGGCCGACAAGGAGGCTCAGGCCCGCGAGCAGTACTTCTTCTTCCGCAGCGAAGTGGAGCAGGCGCTCACCGACGTCTACCGCTGTGAAAACCGGCTGCGATACATGATGGGGATCTCGGCCAGCGATGGCCGGCTGATCCGCCCCGCCGACGAACCGACGACGGCCCGAATCTCCTTCGACTGGCAGCAGTCGCTCGTCGAGGCCCTCTCCCGATCGGCGGAACTCCGCAAGCAAAAGTGGGTGATCAAGGAGCGGGAGCTGGAACTCGTAGCCGCGAAGAATCTGATTCTGCCGCGGCTCGACATGGTAGGCCGTTATCGGTTCCTCGGCATGGGTCAGGACCTCATCAACCAGAACTACAACCCCTACGAGTCGAACAACGCCGATCCGCTGGCTGGCACCGATGCCTACTCCACCCTGTTCAGCGGTCGGTTCCAGGAATGGCAGGCGGGGGCCCAGTTCCAGATGCCGCTCGGCTTCCGCCGCGAGCTGGCGACGGTTCGGCACTTCCAACTGCAACTCGCCCGCGAACGGGCCCGGCTCCAGGACGAAGAACTCGAGGCCTCGCACGCCCTCGTCGAGGCGGTCCGCAACGTCGACACCAACTTCGCCCTCGCCCAGACCAACTTCAATCGTCGCGTCGCCGCCGAGCGACAGGTGGAGGCCGTGCAGGCCGCCTATGACGCCAACACCGTCACCTTCGACCAGCTGCTCGACGCCCAGCGGCGGCGTGCCGAGGCGGAGAGCTCCTACTATCGGTCGCTCGTCGACTACAACCGCTCGATCTCGCAGCTTCACTTCCGCAAGGGATCGTTGCTCGAGTACAACGGCGTGTTTCTCGCCGAAGGGCCGTGGCCGGGGAAGGCCTACTTCGACGCCCACCGTCGGGCCCGCCAGCGGGACGCGAGCCTCTACCTCGACTACGGTCACTCGCGGCCCGGCGTCTTCAGCCGCGGGGCGGTCTCGCAGAACTTCGCCGAACTTGGCGCCGATGCACCGGCCACGCAACTTCCGGCCCGCGACCCGGCCACCCGGGCCGAACCAGTGCCGGCAAAACTTCCCGCCGCCCCGGGTACGAAGTCAGAGCCAACGGCTCCCGAACTTCTGCCCACGCCGGCGGCCTGAAACTCACGGGCTCCGTTCGCCAGCAGACGCCTTGGCTGACGGCGATGGACGGAGCACCCACTGGGCATACGGCAGTTCCGCCGCCAACACCTCGTCGATCGCGTCGCCGAGGAGCACCTTCGCCGCGCCGGCAAGCGGAATGGTCGTCAACCCGAGGGCCGAACTCTCGCCGACGACGGAATCCGCCCGCATCCCGGTGGCCGCAACCGCCTGCCGCCGACCGTCACCGCCCACGACGACGAGGGGCAGCCCGCCGCGGTCGGCCAGCGCCGCGCGGAGGCGGGGCGGAGCCTCGTCCGACTCCATGAGGCGAATGATTCGGGCGACGTCGCGGCGCGGAAACGACTTGACCTCGCCGGCCACTTCGAAGCGAACGGTCTCGGCATCGATACCGACAAGCCTGCCGCGGAGATAGTCGCCCCCCACCATCCGCACCACGTGGGTGGGGGGGGAGGCCTGCTGTGTTCGCGGCACCGTGAGGAGCCTCGCGAGTTTCTGCTTGAGGATCGGCCGCACGCCCGCCGAAGCGAGTTCGAGGGCCCGCACGCTGTCGCCAGGGATTCTGAGGTCGCCACGATCGCCAAGACCGACCCGGACCGTGCGTTCATCCGCGCCAAGCACCTCGCACGCGAACGATTCGCCGGTGCTGAGGTGCACCGTCGCCGGTCGAGGGATCGAGTGCCCGCCGAGCGTCTGCTGCACGGCAAGGGCGCGATCAAGCACGTCCTTGGCAGCGGCGCCGGCGAGGTCATCGCGGCCCTGGAGATCGCGGGCCAGCACGATCTCTTCGGTGCCGGCCTCCCGCAACACACCGAGCCGCACCATCGAGCCGACCGGACCGACGAGGAGCAGCCTGACCGAGTCGGCCTTCGCCGTCGCCAGGTCGACGGGCCTGCCGAAGGCTCCCTCCGCGATCGTCGCCACCCGATCATCAACGCGGAGCCGGCCGTCGCGGGCCGCAGGGCCATCCGCGATCACGTCGACGAGGGTCCAGTCGCCAGAGCGGCCCTGGCGGGTCAGCGTGACGCCCGGGCCACCAACGACATCGAGCCCGAGGTAGTCGATCGACGTGGCGGCATTCTTCCCAGCGAACGCCACCGGCCGCGTCGCGCCGAGCGACTGCCAGCCGACCCGGCCATCCGCGCATGCCGCCAGGCAGCCGAGCAGCCGTGTCTCACCCGACGTCAGGAGTCCGACGCGGCCGGGGAGGCCCTTGAGTCGTGGCAGCTCGTCGGCGGCCTCGCCGTCCCGATGCACCACCGCGGCCACGAACTCGACCGGTTCAGCGAACAGGTCCGCCGCGACGCGGACCACCGCCGGATCGTCCGTCTCGAGGATGCGACCGGGCAGCCGGCCACCGTGCGCCAGTTCGATCGGCGGCGAGTCGCCGGCTGCGGGGCTGGTCAACCCGACGATGACGAGGAGGCACGCCCACACATCGCGGCACGTGCCGAGGGTCATGGCCGCACTGGCCTCCGTCCATCCCCGTTCGGCGCCGCGTCAGACACCTCGCCAGTTTCCAGGATGCCCTGCTGCTCGATCCACGATCGCATCGACTTGCCCTGGTTCATGAGCAAGGCGAGCGTCCGCCACTGCCGCTCGCTCGTCGCCTTCTGGAGCCGCCCCTGGTCGACCCCGGAGAGAACCATGTAGACGAGGTTCAGCTGCAGGTGGGCATTCTCCTGCTCGGGCGAGAGTTCATCGAGGCGCAAGGCTGGCTCGTTCCGCAGCAGCGCCTCCGCGAGAAGGTCGTGCTGGGCCTGGGTCAGGCCCAGCATGTCGTCCATCTTTGAGAGCGTCGAGACGACCATGGTCCGCCAGCGAAACGACCGGCGTGCATTGATCTCCGCGTCAATGCCCGCCACCTGGGCGGGGTCGAGGGTCGCGGGCAGTGCGGCGGCGAACAGCGATCCCGAGTCGAACAGCCGTCGGAGGAACTGCCGACACTCCTGCACGTCCTGCTGGAACTGGTGCCACTTCTTCTGGCCTTCCTGATCGTTGAGGTTCACCCTGACACCGGCGTACTTCGCCCGCGTGGTGTCGACAACGGTGGCAAACCGGCGGATGTCGGATTCCATCGCCAGGCGGAGCTTCCGCCGCTGGGTATCGGTCAGGTCGCAGGACGCGGCAATCCGCTCGAGTCGCTTCTCACCGAGGATCCGCGCCCGGGAGAATGTCGGCGATTCGGGCGGCTGCTCCTCGGCAACGGCGATCCCGCCCGGGAGGATCATGCGGCGACCATTGAGAATCAACTGCCCTTGCGGCATCACAACGTTCGCGTTGCCGCGCAGCACCCAGCCATTGCCCTGCTGCTCGAAGAGGTTGGCGTCGAAGTTGGTGCCGAGATCGATGAGGTGCTGCTGCTCTCCCTGGGCCTGAGGCGTAGGCGGCTCCTCGATGACACGATCGTCCTCAGCCCACGCCGGCGCGCCAACGAGAACCAGCGCCGCGCATTCCCAGAGTCGCCACACACGTCTCATGGCGAAGCTCCCTGCGTCCACCAGTCATCCTCCTGATGGAGTCCTTGGCCATCGAAGTTCCAGCCGACGTGCCTGCCGACCACCGCCATGCCGGCGGCCTTTCGCCACTGCATCCACTCGTCCCGCTGAGCGTCGTCGAGGTGCGGCTCGATACAGCCGTTGGCGTAGTCGGGCGCAGGCCGGAAATTGTTGATCACCATGCCCGTATCATCGAGTTCGCGGAGCCAGGCTTCTTCCCAGCGGGCCTCGAGGTCGTCTTCGATCGCCCGCCGCTGCGCCGCCGAGAGGTCGAGCTGCCGATCGAGCTTGGCGATGATCGCCACGCGGGCAGCCTCGGCGCGGCGGGCCATCCGCGCCGCCTGCTCGCGATTGTAGGTGGCCATCTGTTCGGCGGAGGCGTGCGGCTCGAGCGTCTGGGCGATGGGAAGCTGGATGCTTCGCCGGGCGTCGAAGGCCCGCCGGGGCTGACCGCCGAGCATCTGCCGGGTCGCAAACTCGAGCGCCGTTTTGGTCACCGCCGCCCGACCAGCCGCGAGCACCTCCTGCCGCGCCTCCGGAGAAAGTTTTGGACAGGCCTGGCGGACCATCTCGAGTTCGGTCCGGAGAACCGGCTGAAAGAGCTGCTCCATGTGCTTGGCCTGCTGGCGAATCTGCTTCCGTTGCTGCCACAACTGGGCCTGCGCCGGGTCCTTGGGCATCTCGCCGTCCTCGGCTTCATCGGCCGGAATCGCCTGCTGCACTGCTTGAGGCTGAGGCGCGATCGCGTTGAATATCGCCCGCAGGCCCAGGCCGAGGAACCCGCCGGCGGGAGCCGCCGGCGCAGGCTGCGGGCCATTTTCGATCAGCCCCTCCACCAGCAGGTCGAACCCAAGCTCTTCATTGTCCGGCACGAACTCCTCGATGGCCTCGTCCGCCGACTGGACGACAGGATCCTCGTCGGCCAGTGCAGCCGACGGGATCGCCGCGATGGCGATCGCCGCCGCGAAACTCGTGCGCCATCGATGCGAGCCTGCACGTCTCATCGTTCGTACACCGGAAGGAACTTGTAGTTGACCGCGAGCGACAACAGCGCCAGCGACGTGTCGACGGTGCCGCCAAACCCGCCGCCACGGCCGGCGAACCCCGCAAAACTGCCGTCCTTGGCCTGCATCGCCTTCATTTCCTTCACGAGACCGGCATTCCACTTCTCCCACACGGCGACGTCGGCCTGAAAGAGCGCCTGCGCCCGGTAGTAGCGGGTGTAGGTCGGATAGCCCTCCGCGCCCGCCTGCTCGTTGCCGAGCGACCGACCCTTGAGATACGTCGACGACTTGACGTACTGGGGCAGGGCCTTCTGCCGCGCGATCGCCATCACCAGGACGCCGATGCTCGTCACGGCATCACTGCCGCCGCCCGGGCCGCCGGAGTAGCCGAATTGGCCGTTGGGGCCGGCCATGGAGGCGTAGTACTTGATCGCCTTGTCGATCGTCTCATCGGGCACCTCGAGGCCGGCATTGCGTGCCCCGAGCAGGCCCATCATCACCGCGCCGCTCACCGACGTGTCGGCGTCCTTGGCATCTGGTGAATACCGCCAGGCACCGTGCGGGTTGTTCTTCGCGCTCGTCACCGCACACCGCACCGCCAGTTCGAGCGCCTGGCCGATCGGCCGACCCTTCTGTCCGCCGGCCGAGGCTTCCGTCCAGAGTGTGCGGTCATCGACGGTGCCATAGGCCTCGGAGAGGGCCAGCATGCCGAAGCCGTGCTGGTACATGCTGTCGTGCCCCTGGCCCGACCCGAGGAAGCCCGTCTCGGCGTTCTGCGACACGATCATGCTCCGCAGCGCCTTGCGGATCGGCACCCGATAGGGTCCATGGTTGGGATCCTCGCCCGAGGCGAGCAGCGCCATCACCGCCATGCCGGTCACCCCGGGCCCGGCCTGACCGTCCTTCCACGCGCCGCTGTCATCCTGCGTCTTGATGAGATACCGCAACCCGGCGTCATACATCTCGCGGACATCGCGGGGCACCGGATCGCCGTAGCGGACGACCGGCCCCTGCCCGCGGGCTGTCATCGCCGCCGCCACCATCGCGATGCCGAGGATCGTGCGCCGCACCATCACCTTCGCTCCTTCTCGAACTTGTTGAAGTAGGCGTCGAGGCCAGCGCGAAACTCCTCGGGCAACACCCGGCCGCTCGTGCCGGTGGCCTGATCCTTCTCGCCCCCCTCGCCGCGGCCGCTGCGGTTGCCGCGGCCGGCCAGCGCGACCGCGGCGCTGGTGGCCGTGCCGGTGCCACCGCCGCCCGGCGTGGCGCCCGCACCCCCGCCGCCGCCACCGCCGCCTCCGCCACCGTTCGAGGCCGCCGCCTGGGCGGCGAGCAACAGTTCGATCGCCTCCGTCTCGGCACCGATCGCCTTGGGGCCGGTGTCGGGCGTGGCGAGGGTGTCGGTCGCCTCCGCCATCACCTGCTCAACCTTCTCAAAGAGCTGGATCTCCTGGCCGAACGCCTGCTCGCCATCGGGCTGCTCCAGGAGCCGATCGACGAGATCGACCACCCGGTCGGCCAGCGCGTCTTGGCGGTCGGCGAGGTTCTCCGCCTGGGCCGCGTACTCGTCTGCAGCCACCGCGTTCTTCGCCTGCTGGGCCACGCGGGTCTCCTCGCGGAGGTTGACCTCCTCCTCGAGGATCTTCATCGCCTCGAGCACCACCTCCGGCGGCACGCTCTCCCGCGGCGGTCCGCCCGCCTCGCCACTCTCCTCACCCTGCGGCGGCGGCACGAGGTCATCGGCGAGCCGATCGAACGTGTCGGACCAAAACTCCGCCTGCGCGATCGACATGCCCGCCTCCTTGATGACGTCATCGGAGAGCTGGCGAAGGCTGCCGAGCGTGTCGAGTTCCTTCATCTCCTCGAGCACCGTGCGGAAGGCGGGCAGCTGCCGACGGTCGAAGTAGGCCTGCAGGTCATCCATCAGGGCCGACATCCTGTCGGTCTCCCGCAGTGACTGATCGCGGACGTCGCCGAGCGCCCGCTTCACCGGCGCGGGCTGCCCATCGGCCTTGCCAAATGCCTCGGCCGCCATCGCCGCGATCCGGCTGCCGATCTCCCCCTGCTCCCGCGAGGCGAGCTTGAGTCGCTTCACGAACGTGCTCCCCTCGAGCCGCGCCATCACCGCCGCGAGTTCGTCGGCCACCTTCGCAAACTCCGCGAGCAGTTCTTCCTGCTTCGCGATCGCCTCATCGAGCGCCTCGTCGGCCGCAAGCTCCTCCTGCTCTTCGGGTTCCTTGGGCGGCGCCACGCCGGCCTGCGTCGAGGGGAGGCCAAGCCGGCCCGGCCCGCCGGGCTTGCCTCCGCCCTGGGCCTCGCCCTTCGGCTGCTGCGACGACTCGGTGTCCACGACCTGCGGAATCGGCGGTTTTTCCTGCGGGGCATCCTCGCTCCCGTCGGCCGCACCGCCGCCTGGCTGCTCCCGCTGCTCACCCACCCGTGGCGACTCGCCACCAGGCTGCTGCTGCGACGACGCCTGCTCGTCCGGCTTGCCTTCGCTCGGCTTCTGCTCGCCCGGCGACGGCTTCCCCTCGGCGGGCTGAGGATCGCCGGCCTGTGGCTTGTCGCCGCCGCGCCGCGCACTCGCCGCCTGCGCGAGGAGGTCGGCCACACCGGGCATCCGGCTCTCGGCGATGTCGGCGAGCGTCTGAATGTCTTCGGCGAGTTGCTCGAGCGTGTTCGCCTCGAACTCGGGATTCTTGAGCGCCTCGCGAACGAGTTCGGCCCCTTCGTCGACGAGCCGTTCGAGCCGGCGTGCATTGGCCTCCTCAGCCGCAGCCTGTGCCTCGAGCCGGCCCCGCGACTCAGGCGACGCCAGCTGCTCGGCAGGCAACTTCCGCAGTTCCTTGTTGGTGGCAAGCAGGCCCATCTCGCGGTCCCGAACCTCGCTCGCCTGCTGGCGGAACTGCTGAAGCCTCGTGTTGAGCACGAGTGCATGCTCCGCGCGATCGACAACGTAGAGCACCAGCGGTGACGACACCGCGCGACCGCGGCCAGGCATGTAATCCTCGACGAAGGCCCGGATCGCGATCGGCTGCGGTCGAATCCCGAGGGCGTCGGGGCAGAACGTCGCCGCGGCATCGAGCGACTCCACGTCGCCGCCACCCGCCTGCAGGATCCGCTCGCCTTTTTCCAACGCCGCGGCGTCGCCCGCGGATCCGGTCGACGCAAAGGCGTCGGCGAGCCCCTCCCATTCGAGGCCCACACGACGAATCCCGAAGTCGTCGCGGGCCGCGACCTTGAACTTCAGCGTGTCGGTCTCCAGGAGGATGCCCCGCGTCTGTGGCACGTCGAGCATCACCACCATCGGCGGCTCGTCGGCCCGCGCGGCGATCAGGAGTTCGAGCGGCGCGGCCGCGTCGAGACCGTCGGCATCCCGCCACGAGAGCGAGACCTTCGCCTCGCCATCGACGACCCGGGCCGGCGTGCGAATCTCCCTGCCGGTGGGCCGTACCTCCTCGCCATCGACAGTCGCCCCGGCGAGCTCGCGGGTGGCGGTGGCGACGACCGACACACTGCTCCCCTTCACCGGCGAGATCATCCCGCCGCGGATGTCCTGCCGGCGGCTGCCCGGTCGCTGGAGATACTCGGGCAGCACCACCTCAGCCTCGATCCCGGCGAGTTCCGGCCGGTGCACGGCCGCGAGCGACACTCGCTGTCGGGCATCGCCGGCCGCTACGGTGAGCAGACCGTCGGCAATCTGCGGCGGCAGCGTGAACACATAGTGGTCTCCGTCGCGCCGCGCCGAGAGCCGGGGCTGTCGCCCGATCCACAAGGCCGCGTCGTCCGGCCGCCAGCGGGTGTCGTCGCGGAATGCCACGCGCACCTCGGCAGACTCGCCATGCGGCACCACCACCCGCGCCGGAAGCGGGGCGACGCGGGCGAAGGTGAACCGCTCGATCGCCGCGAACGGCGCGGCGAGCCGGGCCCAGGCGTTGGCGGCGGCGTCGGGCGCCACCGCGGCGATTCCGGCGCATGCGGCGAGCGGCAGGCCGGCAGCCACCGCCCAGGGAACGAGCCGCGCAGGGGGCGTCGCATCGCGAAAGTCGACCCGCCGCGACTGCTCGGCGACCTGCGCCACGGCGGCCTCGCACAAGGCCCGCGACTTCGACTGCCCTGTGGCACCGGTGCGGACGATATCGATGATGCCAAGCAGTTCGTCGCCCACCGAGGGAAACCGTCGCTCGATCAGCCGCGCCACCTGCTCCAGCGACCCAAGCCCATAGCCCCAGCGGACGATCGCCAGCGGCACCGCCACACAGGCGGCCAGTGCGGCTGCGAAAATCACGGTGCGAACGAGGACAGGCGTCTCACCGAGGCGGTCGCAGAGGAAGATCACCAGGAACGCGAGGGCCACGCCGCCGCAGGCCGCGCAGGCCGCCTCGAAGAACTTGATCCGGCGGACACGGCCACGAAAGGCCGTCAGTCGGCCCACGAGGTCGACCGGCAGCGTGATCCAGCCGTCGAGCGGGCGGGCGGGCTTCGGCACAGGCGATTGGGGCGCGGTCAAGCCGACGACTCCAGCGGCATTCGGCATTCGGCCCAGCGCCGATCGTCCTTATCTTACCGCAGCGTTTCAGCCGCATCCACGCGGCGGAAACGCCGACCCGATTGGTCGGCCTGATTCGGGGAACTGCGGCAGGAGGCTCGCAGGAGGCTCACGGGGCAGATACCGTACGATCCCGCACGTATCCCCGTGCGGACTCTTGTGCCGTGGTCGTTTCATGAAGCCCATCGCCGTCGCACGCTGGCTCGCGCGGGAGACAGAGGCTCTCGTGTTCCGCTCGCCGACCGCCTGCACCTACAACCCGCTCATCTACGCGCGTCGGAGCCACGAGGCCTATCTCGAGCGGTATGCGCGACAGGGGGTCGATGCGCTCCTCTTGGGAATGAACCCGGGACCGTGGGGCATGGCCCAGACGGGCGTGCCCTTTGGCGAGGTCGGACTCGTCCGCGAGTTCTTGGGGATCGAGGCGAAGGTGGACCAGCCGAAGAGCGTGCATCCGAAGCGGCCGATCGAGGGCTTTGCCTGCACGCGGAGCGAGGTGAGTGGCCGCCGGGTGTGGGGCTGGGTGCAGGACCGGTTTGGTTCGGCAGATGCCTTCAGCAGACGCTTTCTGGTCGCGAACTACTGCCCGCTCGTGTTCATGGAAGCATCGGGGCGGAACCGCACGCCCGACAAGCTCCCCGCCGCGGAGCGAGAGCCACTCTTTGAACTCTGCGACGAGGCCCTGCGACGGCTCGTGACGTGGTGCAAGCCGAAGCGGGTGATCGGGGTGGGCAGCTTCGCCGCGGCTCGGGCCCGGGCAGCGCTCGGAGACGACGGCCCGCCGATCATGAGCATCCTGCATCCCAGCCCGGCGAGCCCCGCCGCCAATCGTGGCTGGGTCGAGCAGGTGGAGCGACAGCTACTCGCCCAAGGGATCGACCTGCCGCGGAGCGCTTCCGGGCGGCGACGAGGCCGCGGGGCTGTGCGCCCGAGGGGTAAGCCGTGACACTGGAGAACCCATGGCCCAACTTTATTTCTATTACTCGGCGATGAACGCGGGCAAGAGCACGACGCTGCTCCAGTCGGCCCACAACTACGAAGAGCGGGGCATGCGGACCCTGCTCTACACGCCGGCCATCGACAACCGCAGCGGCGCGCATCTCATCCACTCCCGCATCGGCATCACGAAGGAAGCGATCGCCTTCGACGCCGCCTACGACTTCTACGAAGCCGTCAAGCAATCACAGGCGGATGGCCCGGTGCACTGCCTGCTCATCGACGAAGCCCAGTTCCTCGCCCCGCTGCAGGTGCTCCAGCTGACACGGGTCTGCGACCAGCTCTCGGTGCCGGTGCTCTGCTACGGGATCCGAACCGACTTCCAGGGCGAGCCGTTCGCGGGCAGCAAGTACCTGCTGGCCTGGGCCGACAACCTCATCGAGATCAAGACCATCTGCCGCAGTGGCAAGAAGGCCACGATGAACGCCCGCCTCGACGACCATGGCAATCGGGTCACGGAGGGGGCGCAGATCGACATCGGTCATCACTACGAGGCGCTGAGCCGCAAGGAGTTTCGGCTCGAAGAAGTCTCACCGGTGGCCCGCCGCCCGGCGACGTGAGCCTCGTGTGGCGAACCACGCCGTTCGCCGATTCACCAATCGCCCGGGGACTGTCCGTCGCGCGGATCGCAGACCGCGACCCAGGTCTGCGGGTCCATCGAGTCAATCGCACCGCGAACACTGCCGTCGCCCATCGTCACGCTCATCCCGCCGGGATGGGGAGTCTGAGCCCGAGTGGTGTCGCAGCCCGTAAGCCAGTGGGGCGCCACCTGAAACATCTCGCACGGCGCGTAACCGGCCGTCGTTGGCGTCTGCTCGAAGTTGTTCACGCAGAAGACCGGCCGCCAGCGGGTGTTCGAGTCGGACCAGAGGCTGCCGGCGGTGCGGGCGTCCTGAAGCGAACCGCCGCTCCCACATGTGCCATACCGCTCGGCGAGCATCACGACCTTCGACGTGCCGTCGGCGAATGTCTGGGGAATCCGCGACCGCCCCTGCAGGCGATCGTTGGGCGTGGCCGCGAGCGGACTACCGAACACGTTGTAGTTGGCGGCGTAGTTGCCCACCGCCCACTCGTCGGCGTTCCCGTTCTCGGTCCGGGAGAGCCCCCCTTCGTTGGACGAGTCCGACGGGCAGCGATAGGTCGCGACAGGCACCGAATACATGCGGCCGTCGCCAGGCGCTCCGGGAATCGCCGTGTTCACGTTGCGATTGCCCTGCCGAAACAGCGAGTCTTCCTCCAGGTAGGGCAGGAGCCACGAGAACACGGTGAAGCCGATCGCACCCTTGTACGGCCCCGGAACCGAAACTGGATGCGACGACGACGGTGCGGCAAGCGGGGGCAGAAAGTTCTTGGTGTCGTTGGTGACGTGGACCGCCAGGCCCACCTGCCGCATCTTGTTGCGGCACGAGATCCGCCGGGCCGCTTCACGCGCCCCCTGCACGGCCGGCAGGAGCAGGCCGACGAGCGTGGCGATGATCGCGATCACGACCAGGAGTTCCACAAGCGTGAAACCGCGAGTGCCTGCAGGTCGATCCGGTCGCGACGCGTGCGATGCGAGAGCGTGGTTCATCTGAAAGGCTCCTGCTGAACGAAATGTCTCGGACATCATAGTGGGCATACTATGCACTCGCGTCCTGGACAAGAAAACCGAGAAGATTGCGCAACGAGCTGATGCCATGGTTGGTGCTCGCGGTTCGGTGTTTGCTGTGGGAGATACGTCTCGCCTCACCGACGACTCACCGCTCGGAAGAACCGTGCGGAAATGGCTTCGATCGCGCCACGACCGGGAGCATGAAGTTGTTGACATCTGCCAACCGTGACCCGGGAGGGGCTGGCAGTGGCCCCAGGCGGGCTTCGAGTCGATCGGCACCAGTGTCGCCACCTTACGGACCGCCTTGGCGATGATCACTTCCCGGCAGGCCGCCGCCGTCAGCCAATCTCGCGATCCTCGATCCGCCAGAGCACGGCGGCGCGGATCGTGAGGCCGGCGACGAGAAGCACGACGGCCCCCGCGACGGCCCGCCACCCATGGTGCGCCCCGCCGTACCAGACGTGCCGGAACGATTCTGTGACCGCATAGGCCAGCCCGAATCCAGCCGCGAAGAGAAATGTGCCGGCGACCGTTCTCGTGACGAGCGTTCGACCTGTGGCGATCAGAAGCAGTAACACGGGAGCCATCGCCACGAAGCCGCCAAAGCCGAGCGCCGACACGACCCAGGGAAGCGGGTTCCCCTGGCCCCACCAGCTCGCCGCCCCCACCAGGAGTGCCGCGCCAACCGCCAGCGGCGCGATCAGGTCGCGGCCGATCGCGGCACGAACGCCTACCCAGTAGTCGCGCCGCGACACGGGCCGGAGGAAGTCGGCTGCGAGGCTGCTTTGCCGCGCCCACCACATGGAACATGTGAAAGACAGCGCCACGAGGGCAACTTGCCAGGCTCCTGCGGCAAGCGCTGTTGGCATGCCATCCATCCACGACGCGGCTTCTCGGGAAGAACTCGTGAGAAACCGCACGAGAACAGGCACGGTGACCATGTAGATGACGATGCATGAGCCCACTACCAAACCTTGGCTGTGGTTGAGGCTCCGCCGCAGGATTCCGGCGAACCATCCCGCGGTGAACATCGGCGTAGGGAGTGACCGCGCCAGCTGCCGGTCGATCGCCGCATCGTGCAGCCACCACCGCGGGTCGAAGCGGCCCCCGGGTTTGTGCGCACGCGCCCGTGGGAGTGCCAATCCGCCTTCGATACTCCTCGCCAGCACGACCTCTCGATCGCCCTCAGCCAGGATGCGGGGCAGCCGACCGAGCCGGCTGATCTTCCAACCAACGCTCGCAGTCGCAGCCACGATGAGGGCGACCGCGGTGGGCGGCCAGCCGCCAATGAGCCAGTAGTCGGCAGGGGCCTTCGCGATGGTGAACCCGCCGTAGATGAGCGCGACAAGGACGGCGTCCGCCCCCAAGGCGAATCTCGTGATGCGGGTAGGCCAGCCCGGCAGATCGCCTAGCACCGGCCCGTAGGCCTGGACGCCGCTGGCAAACAGCGCAAGCCCAAGCGCCGGCAACCAGGCGACGCCGAGGCCGCGGCAGAATGCAAGGAACGCGACGCCACAGGCCATCGCCACGGCGATCGGCCAAGACACGTGCGCCGGAAACCTCCGCGGCAACATCCACACCAGCGGCGTGGCGAGGAGCGTTCCCGTCTGGTACCAGAACACGAGCCCGAGCCCGGCAACGGTAAACGTGGCCATGAGCACAGCAAGCACCCGCCCCTGGGAGAAGCTGCCCGGCCGAACCCTTACCCAGGGCAGTGCGCGGTTGAGTTCGGCGACCTGCCGCAGCATCGCGGGCTCGTCATCGCGGGCTTTCGCCGCCTCGACCAGCAGGGTTTGCAGCCCCGGCATCCGCCGCAGCGACGCGACCATGGCCGGGGTGAACGTAAAGTCTGGCACGGTCTCGATCGCGAGCGTTCTCAGACCCGGCGACCCGGCCGCCAAGGTGGCAAGGTTCTCCTCCAGATTGAACCGCCCGATCCCGCACGTCTCGAGCGCGGGCAGCGTCGGCAAGAGAATGCCTGGGTCGATTCCCATGCCACGGAGTTCGAGGTGTCGCAGCCCGCGGAGCCGCGTGAGAGCATCACGGCCGTCACGGACGAACCCATCCGTATCGCCGGGATACCAACCCTCGACATTTCGTAGCGACAGGAGTTCGAGCTTGGGACGGTCCCCGATCCGCCGCCACCCGGCCTTCGAGAGATAGCCGCGCCCGGTGATCCAGAGCCGTTCGAGGGCGGGGAGTCGGTCCATCTCGTCCCAGTCGCCAAGTCCGTCGCGATATGCCTCGACCACCTCGGATCCACCCCCGGGCGTTGCCTTGTGCTGGATAGACCGCCACGTGTCCCAGTCCTTGATCGTCCGTCGTTGCTCGTCGCGGACCGCCGCGCCGTCACTCCATGGCACCGGTGGATCGGGCACTACCGCGATGGGGCTCAGTTTCGACACATGCGACAGCGTTGCCCGCGTAACGACCAGTGACGGCAGCAATACGATGCCGAGCGTCAGCCACGTCCAGGGGCGGCCGATGAGTGCCACAAGCACCATCCCGAGCTGTCGCAGAAACTGCATGGGGATCACCTCGTGGCCGCCGGCGCCGCGGGGGTTCCGTCGTGCAGTTCGAGGAAGATCTCCTCGAGGTTCAGGTCGTCCACCATCACGTCGGCCGCAAACCGCTCGCGGACGTCGGCGATGAGCCGCTCGTCCACGCCGTCGATGGTCACGATCGCCTGGCTGCCGCTGACCGCCGCGTGCAGCGTGCCCGAGAGGCGGAGGTCGCGGGGCAGGTCGGCCGGGGCCGTGATCCGCAGCCGCTTGATCCGGTCCTTGAGGGCGTCGATCTCGTCGTGAAACTCGAGTCGGCCGTCCCGCACGAGCGCCACGTGCGAGGCGATCCTTTCCAGGTCGGAGGTGATGTGGGTGGAGAAGAGCACGGTGCCCACGCCGTCAGCGACGGTCTCGAGCACCGTCTCCAGAAACCACCGCCGGGCGACCGGATCGAGGCTCGCCACCGGCTCGTCGAGGATCAGCACCTCGGGCCGGTGGCCGAGAGCCAAGACGAGCGCCAGCTTCTGCTTCTGGCCCACCGACAGCGGGCCCACGCGGTGGCCGAGCGGCAAATCCCAGCGGCGGATGAGCTCCTCGCCCCATGCCCGATCCCAACCCGGATAAAAGCTCGACACGTAGGCGACCGTCTGCCGCACCGTCAGCCAGGGATAGAGCATCGACTCCTGCGGCACATAGCCGATCAGGGCCTTCTCCCGCGCGGCCAGGTGCCACGAATCGGTGCCGAGCAGGGCAGCTCGGCCAGCGTCGGCCCGAAGAAGCCCGAGCAGGCACTTGATGAGCGTGCTCTTGCCCGAGCCGTTGAGGCCGAGGAGGCCGATCACCTGCCCATGCGGGACCCGCAGGGTCACACCATCAAGCACGGTCCGCAGACCGAACCGCTTCACAAGGCCGTCGGTTTCGATCACGAAGGGCGAATCATGCATGACCGATGCTCCTTGAGGGACTCCCGCACCATGGCCAGCAGTTGCGCGGGCGTGAGGCCGAGGTGGAGGGCGTGGGTGACCGCACGATCGACGAGCGGCTGCACCTCGACGCGGCGGTCGGCGAGGGACGCCGGCTCCTGCCGCGCCGCCACCACCATGCCGCGGCCGCGATCGCGGATGAGCACGCCGTCGGACTCGAGCCGGCCCCAGGCCTTCGACACCGTCATCGGGTTGATGCCGAGGGCCGTCGCGACCTGCCGCACACTCGGCACCACGTCACCAGGCCGGAGCCGGCCGCCAGCCACGAGCGCCTCCACCTGATCGACGAGCTGCCGGTAGATCGGCACCCCGGACGAGGCGTGAACGACGAACAGCGGCTCGGGTCGCGACATGCGGGCGAAGCCAGGGGGCCCGAAAACTGGTGTATTACTACACTAATACACTTGCCCCAGCCGGCTGTCAAGAAAGGGGGCCGGGCGATCAGCGGCGGGCGCGCGGCGGGGTCAGGGCGCGGCAAAGCGAAACAGCCGGCGTTCGCCGCGGACAAAGAGCGAATCGCCCGAGGGGGCCGGCGTGGCATCGACGCCCTCGCCGACGTCGTTCTCCGCGACGACCTCGAGGGCGGGTGCGTCGCGGATCACGGTGATCCGGCCGCTGCGGTCGGTGAGATACACATGCCCGG
>JBAXOU010000039.1:0-19400 GCA_037133115.1 Planctomycetota bacterium | reverse complement strand
CCCCGCGGCGGTCGCTCCGGAGCGTTTGAGCAGAGAACTCACACGTCCCGCCGGCTTCGAGCATGTCGCCGGCCGGCTGCGGTGGCCCTCCAACGCGCGAGGGTCACGTGTGAACTATGACAGGCTGCTCGCTCCGCCCTGCCCCGGCGGAGGCCTCAACGAGCGCGAGGGTGGGCCTTGTCGAAGGCGTCGAGGAGGCGGCTGGTCGTCACGTGGGTGTAGATCTGCGTGGTGACGAGGCTCTTGTGTCCAAGGAGTTCCTGGACACTCCTGATGTCGGCGCCGGCGTCGAGCAGATGGGTCGCAAAGCTGTGCCGCAGCGTGTGCGGGCTCGCCTTGCCGGCCAGGCCCGCTGTGGCCAGATGCTTTTCCAGCAGCCGGGCGACTCCCCGCACGGACAGCCGTCCGCCGAGCTTGTTGGTGAACAGCGGGCGGCTGGCAGTGCGGCCACCGGTGGCGGCGGGCCGTGCGGCGAGCCAGCTGCGCAGGGCCGCCTGCGCGTGTGACCCCACGATCCCCAGCCGCTCCCGTCGTCCCTTGCCCCGGATGCGCACCGTGGCGTTGCGAAGATCGAGGTCGCCGTCGTCGAGGCTGACGAGTTCGCGGACACGGCATCCCGACGAGTACATCAGTTCGAGGATCGCGCGGTCTCGAAGGCCCCCGGCCTGACCGGGGCGAGGAGCCGCGAGGAGTTGCGAGATCTCGTCGCCGGTAAGAAACTTGGGGAGCTTGCGAGGCTTCCGTGGGCTGCGGAGCGGCTTGGCGGGATTGCCCCGCACCCAGCCTTCACGCTGTCCGAACGCATAGAAGCTTCGCATGCTGGCGAGCTTGCGGGCCACGGTGGTCGGGGCGTAGCCGGCGGCATGCAGACCGGCCGCGAATCGCCGGAGGATCACGCTAGAGGCATCGCCGGGCGCCCGGCAGCCGGCCGAAGCGAGAAACTCCTCGAGTTGGAGGAGGTCTTCGCGGTAACTCTTCACCGTGAGGGGCGAGCCGCCGCGTTCCGCCACGATGTGCCGGAGGAAACGCTCGGTCGCGTCGCCGAAGGCCGTGCGGTTTGGTGCGGCACTGGCCATGGCCATCGGGACCGTCGGCTCAGGCCAGCCGATCGGCCCGCCGACCGAACGGCAGCCGGGTCGGACGCGGTGTGTTTTGTCGCACCTTCTGCCCGAGCACCGCGGCATCGTACCACGAGAAACTCAGGTCAGGGTTGGCGGCATGCCGTGCCAGGGCCTCGAGGGCCTGGTCGCGGCTGTCATCGTCGTACAGGAAGACGTAGCGTTCGCCCCCCTTGACGAGTGCGATCACATTAATGTCACGGGAGGCCATGCGAGTCCCCGGGCGAACGCCGTGGCCAGACAAATGGCCACCCGTCTGAATATCGGTCGGTGCCTCGCGGCGACCGCAGGGTTCCGCGGCGCGATCCCCAAGTCTCCGCGATCGGGCCAACTACCCCCAAAAACGGGGCGATGTGGGGCTTCTCCGCACGATTCTGGGAAGGATGTGAGGGCCGCAGGATCTGCCGGGGCCCTCGAGCTCAGAACAGGCTCGTGAAGTTCCTGAGCGAGACTGGCTCCCGGCTCCAGAAGGGCTCGCCGTGGCGGGTGCCGATCATGCTGCCCCACCAGGCGTCGGCGGCTGCCACGCGGTCGAGCGTGCCGAGGCCGTCGCCACGCGGAGGAAACTGGCTCGCGTAGCAGTCGAGGCTCCGGCACTTGCTGTCCCACGTGGCCGAGATGTCGACCACGAAAGACGGCTGTCGCACCGCCTTGAGGTGCACGCAGCCGTAGTGATAGACCCGCTCAGGGTGCCATGGCTCGCCGGGGAGTTCGCACTTGGTGAGCTTTGCCCAGAATCGCGCGGCCTCCACCAGCCTGGTGGCAGCGACGTGGTCGGGGTGCGCGTCGATCCAATGCGGGGCGAACAGCCAGCGCGGCCGTGCCACACGAATTACCCCCGCCAGCCGTCCGCGGGCGGCGAGCGTGGCCCGCAGTCGGCGGTTTGGCAGCCCCAGGTTCTCCCGCCACGTCACCCCGAGGGCTGCCGACGCCGCGGCCGTCTCGCGGGCCCGGATTTCGATCGACCCCCGCGGCGTTGGCTCTCCGTCGGTCAGGTCCAGGATGCCGACCGACATGCCCTCGCGGAGCATGAGCGAGATGGTGCCTCCCATGCCGAGTTCGGCGTCGTCGGGATGAGGGGCAATCACGAGGGCGTCGAGCATGCCAGGGTTCCGTGACGGTGGGGCCGCAAACCTTGCGGGCGAATCGGAAGCATGATCATACTTTCACCGCCGATGCCTGCGCCCGCACACCGATCCCCCGCCTCCTCCACAACGGCCGACCTGTTCGCGGCCGCCTGCGGGCACGCGCGGCGCACGGCCGTGCTCGCCAGCGTCGAGTCGCTGCTTGGCTGGGACGAGCAGACCATGCTCCAGAGGGCCGGCGGTCCTCATCGTGCCGACCAGGCCACCGCCATGGCGGCGGTCGTCCATGGGCTGCGGACCGACCCCGCCCAGGCCGAGCGGCTTGCAGCCCTGGCTGTTTCACCACTGGCGACCGGGGGAACACCGCACGAGCGAGCCGCGATCCGCCTGCTCAAGCACGACGCCGACAAACAGTCGCGTCTGCCGCGAAGGCTCGTCGAGGAGTTGGCCAGGGCTGCCGTCGAGGCCCAGCAGGCCTGGGTCGAGGCGCGGGCCTCATCGACGTGGTCAACGCTCCGCCCGCATCTCGTGCGGATGTTCGCCCTCAAGCGGGAGCAGGCGGCCTGCCAACGGCCCGACCTCGATCCGTACGATGCCCTGCTCGACGACTACGAGCCCGGGGCCCGCTGGCGGCGGCTTGCGGATCGCTTCGCACCGCTCCGCGCCGCGGTCGTGGATCTCGTAGGGGAATGCGGCGCCGCATTCCGCCGGCCGGACGAGTCGATCCTCACGGAGCGACGCTATCCGGTGGGGGCCCAGCGGGATTTCGTTCGCGAGGTGGCGGGGCGGATCGGTTTTGATTTCGACCGCGGCCGGCTCGACACGACCGAACATCCGTTCTGCACGACGCTCGGCCCTGACGACTGCCGGATCACCACACGGTGGAACGAGCGGTGGCTGCCGACCGCCCTGTTCGGCGTGCTCCACGAGGCAGGGCATGGGCTCTACGAGCAGGGCCTGTCCCGCGAGTGGTATGGGCTGCCTCCCGGCGAGGCCGCCTCGCTCGGCATCCACGAGTCACAGTCGCGGCTCTGGGAGAACCTCGTGGGACGGTCGCGGCCGTTCTGGGAGTGGTGCTTTCCGCTGGCGCGCAAGGCGTTTCCGGCCGTGCTTGGCGACATCGATGCCACCCGGTTCCGTGAGGCACTTCTGACAGTGCGGCCGTCGTTCATTCGGGTGGAGGCCGACGAGGTCACCTACAACCTCCACGTGATGCTGCGGTTCGATCTCGAACGCGCCCTCGTGCATGGCGACCTTGCCGTGGACGACCTGCCCGCTGCATGGAACGATCGGTTCGAACGGGACTTCGGCATGCGGCCACCGGATGATGCGCACGGCGTGCTCCAGGACATCCACTGGAGCGCGGGCCTGATCGGCTACTTTCCCACCTACACGCTCGGTAACCTTTTTGCCGCACAGCTCATGGAGGCGGCCCGGCGCGCGGTTCCCGACCTCGATGACCAGGTGGCTGCCGGCCGGTTTGACGACCTGCTGGGGTGGCTCCGAAGGGAAATCCACGCGTTCGGCCGCACCCTGGAATCCGAGCCGCTGGTGGAGCAGGCGACCGGTGGCAGCGTTTCAGGGGACTGGCTCGTGCGGAGCCTCCGTGACCGCTACGGGCCTGCCTACGGCCTCTGACCGCTGCCTTCCCGCGGGCGGCGCCCCGCGGAAATCCCGCTGGTACAATCGTCGCCGTGGAGTGGGAGGCCCCTCCTTTCTGGCGTGCGATTCCTCTGAAGCGAGATCCCGGAGCGAGAGCGATGGCTGACGACGGCAAGGACCACGGCGACGACGACACGAAGGACCAAGGCTTTGATCCCTGGGCCGATCTCGAGGCGGAGGGGTCGACAGATCTGGGCGAAGGGTTTTCGTTCTCGGTTGACGATGTCTCGCTCGATGCGGGGCTCGACGCGCCAGCCGACGGGCCCGCAGGAGAGGGCATCACGGCCGACGACGCCTTCGTGAACGCGTGGCTCAACGAGCCGACCGACGAGGCATCCCCAGGGACCCCGCTTTCCGTGTTCGCCCCCGATGATCTCGCGGATGTTGGTGAGACGGTCGGCGGTGATGCGGCTGAAGCGGACTGGCCCGGCGATCCGGCGGCGATCGAGATCGGCACTGGCGAGTCGGGCGTAACGTCGGCGAGCGACATCCACGCGCTCGGGCTTGGAGGTGACGACGCTGTCTTTGCGGAAGCCACTGGCGAGGAGCCCGATTTTGGCACGGCCTCGCTGGATGGCACCGAGCCCGAGGCTGTTGAGGCCATCGCCTTTGCATCTGTGGCACGCGAGGATGAGCAGGTCGAGGAAGACATTATCGACTTTGGCACCGCCGCCGGGGCTGTTACGCAGGCCGCCGCGGCCGCGGACGGCGAGACCGGGGCGGTGATCGCGAAGCTCGGTTCAGCAGACCAGGGCAAGCCGCGGAAGCGTGGGCTGCTCGGGCAACTGCTCGGCGTGGTGCTGGGGGGCTTCCTGGCGATCCCGATCGTCCTTGGCATTCTTGTCGGCCTGATGTGGATGGGATGGAATGACACGGTCGGGATCCGCAGGTTGCTGCCCGAGCAACTCTCCTTCCTTCTGCCCCAGGCCAGAAACTCCGTTGCGGTGGGCGCGACCGGCGGGCCGGACTTTGGTGCGGCGCCGTCGCTCAACGAACTTCCAGTGGTGGCTGATGAGACTGTGGCTGTCGTCGACGAGGCGCCGTCGCCTTCGCCGGACGCGGAGCCCGCAGCCGACGCGGTCGTACCGCCAGTCGCCATCGAGGAACCGGTCGCGACCGAGCAGCCAGCCGTGACGGAGACGGCATCGTCGGCAGAGCCGCTCGGAGCGTTGTCCGCCGAACCACCGCTGGCTGAAGAGCCAGCAGCTCTGGTTGCCGACAGTCCCGCGATGAACAGTGAACCGCCGCCCGTCGCCGCTCCGCCCGCCGCCGTTGTCACGGAGTCGTCGCTCGACGACGTGGCCGCGATCGCGCCGCCCGCGACCGACGCTCTCGCTCCAGCCAAGGACGTTGCGCCGCCCGCTGCCGCCGTCCCCGTCGTGCCGGAACCGGAGCCGCTCGATCTCGGCGGCCTCGAGGCCACGGTCGCGGAGGCTACGGCCGCGCTCGATGCCGTGGAGGCGGTGGCCGATCCCACCGACCCGGTCCGGAAGACGCTGCTCGTTGACTGGTACAAGCGGCTTGCGCGGGTCGCCCAGGAACTCGCCACGCTCGAGCATCGGGCGGCCGATTCGGGGCGGCCCTTCGCGGCGACACCCGCCGTGGCGGCCGACCTCGGGGGTCGCATTCTCGCTGCGCCCGAGCTCGCCGACGACCTCGCACGGCTGGCGAGGAACTGGCTCACCTACTCCCGCCGCGACGGTGACGGTGTCGTGATGCCGGCCATGTTCTCCGGCTCGCGTCGCGTGGGGCCCTATTGGTGTTCCAGCGTGTCGATCGCAGAGGCGGGGGGCGCGTCCCGCGAACTCTCCGTGATCTCACGGGTCGAGCCGGCGGCGGTGCCCGGCGAGCCGGTCGTGATCATGGGGTTGGTGATGGACGGTGGCGTGCTCTGGGCGTCGGACGTTCGGTCGGCGACCGCGGTCGCGCCGGCGGCTGCCAGCGAACCCGATCCCTTCGGCCAACCTGGCCTGTGAGTCGGTCGGTGCTACCGCCCGCTGCGGACGTCTCAGTCGATTCGGTGGTCGGCATCGTCCGCGATGTGGCCGCCGGCCACCGTCCGGCGAGCGACGTCCTGGCGGAGTGCCTCAGGCGGCACGAGACGCTCGCGCCGCGGATCAACGCGCTCGTGCAGCTCCGCCGGTGTGAGGCCGAGGCGGAAGCGGCCGCGATCGATGGGCCGAACGCCGCGCGGGGCCGCAGCCTGCCTCTGGCAGGCGTGCCGGTAAGCGTCAAGGAGTGCTTCGCCGTCCGTGGGCTCGCGACGACGCTTGGCATTCCGGGCCGGCGCGGTCTTGTGGACAGCGACGACGCCGACATCGTTCGCCGCGTGCGGGCGGCTGGGGCTGTGGTGATCGGCAAGGCCAACGTGCCGCAGGCGATGTATCTCCACGAGACCGACAACCCCGTGTGGGGTCTGACGCAGCATCCGCTCGACGCGTCGCGTGGTCCTGGCGGATCGAGCGGTGGGGATGCCGCCCTCGTGGCGGCCGGGGTGGTGCCGCTCGGCATCGGCAACGATCTCGCCGGCAGCCTGCGGCAGCCTGCCAACGCCTGCGGCATCGCCGCGATCATGCCGCGGACCGCCGCGCTCGGCGAGGGGGGAGGATTTGACACGCTCCCAGGCCTGAAGGCGGTCCGCCCCCGTGCCGGCTTTCTCGCCAGGACCGTCGACGATCTCGGCCTCGCCGTTGCCGCGATCGGCGCCGCTCGTCCGGCGGCCGCGGTGCCTTCAGCGCCGCGGCGGGTCGCATGGTGGGATGACACGGGACCGATCCCGCCCTCACCCGCCGTCCGTCGCGCGGTGCGTGAAGCGGTGGCACGGCTCGAGTCTCACGGGCTCGAGGTCGTCCGTGTGACCGGCGACATCGCCACCGAGGCGGCCTGGCTGCTGCTCGGGATCGTGGCCGCCGACGGTGGCGACGACGTGCGGAGGCTGTTCGCTGGAAGTCGCCCCACGCGGGGCGTCGGGAAACTCCTCGCCATCGCCCGCCTGCCACGTCATTGGCGGCCGCTCGTGGCGGCTGTGCTCCGTCTCACGGGCAACAGGAGCGAGGCGAAAGGCGTGCTGCGGACAGGCCGACGCACGCCGGCGGAACTCGCAGGCCTGATGGCCGCCCGCGATGTCCTGGGGACACGATTCTCCGCGGCCGTGGCCGGCTGCGATGCGGCGGTCTGCCCCGTGTCGGCGGTGCCGGCGCTGCGTCAGGGGAGCGCGGCGCGGCTCGTGCTTGCCGCTGCGCCATGCCTGCTGGCCAACCTCTTTGACCTGCCGGCCGGCACTGTGCCGGTGACGACCGTCCGGACTGAAGAAGAACGGTGCCGGCCGTGGAGCCTCGATCCGGTGCTCCGCGCCGCCGCCGCCACCGATCGCGACAGCACCGGCCTTCCCGTCGGCGTGCAGGTGGTCGGCTGCCCAGGACGCGACGAGGCCACCGTGCTCCACGTCATGCGGCTGATCGAGTCCGCTCGCCCGAGTTGAGCGCTGCTCAACCACGCCGTGAAGGAACATGCCTGCCGCTGCGGCAGGCCCGCACGTGTTCTACGTGTTCATACGGGCCGCGATCACGCTCGACATCCTGTCGATGGCGAGCACCTCGCAGGCCGCGCCCGCATCAATCGCCGCCTTGGGCATGCTGAACACGACACTCGTCGCCTCGTTCTGGGCGATCGTATGCCAGCCGCGGGTTCGGAGCTTCATGAGACCCCTGGCCCCGTCGCGGCCCATGCCCGTCAGCAGGACGGCGGTGCCGGTCTGCGGCCAGTAATCCGCGACGCTCTCGAAGAACACGTCGACGCTCGGGCGGAAGAAGACGTCGCGGGGCTCCTGACGGTATTCCAGGGTGCGGGCCTTGGTGAGCACGAGGTGGTCGTTGGTACCGGCGAGCAGCACGTCGCCAGCGAGCGGTTGCTGGCCGTGCTCCGCCACGCGGACCGCTCGGCCCGTGCGGTCGCCGAGCCACTTCGCCAGCCCCGGCGCGAAGGCGACATCGACATGCTGCACGATGACGACCGCGGCGTTCCAGTCGTGGGGCAGTGGGAACAGGAGGTCGGAGACCGCCTTGGGCCCCCCGGTGGAAGCTCCCACGACGAGCAGCCGTGGAGGAGACGTCGAGGCTGCGGCCCGGCGGGCCCGCCGCGGGTCGGCGGTCGCCCCGACGAGTTTGGCGATCGTGCCGATCTTCTCCACGAGCGCGCCCGCTCCAGATACCTCGCCGCCAGGACCGAGCATCGGCGTATCGACCGCATCGAGGGCTCCGTAGCCCATCGCGTCGTACACGAGGGAGATGTTCCCACTCACGGTCGCCGTCACCACCAGGATCGCGCACGGGGCGGCGGTCATGATCTGGCGGGTGGCCTGGGCCCCGTCCATGTGTGGCATCAGCAGGTCCATCAGGATCAGGTCGGGGCGGTCGCGCTTTGCCATCGCGATTGCCTCGACGCCGTCGCTCGCCGTCCAGACCACCTCGTGGTCGGGCAGGCTGTCGACCACGCGTCGCAGCGCTTCGCAGGCCGCCTTCAGGTCGTTGACGATCCCGATTCGCATGGGCTGTTCCTACGCACTTGCCTCGCCGATCAGATCGATGATCGTATCGACGAAGGTCTCATCGTGGAAACTGCTTTTCGTGAGATAGCGGTTCGCCCCGGCGTCGAGCCCGCGGAGCCGGTCTTCCTCCCGGTCCTTGTAGGAGACGATCACGACCGGCGTTTCCCGGCGGGTTGGGTCGGACTTGATGAGCGAAACCAGTCCGATCCCATCCATTCGAGGCATGTCGACATCGGTCACGACCAGGTCGTAATGGGTGCCTCGGATCGCGTTCCAGCCGTCCATGCCGTCGACAGCGACGTCGACCGTGAATCCGCGGGCTTGGAGCAGTTGCCGCTCGAGTTCGCGGACCGTGATCGAGTCGTCCACCACGAGGATCCGCTTCCGCTGGCGGGCCTGCTCCGCCATCCGCTCGAACTCGACCCGCGAGAGTCGGCGGCCCATCAGCACGTTGTCGATCGAGCGGACGAGATCCTCGACGTCGACGATCAGCACGGGGTCGCCGTTCTCCAGGAGCGAGGCACTGTTGATGTCGGGCACCTTGCCGAGCCTCGGGTCGAGCGGCCGTACTTCGAGGTCACGCTCGCCCAGGAACGACTCGACGATCATCCCGAACTGCTGCCCGCGGTCGCTGATCACCACCACGGGCATCGGATCGGCTGGAGGCTGCCCCGTCGTCTCGAGGATCTGGGCGGCCATCACCAGCCCGATGGAGACGCCGTCTCGGTCGAAGTACTGGCGGCCCTCGACCGTGCGGATGCTGGCGGCCGGGCAGAACAAGATCTGGTCGATCCGCGTCAACGGAAAGGCGTAGGGCTCGCTGCCGATCTGCACGAGGAGCGCCCGGATCACCGACATCGTGATCGGAAGCTGGAGCGTGAACATGGTCTGGCGGCCGGTCTGCGTAGCCACGCGGACGCTGCCCCCCACGTTCTTGACCATGCTCTGCACGACGTCCAGCCCCACGCCGCGACCTGAGATCTCGGTGACCTGATCCTTGGTGGAGAAGCCCGGGAGGAAAAGAAACTCGAGGAGCTCGAGTTCGGTGAGCTGATCGGCGACCTGTCGGGCGACGAGACCGCGAGCCACCGCCTTGGCACGGAGATGCTCGACGTCGATGCCCCGGCCGTCGTCGGTGAGTGTGATCTGGAGCATCCCGGCTCGGTGACGGGCCTCGAGCCGGATCGTGCCGGTCGGTGGCTTGCCCGCCGCTTCGCGGTCGGCTGGAAGCTCGATGCCGTGGTCGAGCGAGTTGCGGATCAGGTGGGAGAGCGGGGCCTCGAGCTTGTCGAGAATGTCGCGGTCGACGCCCGTCTGTTCGCCGCGGACCTCGAACTTGACCTGCTTGCCGAGTGTGCGGGCCACGTCGCGGACGAGCCGGGGAAAGCCTCGGATCCCATCGGCGAGCGGCCGCATGCGACTGACGATCACCTCGTGGTGGAGACGGTTCGACAGGTCCTCGTTGCGGCGGGCAAAGCTCTCGAAGTCCTCGACGTGCCGCGTGAGCGATGCGAGGCCGGCATCTGAACGCTCGCGGATGGTCGTCAGCATCGCGGTGATCGTGCCGGGGACGGCGATGTCGCCGGCCTTGAGCTTCTCGTCGAGGGCGGCGATGGCGTCACAGATATCCACTTCGGACGCGCGGAGCTGCAGGAGCGAGTCGACGAATGGCCGCAGCTGTCGTGTTTCCACCAGGGACTCGCCTGCAAGCCCGACGAGACGCGTCAGGCTATCGGCCGACACTCGGACCACGCGATCGGCCTGCTCGGCCGGCCGCGGGGCCGCAGGTGGCGGCTCGGCTGGTTTCACGCCCGTCGCCGGGGCGGTGGCAGAAGCGGCGGCGGATGTTCCGCCCGGCATGTCGGGCGGCGTCTCGGCTGGGCCTGATGGTGGCGTCGGTGTCTGCACCGTGGCTCGATCGGCGACCATCGTCCCGAGTTCGTCGACGAGCCGCTCAGCCCGAATCGGCCACTCGCTCACCGGCGCGAGGGCGTCGTCTGACTTGGCGATCGCTGACAGGAAGTCGATGCCCGCCAGGATGCGGTCGGCGTGCTCCGGCTTCACACGGAAGGTTCCCTTCCCCGCGGCAACGAACACGTCTTCGAGCGCGTGGGCGACGCGAACAGCGGGGTCAAGCCCCACGATGCGGGCCGCGCCCTTGAGCGAGTGCGCCGCCCGCATCATGGACTCAACGGTCTCGGGTGATCGCTCCAGCTCCTCGATGGCGAGCACGCCGGCGGAGAGCACGGCTGTCTGGCTCTCAGCCTCCAGCCGGAAGAGCTCGAGCATCGAGAATCCGCTCAGGTCGTCAGCCACGGCAGCCTCCGCTCATGACGACACCGCCTCGCGCAATGCGTCGAAGAGGCGAACCTCGTCGAGGAGCGCGACCGTCCGCTCTTGCCACTCGAAGAGTGCCGAGGAGCAGCGGGCCGCGGCCTGACTCACCGTCGAAGGCACGGGGCGGAGATCGGCCTTGCCGACGCGGTGCACACCCGCGACCTCGTCGACGCCCACGACCAACCGCTCTGCCGCCTGGCCCGACACACGCTCGAGCACGATCAGTCGACCGGCGCCGTCCGCGGGGCTACCGGCCTGAGGCGGTGCCGCCTGCGGGCCACCCGGCAGTCCGAGCACCGCATGAAGAGACACGCAGAGCTGGAGCTGCCCGCGGACGTTGACGATGCCCGCGAGCGCCGTTCCCGCCCGGTGCGGTACCGAATGGAGCATACGAGACGGCGTCACCTCCACGAGTGCCGCGGATGGCAGCGACAGCCACTCATGGTCGACGCGGAACACGAGCACGCTGGTGTCCGCCGCCCCAGCCGCCTCTGCCGGCTCCTCCAGGATGGCCTGCCAGGCGTCGAGGTAGCCCTCCGGGGCGGGCCGGTCGAAGAACGACCTGGCAGCTTCCGCCATCACCGGGCAGTTCCGGCAGTGCACGAAGGCCTGCAACTCTGGACAGCTGCGGTCGCCGGCGACACCGATCACCCTCCAGCACTCGGGCATCGGTGCGGTCACGGCCGGCGTCTCGCGGCGGGCGCGGTCGATCATGACGATGACTTCCTGGCGAAGGCGCGGGCGGCCGACTGCCGGTACGTGTCGGCCATGCGAGTGTCACCCCGTTGCCGGGCGAGCAGGGCGAGGGCGAGGAGCGCCTCCTCGTTGGCGGCGTCGAGGTAGAGAGTCTTGTGGAGGCAGCCCTCGGCGCGGTCGAGGTCGCCGAGTGACTGGTGCAGCATGCCCATCAGGAAGAACAGCTCAGGCGATGGGGGCAGGGCAGTGCGGTGCCGCTCGCAGAGTTCGAGGGCATCGAGGTGCCGACGCTCGTTGGCGAGCGCCCCGGCCTGCTCGAGCACGTCGCGGAGCGTCGGCGGCTGTTCGGCCGGGCGGCTGGATGGAGTCGGAGGCGGGGCAACGACGGGCGGTGTCGTGGGCCGCGACGGGGCACGGGGCTTCACGGTGGCCGCAGGAGGAGTCGTCGGCCGGGCGTCGGCGGCCCCAGTAACGGAGTGCAGATGAACGCCTCGGCGGAGTGCGAACAGCGAGGCCGCGCCGGCGGGGATCCAGTCACCCCGGAGGATCGGCGGCTCGGCCGCGCCCAACACCAGGATACCGTCGTTTCGGAGCAGGCGGTCGAGCGTCCGCTCCATCCGCCCCCGGGCCTCCGCGGTGAGGTAGATCAGCAGGTTGCGGCAGAAGATGACGTCGTATGGGCCACGCTCCGCCATGGATCGGTCATCGAGCAGGTTCGCCCAGTCGAACCTCACGCAGCCGCGGACCCGGTCGTCGAGCACGGCCGTCGAGCCCTCGGTGCGGAACCAGCGGTCGCGAAACGTGCAGTCAGCATTGCGGAACGCATTGGCGGAATACCGTCCGCGCTGGGCACGCTCCAGGGCGGCCCGGCTCACGTCGACGGCATCGATGGAGAACTGCGCCGGCTGGAGGCCGGCGTCGAGGAGCGCCATCGCGACGGAGTAGGGCTCCTCCCCCGACGCGCATGGGGCGCAGAGGACCCGCACCGGCGACCGCCCGGGAAGCGGGGTGAGCGTGATGGCGACATCGGCCACGAAGTTGAAGACCTGCCGGTCGCGGAAGAACCAGCTCTCGGCGACGATCACGTCCTCGACCAGCCGGTCGCGTTCGGCGGAGTCGGATCGCACGACCGCGGCGTAGGCCTCGGGGTCGCCGATTCCCAGAGCGTCCATGCGGCCGCGGATCGCGCGGGCGAGCGACGGCGTTCCGATCGTGGTGGCATCCAGCCCGATCCAGTTCCGCAGCAGTTCCACGGCAGCGTCGATGTTCATTGCGGCACCACGGTCGGGATCGCGGGAAACAGGCCGGAGGAGACGTCTCCGGGCAGGAGTTTCTCGACCTCGAGCAACTGGATCGTATGGCCGCCGATGCGGAGGATGCGGCCCAGAAACGGGGCGCTGCCAAACTCGAGGGAGGGGAGCGATGCCTCGGCGTCCTCGGCGGAGCAGACTGAAATCACGTTCTCCGCGACGAGCCCGATTCGCTGCGACTCGCGTCCCGTGGCGGCATATTCGACGACGATCACGCGGGTGCTCAGCCGCTCCTGGAGTTGGCCCACGGCCAAGAGCAGGGCGAGGTCAACGAGCGGCACAAGCCTCCCGCGGTAGGTGAAGATTCCGCGGATGAAGCCGGGCATGTGCGGGATCGGCCGCGCGGGCACGAGGGGCAAGACCTCGATCACCCGCCGCGATTCGATCGCGTACGTCTGTCCGGCAACGGTGAAGGTGAGGAGTTGCAAGGTTGGTTGATGGTCAGATGGTGAAGCGGGAGACCTCCTCCTTCAGATCACCGACGGCTTCGCGGAGGTGGACTGTAGCGCCGTTGAAGTCGTTGAGTGACGAGGCGGTGCGATTGGCGCCCTCCGCGAGGCGGATCATCGCCTCGCGGATCTGCTCGGCACCCTGCGACTGCGCCCGCATGCCCTCGGTCACCTGCCCGAACCGCCCGGAGATGCCTTGGACGGCGGTGATGATCTCGGCAAGCTTGGACGACACGTCGCCGATCTCCCGAACGCCGGTCCGCACCTGTTCGGCGAACTTGTCCATCTCCATCACGCCGGCCGACACGCTGTACTGCATCTCCTTCACCATTCGCTCGATGTCGAGCGAGGCGACGGCGGTCTGGTCGGCGAGGCGGCGGATCTCGCGGGCCACCACCAAAAACCCGAGGCCGTACTCGCCCGCCTTCTCTGCCTCGATCGCGGCGTTGATGGAGAGCAGGTTGGTCTGGTCGGCCACCTTGGTGATCGTGGTCACGGCGAGGTTGATGTTCGCAGCCCGCTCGCTGATGACGGCGAGTTTCGAGCCGAACGAGGAGGTGCTCTCGGCGAGTTGTCGCATGGTGCCGTCCATGCCCGCGAGGCTCACGCGGCCGTCGGCGGCCATCTTTCCGGTGTGCCCGGCCATGTCGTTGACCTCCGTCATGGTCCGGAGGAGTTCCTGACTGGTGACCGAGATTTCCTTGACGGCCGCGACCGCCTGGCTCGTCGAGGCACCGTAGTCGGTGATCACCTGCTGCTGCTCGCTGGCCGTCGCCTGGATCGCGGTCGCCGTGGAGATCAGGGCCACGGACGAGTGCTGGATCCGCCCGATCAGGCCGCGGAGGTCGTTGGTCATGGTCTGAATCGCGCCGAGCAGCGCCCCCGTCTCGTCGTCTGCCGTGTCGCCGACATCTGCCCGGAGGTCGCCGCCGGCCACCTGGTTGGCCATGGACACCGCGGTGCGGATCGGCGTCGAGATCGACCGGGCCACCGCCAGGGCCGCCGCGGTCACGCCGAGGATCGTGGCCAACGACAGGCCGATCACGGCGAGCCGTTGAAATCGCACCAGACCGTAGGCCTCGTCGGCGTCCTGCTTGACCACCAGCCCCCAGCGGAAGCTCGGCACGTAGCACCAGGCCGCGGCCACGTCCTTGCCGCGGTAGTCGACCGCCTCACCGTAGCCACGATTGCCAGCGGCCGCCTTCTGGGTCGCCGTGGCCTGCGCCGACGCCAGCGGAATCTTCATGCGGAAAGCGGAATTGGTCGCGTGCCGCAGTGGAGTGGTGATCATGACGGCGTTGCCCGACAACTCCCCGGTCACGATTTCACCGGTGTCGCCCAGCCCAGTCAGGTCGGACAGGATCTTCCAGATCCGCTGGGGTCCGATGCCCAGCGCGAGCACGCCGGTCACCCGACCCTCGTCGAACACCGGGCACGTGACGAACGCGAGCGGCTCAGCCGACTTGCCGTACGGTTGGAATCCGCAGAGATCCGACTGCAGCAGCGTGCGGGCCCGGTCGAAGCCGCTGGCGAGTTCCGAAGACGCGAGGGAGCCGCTGGTCACGAACGAGCCGCAAGGGATCGACTCGGCGAGCGAGAAGAGCACGCGGCCTTCGAGGTCGATCAGCAGTAGATCGGCGTAGTCGAACGCCTTCGCGACATAGAGAAAATAGTCGCGGGAACTGCCCCCGGCCTGCCGCAGATCCCCGCCCGAGGCGGCGGTTGCGGTGAGGTCGCGGACGGCGGCGGTAAACGTGGGGCCACGGGCGAACGCCGCCCCGTCGCGGACTCGCTCAGCGGCGTAGGCCTCGAGTTCGTTGGCTTTGCCAGTGGCGATCTGCACGAGGTTGTCGCGGACCGCCTTCTGGAGCGCCGTCGCCGCAATCCGCGACGTGATCGCGGTGAGGATGGCGCAGGGGATCAGTGCGATCACCAGGAACCAGAACAGCAGCCGTCCAGCGATCGATCGCCGCAGGGCACCGCTTCCTTCGCCTGCCGTCATGGTCTCGCCCCCCCGGCTGTTGGTCCGACCGGCTTGCCCCACTGGCCGCCCCAGGACCGCTGCAGGTCGCCGACAAAGGCCTCCCACTCCGGCCGCGAACGGGAGATTGGGAAGGGCACCGGACGGACGGCCGTGCGGCTCTGCCAGCGGATGTCGAACTGGCCGTCGCTGCGGATCTGGCCGATGAACACGGGTCGCCAGGTGTGCTGCGTCTCGGGGTCGACGGCGATGATTCCCTCGGGGGCGTTCATGCTCTGGTGCCGCATGGCGTTGCGGACCGGGCGCACGTCTGCCGTCTCTGCCTCCCGAACCGCCTGCGCCCAGAGCATCACGCTGTCGTAGGCCGCCACCACCGTATCGGAGGTCGTGCGGTCCACGCCGTAGCGGGCCTTGAAGGCGCGCACGAAGGCGAGGTTCTCGGACCGATCGATGCTCTGGAAGTAGTTCCACGAGGCGTAGTTCCCGGCCATGTCGGCCGCCTGCTGCCGCAGTTCGTTCTCACCCACGGCGAACGTCACGATCGGCGTCGTATCGGGCATCATGCCGGCGGCCCGCACGGCCCGGGCAAACGGGATCGCCGAATCTCCCACCACGGTGCTCAGGATCACGTCGGGCTTGGCGGCCGCGATCCGCGCCACCAGTTCGTCCACGTCGGTGCTGCCGAAGTCGAGATAGGCTTCGCCGACGAGCTCCGCGTCGAGACCCTTGAGCTGGTCGGTGACGATCGCGTTGACACAGTGCGGCCAGATGTAGTCGGACCCTACCAGGAAGAACCGCCGGGCCCGCAGCGTGTCGTGGCACCACTGCACGGCTGGGGTGATCTGCTGGTTCGGTGCGGCTCCCGTGTAGATGATGTTCGGCGACTGCTCAAGCCCTTCGTAGGCCATCGGGTAGACGAGAAGGTGGTCGTGCGCCTCGACGACCGGCAGCACGCTCTTCCGTGACGCACTGGTCCAGCAGCCGAAGATGACGTTCACGCGGTGCTCGCGGATCAGTTCCTCAGCCCGCTGGGCAAATGTCGGCCATTTCGACTCGCCGTCGGCGACCACCGCCTTCACCGGCCGCCCCAGCAGGCCCCCTTGGCGGTTGATCTCCTCGATCGCTAGCAACTCGGCGTCGATCATCGACCGTTCGCTGACAGCCATCGCTCCAGTCTGCGAGTGGAGCAGGCCGACGACGATCGGCCGCCGGTTCACGAGCAGCCGGTCGAGGAGCAGCCAGCCGATCGCGACAGCGACGATCGACGCGAGGATCGCGAGCCAGCGGACGAGGTGGCGGGGCGCTGTCGTGGAAGCCATGGTGCGACGTGGCGGAAAGAGGGCCGGCGGATTGCCGGGAAGCCTCCTGCAATCTTGGTCCATCTTTCCTGACCGGGCGACTCGCGGGCCAAAAAACCCTGTTTGTCCCGATTTTTCGCCTCGTTTTCCCAACACGTTCCGGCGATGCAACCGTTAGCATCCCTGCAGTCGGAAGCCTCGTTCGGTTCGATTGCTGGCCCGTCCAGCCCCGATGGGGTATAGAAATAACGTCGTGCGGGCCGTCTGGCACCGCAGCCGATCCCGCCCTGTTTGTTCGCTCGGCACGGTCCGACGATCCCTGGAACTCCGCTGCATGGATCCGGTCACCAGCACGTTGCCCGAGCATGACGCCATCCGGCGAATCATTGGGGTGTCTCCGTGGGCCGAACAGGTCCGGCGGTCGATCGAACTGGTGGCGGTGCACCAGTCGAGCGTGCTGATCCTCGGCCCCAGCGGGACGGGCAAGGAGCTGATCGCGCGGGCGATTCATTCCTGTAGCATGCGGTCGAAGAAGGCCTTCATCCCGGTCGACTGCGCGGTGACGACGGGCACGCTGTTCGCGAGCCACATGTTTGGGCATGTGAAGGGCTCGTTTACAGGAGCCACGTCGTCCACTCTGGGCTGCTTCCGCGCGGCCGACTCAGGCACCATCTTTCTCGACGAGATCGGGGAGATGGAACTGGAGCTTCAGGCGAAGTTGCTCCGGGTGCTGCAGCAGCGGGTGGTCGTGCCGGTCGGTAGCCACTCGGAACTTCCGGTCGATGTGCGGGTGCTGGCGGCCACCAACCGCGACCTCGCCTCCGAGGTGCAGGCCGGTCGCTTTCGCGAGGATCTCTTCTACCGTCTGAACGTGGTGGCCATTCGCACGATCCCGCTCCGAGAGAGAATCGAGGACGTGCCGGTGCTCGCCAGCCGCTACCTGGCTGAGCTTTCCGCCCGTCATGGGATGCCGTTGTGTGCCCTGTCGCCGGAATCCACCGAAATCCTCCAGCAGTATTCGTGGCCAGGCAACGTCCGCGAACTCGAGAACGTGCTCGAGCGGGCGGTGATGTTTTCGTCGGGCGACCAAATCGATCCCGACGCCCTGTCGGGCCTGATGGTGGGCGGCGCCCCGGGCGAGCCACCGTCGCAGGGCAGCAGCGCCCAGATGGCGATGGCCGCCACCCGCGGTATCGTCTCGGCCACGCCGCTGCCGGGTGTCTACCGGGTGGAGCCGAAACTTGCCTCAGGGGCCGCCACCGCTCCGGGCCAGCCGGCCGCTGCTGGAGACTCGACCGACTCGTGGCCGACGCTAGCGGATGTGGAGCGAATGCACCTCGAAAAGACGCTCGCCGCCACCATGAAAAACAAGTCGCTCGCAGCCAAGTTGCTGGGCATCGACCGTTCGGTGCTGCGCCGCAAACTGGAGCGGTATGGCCTCGAAGAAGACGACGGCCCTGCGGGCTCGGCGGAGTGACGGTCAGCCGGCGCGGGCGCGGATGACGGCGGCCTCTTCTTCGGGCACTCGCAGCCGCAGGGTCGTGGACGGAGGCACGCGGCGTTCCTGGGCGAAGCCGCGGCTGCCTCCCGCGAGGAACTGTCGCAGGTGCCGCACCGGACCGCTGGCAAACTCGTGGTCGAGCACGTCGAGCACTTCCTTCCAGGGCAAGCCGCGGCGATAGACAACTCGATAGGCCCCCTTCAGTTCGGCGATGTCTTCGGGCGTATGCCCACTTCGTCGCAAGCCGACCACGTTGAGCCCGACGATGCAGCCCGTCTGCCCGTCGACGAGCATGTAGGGCGGCACGTCCTGCACGATGCGGGCATGGCCGCCGACCATGGCGAGCCTCCCGACGCGACAGAACTGGTGCACCGCGACGGCCCCCGACACGAACGCCCGATCCTCGACGGTGACATGGCCGCCCAGCAGGGCGCCGTTGGCGAAGATGGAGTTGTTCCCGACGACGACATCATGGCCGAGGTGAGATCCCGCCATCATGTAGTTATGGTCGCCGACGAGTGTGACGGTGCCCGATTTGAGGGCCCGGTGGACGGTCACGTGCTCGCGGAACACGTTGTGGTCGCCGATCTGCACGCAGCCGATCTGCTGCGGCCGCGCAACGTGCTGTGGCGCGCCGCCGATCACGGAGTGCTCCGAGAACTCGTTGTGGCAGCCGGCTTTGACGCCTGCCTTGATCACGGCGCCGCTGGCGACGGTGCAGAAGTCACCGAGTTCGACATCATCCTCGACGGTGGCGAATGCCCCGATCTTCACGCCGACCCCAAGTCGTGCATCCGGGCTCACGACGGCCATCGGGTGGATGCTCACGGGGCGCCTTTCACAATGCAGGATGGCTTACGAAACCAAGGGTTTATCGGGTCGACGGCCAGCCGGATTCAATGCCAGTTTCACGGCGGACGGACACCTTTCCCTGCCCCCCCGGCCGCCGAGAGCGGACTCGTCCTCCCAGCCTCCCCAAGTCCCGCTGTGGCCCTATACTCGCTCGAGGGCCGGAGCGACGGCCGACCACCAGCCAAGCCCGAGGTGACTGCCCATGGAGTCTCGTGACGATCGATACGCCGCCGCCGAGCGACAAAAGGACTCTGGCGACCTTGCCGGCGCGGTGTCCATGCTCGAGGCGGTCATCGCGGACCATCCGGATTTTGCGCTCGCCCACTCCGCGCTGGCCGCCTGGTGCACGCGGCTCGAGCGGCACCACGATGCCGTGCGGCACGCGCGGCGGGTGGTCGAACTGGAGCCAAAGGATCCGTTCAGTTACACGGCCCTCAGCGTCGCCTGCATGCGAGCAGGGTTGATTCCCGAGGCTGAAGACGCACTGGCGCGATCGCGAATGCTTCAGGGCTGAACATCGCGGTGACCCTCGTACGGGTCCCACTTGATCGTGAGGCGTTCACGA
>JBAXOU010000038.1:0-19492 GCA_037133115.1 Planctomycetota bacterium | reverse complement strand
GGCGGACAGGGCGACCGATGAAACTTGACACCCTCGCCGAGGACGTCGGCGAATGGCTCAGAGGCACGGGTCCGGAATCGGACATCGTGATGAGCAGCCGCGTGCGGCTGGCCCGCAACGTGGCCCACTACCCGTTCGTGAGCCGCATGTCGGAACAGGATCGCGGCGACGTCGAGCGGTTCCTCGGCGAGCGGATCACCGCGTCGCCGGCCGGCAGCCAGCTTGAATACATCGACGTCGGTCGGCTCGAGGAGGTCGACCGGCAGTTCCTCGTGGAGCGGCAGCTGATCAGCCGTGAGCACGCCGAGGCCCAGGGGGCCCGCGCCGTGGCGATCGACGGCCGAGAGCAGGTGAGCCTGATGATCAACGAGGAGGACCACCTCCGGATCCAGTGCATGCACAGCGGCCTCGACCTGCGGGGTGCCTGGGAGCAGATCAAGGCGGTCGACGACCAGATCGGCCGGGTCGTGCCCTACGCCTTCCACCCGCGGTGGGGCTACCTCACCGCCTGCCCCACCAATGTCGGCACCGGCATTCGCGTGAGCGTGATGCTCCACCTGCCGGCCCTGGTGATCACGCGGCAGATCGACAAGGTGTTTCGGAGCCTGCACAAGATCTCGCTGGCGGTCCGCGGCCTCTATGGCGAGGGCTCGCAGGCGATGGGTGACTTCTACCAAATCTCCAACCAGACCACGCTCGGCAAGACCGAGGAGGAACTGATCGAGCAGGTCGGCGACGTGGTGCCCGTGCTGATCGACTACGAGCGGCGGGCCCGTGATTTTTTGGTGCGGGAGACCCAACAAAACGTCCACGACCAGGTGAGCCGCGCCTACGGCATCCTGCGGACCGCCCAGACGATTACCGCGGAGGAGACGATGCAACTCCTCTCCCGCGTCCGCATGGGCGTGCTCCTCGGACTGATCGGCGACGTGAAGATCGCCGACATCAACTCCCTGCTCGTCCGCACGCAGCCGGCGCACCTGCAGAAGATCCGCGGCGTCGAGCTCGACACGAAGGACCGCAACATCGAGCGGGCCCGCTACCTCCGCCGCCACTTCGAAGGCGGCACGCCGCAGAACTGATACCGGTCCTCCGAGAGCCTCGCGCGGCCGCCGTCCAAGCCCAACGCCGTCAGGCGTGGGGCAAAACACCACACGATGCGGCGTCCAGCGTGGTTCGCCCGAGACCTTACGGCCTACGGCTTGTACGGTGTCCGAGCCCCGACGGCGTCGGGTCTTCAGGGCTTTCGCGAGGAGAGGAGGTGAGGGGCTGCCCATGCCCCGAGAGCCGGCGTTGCTGGCCAGCGCAGGCAGGATGCCGGAGCGTAGCCAGCATCGAGTGAGCGGAGCCCAGGATGGGCGGAGTGAACGTCCGGCGACGGGGCGTGGGCAGCCCCTCACCGGCGCGGGCGTTGAATCAGGAGCAGGTTGCCAACCTGCTCTCCATGGGGATTGCTCGACGGCCGTCAGCTTGCGGCGAGCTTTCGCCTCAGGGCCGTCACGACCGGCTGCGGCACGAACTTCAGCAGCGCCTCGTCGTCGGCCAGCGGCGTGATCTGCTTGAGAAGCGACGACGAGATGTGCGAGTAGGCGGCGTCGGCCATCAGAAACACCGTCTCGACCGAGGGATCGAGCTTCCGGTTGGCCAGCGTCATCGTGAACTCGGCCTCGATGTCGGTCAGCGACCGCACCCCGCGGAGCAGGACGCGGGCGCCCTGCTCCCGGACGAAGGCCACGGAGAGGCCGCTGAACAACTCCACCCGGACGTTGGCGAACTCGGCGACGGCCGCCTTCACCAGGTCGACCCGCTCCTCGAGGGAGAACAGCGGATGCTTGTCGGGGTTGATGCCCACCCCGACCACGATCGTGCCGAAGATGCGGCTGGCCCGGCCGATCACGTCGAGGTGACCGAGCGTGATCGGGTCGAATGACCCGGTGTAGACGGCGACGGTACGGGGGTCGGGGGTGACGGGTGTCATGGTGGAAGTGGCGAAGGTATGGTATGGAATTGCCCGCTCGCTTGAAACCTCCGCCTTCCCAGGAGCGCCCTCCGCGCGTCGACCGTGCTCTCCCTCGCAGGCCTGATTCTCTCCGGTGTCGTCGTGATCCTCTTCGTGGCCGACCTTGCGGCCGCATTCCCGTTTCAGCGGGTGAGCGTGGCCGCCGACATCGGCTTCATCCTCGCCGGCCTGCTGGTCGGCTACCTGAGTTGGTCGATCAACGCCCGCGCGAAGGCCTGACCCGCACCGTCGTCATGCCGCCCGGAGCACCGAGCGGCCCACTGCCTCGCGGTCGCCGCCCGAGATCAGCCGGGGCAGCGTCGACAGCGGCACGATCGACGCGGTGCCACGGAACCGCTGTTGTCCGGCCCAGGAGATCCAGCGTTCCAGTCGCGGCGCGAGAGATGCCGCGCCGTTGTTGCCAGCCGACACGCCGTCGGTGCGAAGCACGTGCAGCCCACCCGCCGCGAGTCGTGGCATGCCGCCGAGCCCGAGCCAGCCGGCGATGCCCGCCGGACGCGGCGGGGTCACGAGCACCTCCCACAGCCCCCACAATGGATTGCGGCAGTTCCAGCCCTTTGGCGCGGGCCGTCGGTTGCCGCGAGACTCCTCTTCGAACGCGGCGACGACCGCCACGCCTATCCCCTCCTCCACCAGCACGCCGCGATTGGCCGCCGGTGTCGGCCCGCGGAGCACCACCGCCGCCAAGTCTGGCATCAGGTCTCGACCACGGAGGAGAAGTTCACGGAGCCGCGACCTCGAACCGCAGGCGGCCGGCGGAATGTCGAGCGCCAGGTCGAGGCCGTCCGCCTGTCCCGCAACGTCTGCGAGTGTGTCGATGCCGACAGCCCACGTCATGGGCACGGCAACGCCGCGGACGGCGTCGAGCCACGCTCGAGAACGGCCCGTGATGGCCTGCCGCGGTGCCGTCGCACAGAGGACCACGGTGGCCGGTTGATTTCGCCGCTTCATCGACTCGCCCCCTCTTCTGCGGTTCGATCCGGGCGCATGGGCGGCGCATCGGTGAACCGGGCAGCCTCTTCTATCGACGCCCCACCCGGGGCCACTCAAGGCCCGGACCACGGCGCTCACCCACGGGAGGTCGGGGGGAGATTGGCGGCCTCGGCCGACTCTGCCGACGGGCGAACCCTTGCCGCCTCATGCCGCACGATCGCATCCACCAGTCCGGTGGCGGTGGCCTCGACGGCCTCGGCCGCAGGCTGCAGGCCATGCCGGGCGAGGGCGGCGGAGGTCAGCGGGCTGATCGTGGCGATCTTCCATGACATGAGCCGGGGGCCGAACAGCCGCGCGGCCGCGTCGGCGATGGAAGGGCTCGTCAGCGTCAGCCACGCCACGGGGCTCGCGTCGAGACCGGCGAGCGTGTCGGAGTCGAGCAACTCGAGCGAAAGGCTCTCGTAGGCCACTGCTTCGTCGACGTGGTGCCCCTGTGATTCAAGGTCGCGTCGCAACACGTCTCGGCCCCTTTCGGCCCGCACGAGCAGGTAGCGACCGCCGACAGTCCGTGCGGCAAGGGCGGCCACCAGCCCTTCGGACGAGAAGTTTTGAGGAACGAGGTCACAGCGGTAGCCCGACGCCTCGAGTTGCCGGCGGGTCGCTGGCCCGATGGCCGCCAGGCGTGCCGTGCCGAGCGCGCGGCCGTCGAGCCCGAGCGCGGTAAGGCGCCTCGTGAATCCGCGAACCCCGTTGCCGCTGGCGAACACGATCCAGTCGTACGTGTCGGCTCGTTGGATCGCCTCGTCGAGCGGATGCCACGACGGCGGATCGGCGATGCGGACGAGCGGCACGTTGATGCACTCGCCCCCCGCCGCACGGATGGCGGCGGCAAGATCACCCTCCTGACCGGCTGGCCGTGTTGCGAGCACCAGTTGGCCCTGGAGCGGACCGGAGGCGGGCGGCACCCTGGCGCCCACCACCACCACGGCTGGCGACCGCCAGCCCTGCGCTGCGAAGTCGCGAACGCAGTCGCCGAGCGTGCTCCCGCCGATCCGCTGGTCGGGCCACGAGCAACGGCTGACGATCGTGACCGGCGTGTCGGCAGGTAGCCCGGCCGCGAGCAGCTCACGGGACCAGCGGGCGACCTGCTCGACACCCATGTAGACGGCGAGCGTGCCTGGGAGGCCCGCCAGCGAACGGAAGTCGATGCCGTCAGCCTTGCCATCGGCTGCGCGGCCGGTGACGAGCGTGACGCTCGACGCGGAGTCGCGACTGGTGAGTGGCACCGCCGCGGCCGCGGCCGCGGCGAGCGCGGCGGTGATCCCGGGCACGAACTCCACCGCGACCCCCGCCTGCCGCAAGGGCTCGAGCTCCTCCGTCAGCCTGGCAAACACGGTCGGGTCTCCCCCCTTGAGCCGCACGACGGTGTGGCCCTCGAGCACCAGGCGGGCGAGCAATCGGCCCGTCGCTACCCCAGGACTCGGACGCTGGTCCTGATCCCGGTCGACCTGGATGCGCTCCGCCGTGGGGTTGACCTCATCGAGCACCCGGAGGGGCACGAGCGAATCGTGAACGATGACGTCAGCGGCCCGGAGGCGGTCCACGGCCCGGAGCGTGAGCAGATCGGCCGCGCCGGGGCCGGCTCCCACGAAGGCGACGCGGCCCGGCGGTGATGCGGAGGGGGATGGCATGTCGATGATCGAGTTCCGGGGGCTGCAGGGCCGGCGTTTGGTGTTCCCGCGGACCTCACTACACTCGGTGAGAACTTCCAACCCCCCAATCGTCCCCGACCATGGCGAATGAGTCCACTGCGGCCGCTCCCGGCCCGGTCGATCCCGCGGCGGCCCCCTCGACCGCGGCCCTCTCGCCGGCCGAACGGTCGCGGTTGATGAAATGCTATGTCACGGGGGTTCAGGCCATGCAGGGCAACGTCGACTACGCCGTCGACATGTTCGCGCAGTGCGTCATCGGCGATCCCGGAAACGCCGTGTTCCTGCAGAAGTTGCTCGAGTCTCTGAAGCGGAAGTTCGGTGGCAAGAAGGCGGGCAGCCTGACGTCGTTCTTCGCCGCCGGGTCGCGGGCCGGGCTCAAGAAACTGGCTTCGTCGGCCCAATGGCGCGACATCATCAAGCAGGGCGTGGAGATCATCAAGGGCAACCTCTCCGACCATGTCGCGCTGCTGGCGATGGCCGACGCCTGCGGAAACCTGATGTTCTTCGACACGCAGGCCTTCTACCTCCGGGCCGCTCTCGATGCCTCGCCGACTGATCCAGAGGTGAACAAACAGTGTGCCAAGTTCGCCGCCAGCCAGGGCAACTTTGACCAGGCGATCGAGTGCTGGCGGCGGATCGGCCGGACAAAGGGCCTCGCCGAGGAGGCCGAAAAGGCCATCGCCGAACTGTCGGTCGACAAGACGATCTCCGCGGGCCAGGGAATGATCGGCCGCGGTGGGCAGACGGCCGGCCGCGCGACGGGCAAACCCAGCCAGCCAGCGCAGCCGGGCGGCCGCGTGGCGGAACTGCGGCAGACGATCGCGACGAATCCCGCCGACATCGACGCTTCCATCGAACTCGCCGACCTCCTCGAGCGAGACGCGACCATCGAGGAGGCCGAGAAGGTTCTTCGCAAGGCGCTCGAAGCATCCGGCAACAACCTGAAGGTCCAAGAGCATCTCGAAGACAGGCAACTCCGCTGGGGCAAGCAGCGGCTGTTGCTCGCGGACAAGCGGCTGGCCGGGGAAGACACGCCCGAGAACCGGGCGACCGTCGAGCGGCTCAGGGCGTTGCAGCTCAAGCAGGAGATCGACGTCTACGCAGCCCGCTGCAGCCGCTACCCCGAGAATCTCACCTGGAAGTACGAACTGGCAATGCGGCTCAAGGCCGCCGGCAACTACGCCGAGGCGATTCGCCAGTTTCAGGAGTCAATGAAGGAAACCCGCCGCAAGGGAATGGTCTCGCTGGAACTCGGCGAGTGCTTCCAGAAGATCAAGCAGTACCAGCTTGCGATGCAGAACTACCAGACCGCGGTCGAGACCCTCACCGACCGAGAACTGGAACTCCGCAAGCGGGCCCTCTACCGGGCGGGCGTGCTGGCCTCCGGTCTGGACGACGTCGACTCCGCCCGAAAATACCTGTCCATGCTGGCCGGACTCGACTTCGGATACCGGGATGTGGCCCAACGTCTGGACAAGTTGGGGTCGGCGAAGGATAAAGGTGAGGACGGCTGAGCCGGCCTCCAGGCCGTTGCTCCCGCCGGCCGGGACCGTTCCCGGCTCACCCGCACGCCCCCCACGATCGAGGATTATCGAATGCCCCATTCGGCCAGCGCCAAGAAGCGTCACCGTCAGAACCTCCGCAACCGCGAGCGCAACCGCGTGGTCAAATCGGAGATCAAGTCGAAGATCCGCAAGGTTCTCGAAGCGATCACCGCGGGCGATGTCCCGACAGCCAAAGAGCAGTTCCGGGGGATGGCGAAGTCGACCGATCGCGCTGCGGCCTCGGGCACGATCCACCGCAATCGCGCGGCGCGGATCAAGTCGCGGATGTCGGCCCGGGTGAAGAACGCCGAGAAGGGTACCGTTGCCGTGAAGCCGGCCGCGAAGGGCCGCAAGGCGACGGCAAAGGCGAAGAGCTGACGCTCACCAGACGACGCGGGTGGCGTCGAACACGGGCCCCTCGACGCACGTCCGGCGATAATCCCAGTCGCCGTCCTGGTCGCGGATCCGAGCGACACACGTGAAGCAGATGCCGATGCCACAGGCCATCGGCGTCTCGAGCGAGACCTCGCAGCCAATGCGGCGGGCGGCCGCCCAGCCGGCAACGGCTTCCATCATCGGCTCCGGCCCGCAGCAGGCGATGTGCGTCGCCGTGGGATCGATGCCGGCTGCAAACCTCTGCTCCAGGAGATCGACCACGGTGCCTTTCGTGCCCGTCGAACCATCGAGCGTGGCAAGGTGCACGTCGCAGCCGGACTTCCGGAAGTCGTCGGTGCAGGCGAACATCCCCGCGGAACGGGCGCCCCAGCAGAGAGTCACGCGGCCTGCCAGTGGCGGCTCGCGAGACGGGAGACCGTACCGGACCAGCCCGAGCCGCTCGCGGGCGAGCGTCAGCAACGCCGTCTGCCCGACGCCACCGGCGACAAGCACGAGATGCTCGGTCGCCGGAGCTGAAAACCCGTTGCCGAGAGGCCCCCAGGCGAGGATCTCGTCACCCGGCCGCACCTCGGTGAGGCCGCGCGTGAACCGCCCGTGGACGAGGTAGATAAAGTCGACATAGCGGGGCTCGATGCCGTCGGAAAACACGTCGTAGACCGCAAACGGCCGGGCGAGCAGCGGATCGTAGCGGTCGGGGAGCCTGAGCATGGCGAACTGCCCGGGCACCGCCCGACCGGCAATTGGCGGGCAATCGAGGCGAATCCGCCACGTCGCCTCGGCCACCTGGTCGTGCGACACGACGCGGGCACGCAAGACGGCGGCCTCATCGGCATGACAGACAGCGGGGGCTGCCATCGATCAGCCCTCCCCGCCTGCGGGCCGAGACCGCCACTGGGAGGCCTTGCCGGCCCGCTTCCGCTTTCGGGGGCCAGCCGCACCGCCGCCGGCCTTCCCCGGGCCCAGGGGCCGTCCTCCCGGCCTGCCCTCAGGCCGGCCGGCTGGCCTCCCATCCGGTCGTCCTTCGGGTCGGCCACGGGGAGGCTTTCCATCGGGGCGGCCGCGCATCCCGGGGCGTCGCGGCGGGCCACCGGGGCGTTGGCCCCGGACCGGGCCCCGCGGCCGCGGCGGCTCCCGCTCGGCATCAGCTCCGACCGCGGCGATCGCGTCCTTCCGAAGCGCCTCGATCTCGCTCCACGCGAGCTGCCGCCACTGACCCGGCAGCAGGTTGCCAAGCGACAGGCCTCCGACGGCGACCCGCTTGAGCTGGTGGACCTTATGGCCGAGCGTGGCCAGCATCCGCCGGATCTCGCGGTTCTTGCCTTCGTCGAGCACCATCTCGAGCACGGCGCTCTGCTTGTGCTGCGAGCGGATCGACACCCGCTTGGCATGCACCTCGGCTTCAGCGAGTCGGATGCCGCGTCGGAGGCGATCGATCAGTTCCTCGCTGGGCACGCCGGCGACCTGCACGAGGTACTTCTTCTCGACGCCGTATCGCGGATGGGCGAGGAGGTTTGCGAGTCCACCGTCGTTGGTGAGGAGGATCAGCCCCTCGCTCATGCGGTCGAGCCGGCCAATCGCAAACAGCCGCTGCTCGCCGGGCACGAGGTCGACGACCCGGGGTCGCCCCGTCGGATCGGCGTTGGTGGTCACCACGCCGACCGGCTTGTGGAGCATGTAGACGACCCGCTTCGGGTTGGGCAGCCGCTCGCCGTCGACACGAATCTCCTGGGCGCTCGGATCGACGCGGGAGCCGAGCGTGGTCACCACCTGCCGGTCGACCTCGACGCGGCCCGTCGTGATCAGTTCCTCGCAGGCGCGACGACTACCGAGTCCGGCCGACGCGAGCACCTTCTGCAACCGCTCGCCCTCTTCATCGGGGCCGCGCCGCCCGCCGGCGTCGCGTGAGGCGAACGGAGGCCGCGACGGACGCCCGCCGGCGGGCCGGGGAGGACGACCGGGGCCGCCAGGACGGGAGGGACGCCCGGGGCCAGAGGGACGGCCGCGGGGAGGACGCGAATCGGGGGCGGGCATGGCAGGGTTCCGATGGTTCGATGGCGGGAGGCCCGAGAGGCGCAGCCCGCGGGCTCGAAGAACGAATCATACATCCGGCCGCCGAGCGTGGCAGGTCACTGCAACGGCTGCGACCACCACCGCGCCCGCTTCACCTCGGCGACGGGCTCCGCGTAGTCGCGGGGCCGCGTCCCGTCGAGCGTCGTGTACTGCCGGAGGAGCGACGGACCGATGTCATTCTCCATGAACGGATCGAACCGCACGGCCCGTCGTTGCTGGCTCTTCAACGGCAACGGCTCGAGCCACTTCGGCTTGCCCAACGACGTGCATCCGGGCGCCCACGCGGCGGAGACGATGACGGCGGCGAGACTCAGTCGGCGGGCCACGCGCATGGAATGCCTCCGGGGACGATGCGGGGCGAGAGTGTAGGAGGCTTGGAACACGCCCCCAAGGCCGATTTCCCGCCCCTCCCCTGCCTCCACGTAGCCGCAGGTTGGCAACCTGCGGGGAATCATCCTCCAGCGAGCTTCTGGAGCGGGTTGCCCACGGCTGACACGGGTCACACGCGACCCTCGCTCATCGTCGCGGCACCGCAGCCGGCCGGAGGCATGCTCGGCGCCGGCGGGACTTGTGAGTTCTCTTCTCAAACGCTTGGGAGCGACCGCCGCGGGACACAAGTCTCACCGGCTTCTGCGCGTGCCTCCCGCCGACCGCTCCCCCTTCCGGAATCACATGCGAGGGATGATGCCGCGAGCCCAATGCGAACCAGGAACACACACAGGTTGACAACCTGTGCTACGGGTGACAGCGAGGGGCTGCCCATGCCACAGGAGCCGGCGTTGCTGACCAGCGCAGGCATGGATGCCGGAGCGCAGTCAGCATCGAGTGAGCGGAGCCCAGGATGGGCGGAGCGAACGTCCGGCAACGGGGCATGGGCAGCCCCGAGCCTCGTGGACGCGCGAGAATCACGCGTGCCCGCATGACCGGCTGCCGCATCAGGGCAGCGAGACGTGGAGCAGTTTCGCCGCCACTCCGTCGCGGGCCGTCGCTGTCAGCCTCTGCGGTCCGATCGATGCCGGGAGCAGCACGCAGTCACCAACGCCCAGTGATGGCAGCCCCCAGTGATCCTCGAGGGTGACCGCGCCCCCGATCACCACCACGAAGTGACAGCCCTCGTCGCCGCCGACCTCCCAGGAGCCTGAGGGCACCACCTCGTCGAACACGAAGTAGTCCGAGGCCACGAGCCGGCGGACCGCGGAGTCGGCCGTTGCCGCAGGCGTCACCGGCTCGACCGGCCCGAGCCGCGTGGTCGCCTCGAGGCCTTCCTCCACATGCAGGGCGCGGGGCTTGCCATCGGGGCCCACACGATTCCAGTCGTGCAGACGGAAGGTCACGTCGCTCGACTGCTGAATCTCGGCCACGAGCAACCCGGCGGCGATGGCGTGCACCGTGCCCGCAGGAATGAACACGCAGTCGCCGGCCTTCACCGGAAACGAATGGATCGCCTCGTCGCAGCGGCCGGCCCGCAGCGCCGCAGCGAACCCCTCCCGCGTGACGCCCTCCTTGAGCCCCGCGTAGAGCCGACTGCCCGGCGCGGCGTCGATCACATACCAGGCCTCGGTCTTGCCGAGGTCGGGCGTGCCGAGGCGGGCGGCCCGCTCATCGTCGGGATGCACCTGCACGGAGAGGTCCTGGCAGGCGTCGAGAAACTTGAAGAGCAGCGGAAACGCCCGTTGGGGGGCATGGCGACCGAGCAACTCATCACCGCGAGTCGAGACGAGCGAGCCGAGCGTGGCGCCGGCGAGCGGACCAGCCGCCACCACGCTCTGGTCGGTGCCACGATCGACGAGCTGCCACGACTCGGCGTAGACGCCCTCCCCCGGCAGTGTCCGACCGAGGGCGGTCTCGAAGCGGCGGCCGCCCCAGAGATAGGTGCGGTAGATGGGGGACAGGATCAGGGGTGTAAGCACGGCAGCCTCATGGAGACGGCGGGCGGCGACGCCCGGACCCTCACGAGCCGGACCCTCACGAGCCGGACCCTCACGAGCCGGGCCCTCACGAGCCGGCGTAGCCTTCGAGAATCCGCCCGATGGCGAAGCAGCATACCGAAAAGACCAGCATGCCGAGCATCGGCCCCGACGTGATCCGGCCGCTCAACTCCATCACCACCGCGAGGGCGGGCACGGTGAGGCCGAGCATCTGGCCGAAGCGACCGACAGCTCTCACGGTGCAACTCCGCATCGCGGCCTGACCGCCGCCGTCCGCGACTCGAAGTGGGACAGACCGTCCGCTCGGCCCGACGACCGCAGCCGCTCGAGGTTGGGCTCCGAGAGGCCGCAGACGCGAACGAATCCGCCGTCGCCGCGCATCCGTGTCCCCACGTCGGCGATCGCGCCGATGAGTGTGTCGTCGATGGCGTCCACTCGATCAAGCTCCAGCACCACGCGATGCGCGCGGTTCGCCCGGATCATACCCCAGAGTCGCTCGGCGAGCGGGCAGTCATCGCCGTCCGTCGACTCGCCATCCTCCTGCAGCCGCAGAAAAAGCCAGTCGGGCCCCCGCTCGACCGCCACGCCCCAGTCGTGGGCCCGATGCGACCCCGAAGCAGGTGTCGATCGACCAGTCTGAGAAGTCCCCGAAACCTGTGACGCGTGCATGGCACAACCCTCCGTAGATAGTGGCGCAACCGCGAAGTCCATTTCGCCCCCTGCCGGCGGCGTGCTGCCGTCGGGCCCTGATCGCCCGCATGATTGGCCGGCCATTCGGATTTTGGCAAGCCCGGCAGCCGAGTTCCCCGGCGTGTGGCCGCCCTACCCGCATGGACACCTGGGCGGGCTTGCCGTGGGCGACATGACAGCAATACTGCCATCGTTCAGTTCCCCCCAACCGCAGGAGACTCGTCCATGGGCCGTCACGGCGCCGTCACGTTCAAGGGCAACCCGCTCACCCTCGCCGGCGAGGAGATCAAGGTCGGCTCCGCCGCGCCGGCATTTGACCTCACCTGCTTCGGCCCCAACGGGATGCAACACATCACCAACGCCGACGTGGCCGGCAAGCCGACGATCATCAGCGTCGTGCCGTCGCTCGACACGCCCGTCTGCCAAGTGCAGACGAAGACCTTCAACACGCGGCTCGCGGCGATGGGCGACAAGATCAACGCCCTGACGGTGAGCCTCGACCTGCCGTTCGCGATGAACCGCTTCTGCGGCGCGGAAGACATCAAGGCGATGCAAAGCGGCAGCGACTACATGGACCGGGCGTTCGGCCGCGACTTCGGCGTGCTCATCGACGAGCTCAAGATCCTCGCCCGCGCGGTGTTCGTGCTCGACGCCAAGGGCGTCGTGCAGTACGCGCAGGTCGTGAGGGAAGTGGCGAGCGAGCCCGATTACGACGCCGCCATCGCGGCGCTCGAAAAGCTCGCCGGCTGAGCGTCACGCGCCGAGGATCCGTTCGATCGACTGCCGGGCCGCGGCGAGCGCGGCCGGCAGTTGGTCGACGAGTTTTCCGCCGGCCTGGGCGAGGTCGGGCCTGCCACCTCCCTTGCCACCGACGACCGTCGCCGCGTCCTTGATCCAGTTTCCGGCCGAGAGGCCCTGCTCCTCGAGTTCGCGGGAGATGCCGGCGACGAGCGTCACCTTGTCGCCCTCGACGCTGCCGAGCAAGACGGCAATCGGGCTCCCCTTCCGCCGCAACAGGTCGATGCACTGCCGCATGGCTCCCGCATCGCTCCCCTTGGCATCGGCGACCACGATCCGGGTGCCGGCCACGGATGCCGCGGCGGCGAGCAGGTCATCGGCCGAGAGTGCGGCCCCGGCCGCCGGCGGCTTCGCCTTCTTGAGGTCGCGGAGTTCCTTGACGACCGCCGCGAGCCGGTGCGGCAGTTCACTCACCGGCACCTTGAGGGCCGACGCCGCCTCGGCGAGCGTCTGCTCGGCCTGGCGGAAGCGGTCGAGGGCCTTCGACCCGGTAACCGCCGAGATCCGTCGCGTGCCAGCCGAGACGCTTTCCTCGCCGACAATCCGCACCAGGCCGATCTGGCCCGTGCTGGTCACGTGCGTGCCGCCGCAGAGCTCACGGCTCACGCCGTCCATCGTCACCATCCGGACCACGTCGGGGTACTTCTCGCCGAAGAGCATCATCGCCCCGGCGTGCCGGGCCTCGGCCAGCGGCAGGAGTTGGGCTGTCACGGGAACCGCCGCAAACACGCCTGTATTCACCATGCCCTCGATCGCCCGGAGCGTGTCGGCGTCGATGGAGCTCGTGTGCGAGAAGTCAAACCGCAGCAGGTCGGCATCGACCTTCGACCCCTGCTGCACGGCGTGCGAGCCGAGGTGATGCTGGAGGGCGGCGTGGAGGAGGTGGGTGGCCGAGTGCGCCCGCCGCAGCGCGGCCCGTCGGTCAGGATCGACCGCGGCGGTCACGGTCGCCCCGAGGTCGAGGCTCCCCTTCCGCAGGTGGCCGAGGTGGAGCATAAAGCCCCCTTCTCGCAGCGTCTCGGTCACCTCAAACTCGCCGCCGGGCCAGGTGAGCCGGCCCGTGTCGCCAACCTGGCCACCCGACTCGCCGTAGAAGGGCGTGCGGTCGAGCACCACGGTCACGGGCTGGGCATGACCCACTTCCACGATCCGGTCGCAGAGCGAATCCTGGGCGATGACGCCGATCACCTTCCCCTGAGCTTCAATCGACTCGTAGCCGAGGAACTCGGAGCCGTGCATCGTCTTCTTGAGGGCGTCGAGCGGGCCGGAGGTAAACACTTCCACGCGGGTGCCGGCGCCCGACTTCAGCCCATGCTCCTCCATGGCCGCGCGAAACCCGTCCCAGTCGAAGCCACAGTTCCGCTCGGCGGCGAGCGTCTCGAGAAGTTCCGGCGGGAAACCGTAGGTGGTGTAGAGCTCGGCGGCATCACCCCCGGGCACCACCGCCTTGCCCGATGAGCCCAGCGCCTTGAAGAGCTTCTCGATCCGGTCGAGGCCGCCGTCGATCGTGGCCAAAAACGACGCCTCTTCCCGTTCGATCACGCTGCCCACGCGGTCGGTCGTGTCGCTGAGTTCCGGATAGGGCTTCCGCATCATCTCGGCGACCACTGGCGGCAGCTGGTGCAGGAACGGCTCCCGCACGCCCATCTGCCGGCCGTCGAGCACGGCGCGGCGCAGGAGCCGTTTGACGACATACTTTTCTTCATTGTTGCCCGGTAGCACGTTCTCGTGAATCGCAAACGTGCAGGCCCGCACGTGGTCGGCGATCCGCCGCATCCGCCGTCCGTCGTCCGTGGCAGCCTCGTACTTCCGACCGCAGACCTCCGCCACCGCCTCGACGAGCGGCCGGAGGATGTCGATGTGGAAATTGGAGTCCACCCCCTGGAGCATCGCGCAGGTCCGCTCCAGGCCCATGCCCGTGTCGATGTTCCGGCTCGGCAGCGGGTGAAGATTGTCGGGCGGCGGTCCCACGCGGTTGAACTGCGTGAACACGAGGTTCCAGATCTCCACGTCGCTGCCATCGGGCATCCGGTAGAAGATCTCACTGCACGGTCCGCAGACGCCGTCGGGCCCCTGCGACGGCGAACTCGCCGGCCAGAAGTTGTCGGCTTCGCCCATCCGCGTGATCCGCGCAGCCGGCACACCAATCTCGTCGGCCCAGATCGCGAAGGCCTCGTTGTCGTCGTGATAGACGGTGATCGAGAGTTTCTCGGGGGCGATGTTGAGCCAGTTCTTCGCGGTGAGAAACTCCCAGGCCCAGTGGATCGCCTCCCGCTTGAAGTAGTCGCCGAACGAGAAGTTGCCGAGCATCTCGAAGAACGTGTGATGCCGCGGCGTCCGCCCCACGTTGTCGATGTCGCCCGTCCGCAGGCACTTCTGGCAGGTGGTGGCCCGGGTGAACTCCAGCTTGCACTTGCCGAGGAAGTGGTCCTTGAACTGGTTCATGCCGGCCGGCGTGAAGAGCACCGACGGATCCCACCGGGGCACGAGCACGTCGCTGGGGCGGCGGACGCAGCCCTTGGACTCGAAAAATGCGAGATAGGCTTCGCGGAGATCGTCGGCCTTCATGCTGCAGTCGGCTCCCGGGGAACCGCCGGAAAACCCCGGCGGGGCCGACACTATACCCGTGGCCGCCGCGACGACGCGATGCCGACCGAAGTCTGCCGCGACGCCCACCCGCGGAAAGGACGGCCGCCGGAAAACAGCACCGCCCACGAGCGGCCGCTTGGGTCGGCCTCACGTGGGCGGTTGGGGGGAAACGATCTGCCGGCGTCTCGCCGGCGGCGGTCACTCACCGGCGGCGCCGCCGTCGCTTGCCATCGCGATCACGGCATCCTTGCTGGCGAGGACCTTCTCGCGAATCTCCTGGGCCACGGCGGGATTGTCCTTGAGGAACTGGCGGGCCTTCTCGCGGCCCTGACCCAGATGCGTCTCGCCGTACCGCAGCCACGTGCCCGTCTTATCAACGAGTTTGGCAACGATCGCGAGGTCGAGGATATCTCCTTCGACGCTGATGCCATCGGCGTGCATCATGTCGAACTCGGCCACCCGGAATGGCGGCGCCACCTTGTTCTTGACCACCTTCACCTTCACCCGCTGGCCGACGACTTCCTCGCCGTCCTTGAGGGTGCCGATCCGGCGGACGTCAACGCGGCAGGACGAATAAAACTTCAGCGCCCGACCGCCAGGCGTGGTCTCGGGGCTGCCGAACATCACGCCGATCTTCTCGCGGATCTGGTTGATGAAGATCACGGTCGTCTTGCTCTTGGCGATGGCGCCGGTGAGCTTCCGCATCGCCTGGCTCATGAGCCGGGCCTGCAGGCCCACGAACGTATCGCCCATCTCGCCGTCGAGTTCCTTCTGCGGCACAAGGGCCGCGACGGAGTCGATGACGATGATGTCGACCGCGTTGCTCTTGATCAGCATTTCCGTGATGTTCATCGCCTCCTCACCGCTCGTCGGCTGGCTGACGAGCAGCCTCTCCAGCGAGATGCCAAGTTTCTTGGCCCAGCTCGGGTCGAGGGCATGCTCGGCGTCGATGAAGGCCGCAACACCGCCGGCCCGCTGGGCCGCCGCCACCGCGTGCAGGGCGATCGTCGTCTTGCCGCTCGACTCGGGTCCGAAGACCTCGATGATCCGGCCGCGGGGGAAGCCCTTGCCGCCGAGGGCGAGATCGACCGACAAGCTGCCCGACGAGATGCCTTCGATCGGCTTCTGGGCATCGGCGCCCAGCGGCATGATCGAACCCTCGCCAAACTCCTTCTCGATCTGGGCGAGCGTGTTCCGCAGACCCGGATTGTCGTCGAGGAAGGATGACGCGGTCTTCACGCCCTTCTTCCCCGCCTTCTCCTGCAGCCGCGCCTCACGGGCGTCCTTTTCCTTGTCCTTATCTTTGTCGTCCTTCTTTCCCATCCGACCATTCACTCCTTCGACTGCAGTCACCATGGCGACCATCTCCCACGCTTCCCGGCACATCGTCGGGGTGGTTGCTTCGCCACCATGAATCGAGCGATTTGCCGCGGAACCGAACACTGAACGCTGGTATACTATCGGTATCCACCGGTCCTGGCAAGCGGATTTTCTGGACGGCTGTACAGGCCGTCAAATCTGTGATTTCGGCCGCAAGACATGGCGGTCGAGTGCCGCCGGGGGCGGGAAGGGGACTGGTTAGTCCAGTTCCGTGTATTTCCGGGCCGTGCCGCGGGCCTTGTTCACGGGGTACTTCCGGGCGTTGGCCGCCGTCTTGGCCCGGACGGCCTCGTCGATGTCCACGCCGAGGCAGTCGGCCAGCAGAAGGCTGCAGATCAAGACATCGGCGAGTTCGTCGACGACCTGCTGTCGCTTGGCGGGAGCCACGAGGTCGGCCGCCACCTCGTCCTTCGTCTTCCAGAGGAAGTGTTCCTGGAGTTCGCCGGCTTCGATGGCGATCGCCGCGGCGAGATCCTTGGGGTTGTGAAACTGCTTCCAGTCGCGATCGTCGCGAAACGTCCGCAAGAGCTCGAGGAGTGGCTCCCAGCCCCCCTGCCCTGCCTGCCGCTTCACCTTCTTCACCGGTCGCTTCATATCGAAACAGGATGCCCGTGTTTCTCGCCATGCACCGCCGCCACGAAGGCGGCGGCAGCCCGTCCGAGGCACACCTTGGCTGTGCCCGCGACGGGCGTAAGCCCGCGGGGCCAGGGATGGCCCGCGGGCGCGATAGTTAAAACGTCAACATCTGGCGGTATTCGGCCACGCGGCGATCGAGGTCGGCCCGATCGATGCCGGCAAGACGATCGAGGCTGAAGTCCTCCACCGTATAGCTCGCCGTCACCACGCCGTAGGCCAGGGCTTCTTTCATTGACTGTGGGTCATAGCGATCCTTGTTCGCGAGGTAGCCCATCATGCCGCCGGCGAAGCTGTCGCCCGCCCCGGTCGGATCGAGCACCTGCGGCGTGGGATAGGCCGGCAGGACATACATCTCGTGTTCGCTGAAGAACATCGCCCCGTGTTCGCCCTTTTTGATCACCACGAACTTCGGCCCCATCGCGCGGACCTTGTGGCCGGCCCGGACGAGGTTCTCGTCCTCGGCGAGCAGTTTGGCCTCGGAGTCGTTGAGCACGAGGCCGTCGATCCGCTTGAGCAGCGCCTCGAGTTCGTCCCGCTGGATGTTGATCCAGAGGTCCATCGTGTCGGCCACGGTGAGCTTGGCGTCGGGCACCTGATCGAGCACCGAGAGCTGGGTCACCGGCGAGGCGTTGCCGAGGAACACGAACTTGCTGTCGCGGTGGTTCGTCTGCAGCTTCGGCTTGAACTCGCCGAACACGTTGAGATGCACCTCGAGCGTCTCGCGGTCGTTCATGTTGGGCAGGTACCGACCCCGCCAGCGGAACGTCTTGCCGCCCTTGATCACCTCGATGCCCGAGGTGTCGATGCCCCGCTTCTCGAGAAACGTCGTGTGCTGCTGCGGCCAGTCTTCGCCCACGGTGCCGATCATCTTCACCGGCGAAAAGAAGCTCGCCGCATAGGAAAAGAAGACGGCCGAGCCACCGAGCACGTCGTCGCGCTTGTCGGTGGGGGTCTCGACGCAATCGAGGGCAACGCTTCCGACGACGAGCAGCGGCATGGCAGGCTTTCCCGGGGATGTGAAATGATGGAGATTATGACCGGCCGTCACCGAATGGGAATCCCCGTCCACGGAGCCTCACGCATGCGCTATCTCCTCGCCGTTCCGCTAATCGTCCTCACGGCCCTCCTCGCCGTCGCCCGCGGCGACGACTGGCCCCAGTGGATGGGGCCCGGCCGCGACAACGTGTGGCGCGAAGGCGGCATCGCGGAGCGGTTTCCCGAGGGGGGGCCGAAGGTGCTCTGGCGGACGCCGATTGCCGGCGGCTACGCCGGCGCCGCCATCGCGGGCGGCCGCGTGTTCGTGACCGACTATGTGACCGACGCCGACGTGAAGGTGGCCAACTTCGAGCGGAAGACGTCCACGGGACGGGAGCGGGTGCTCTGCCTCGACGAGGCCACGGGAAAGATTCTCTGGAAGCATGAATACCCCGTCACCTACACGATCGCCTATCCCGCCGGCCCACGGTGCACACCCACGGTCGACGGCGACCGCGTCTACACGCTCGGCGCCGAGGGTGACCTCCTCTGCTTCGAGGCGGCGACTGGAAAGGTCGTCTGGTCGCGGGATCTCAAGAAGGACTATTCGACGAAGGCGGCACTCTGGGGCTGGGCGAGCCACCCGCTCATCGATGGCGACCGGCTCATCTGCGTGGTCGGCACCGACGTAGCCCACGCGGCCGCCTTCGACACGAAGACCGGCAAGGAGATCTGGCGAACGGGAACGGCGCCCGAGCAGGGCTACGTGCCGCCGTCGATCATCGAGGCAGCCGGCGTGCGGCAGCTCCTGCTCGCCAAGCCCGACAGCGTGTATGCCGTCGATCCCGAAACCGGAAAACTTCTCTGGGAGACACCCTACAACGCCGACAACGGCTCGATCATCATGACGCCCGTCCGCGTGGGCGACTTCCTCTACATCGGTGGCTATCAAGGCAAGAACCTGCTCCTGAAGCTCAAGGCCGACGTGCCCGGCGTGGAGGTCGTCTGGCGCAACAAGCCGAAGCAGGCGATCTCGGCGGTCAACGTGCAGCCCTTCGTGGCCGACGGGCTCGTCTATGGCTTCCACGAGAACGGCGAACTGCGGGCGATGCGGGTGCCCGAGGGCGACTTCGCCTGGAAAGGCGGCGGGCCGCTCGGCGAACGGCCGCAGGGATCCGGCACAGCCTTTCTCACGAAGCAGGGCGATCGCTATTTCCTGTTCACGGAGACGGGCGACCTCGTGATCGCGAAGCTCACGCCGCAGGGCTACGAGGAACTCTCACGGGTGCACCTGCTCGAGCCGACGAACAACGCCTTCGGCCGCCCGGTGGTCTGGTGCGCCCCGGCCTATGCGAACAAGTCGATCGTGGTCCGCAACGACGCCGAGATCATCCGCGTGTCGCTGGCGGAGTGAGCCTTGCAACTCGCCCGGCGGCGGGCGCGGCAGGTGGCTCTTCAGCGTTCGTGCACCCTCAGCGAACTGGTGGAGGAATCGCTTCAGAGGGCACTTTCCAGCCAGCATGCATCGGCTCGGACGAAGCCGACGCGTCTGCCGACGTTCCGAGGCAAAGGTCTGCAACCAGGCGTTGATCTCGACAGTTCGGTGGGGCTTCTTGAGATGATTGAGGATCGGTGATCCTCGTCGATGTCAACGTTCTTCTGTACGCGAGCCGATGGGGTTGATCGGTCAGCAGCAGTTTCCGCTCGGGTGGCCTCGCCGCGGCCGCACCATTCCGCTCATTGCCTTCTACGGCTCACACGTGATGCTCGCGCGTTGGAGGGCCACCGCAGCCGGCCGGCGACATGCTCGGCGCCGGCGGG
>JBAXOU010000037.1:0-19670 GCA_037133115.1 Planctomycetota bacterium | reverse complement strand
CCCCGCACGTCGCCGATCACGTCGTGCCGGCGGGCGAGGTCTTGGAAGCCGGCCTTGAGCTTCGTCCCGATCGTGGCGGCGTTGGCCTGGATGCCGTCCTCATCGATCACCTGCAGGACGGCCCGGCCCTGCGTGCAGGAGATCGGATTGCCGCCGAAGGTGTTGAAGTGGATCCGCGACGTGAGGGCCTGCGCGATCGCGGGTGTGGTCACCACCGCTGCGAGCGCCGCCCCGTTGCCGATTCCCTTCGCCATCGTGACGATGTCGGGGATCACACCCTGCGTTTCGAAGCCCCAGAAGTGGGAGCCGGTGCGGGCGAAACCCGACTGCACCTCGTCGGCAATGCACAGGCCGCCGGCGGCGCGGACGTGCTCGTAGGCTGCCTTCAGGTAGCCGTCCGGAAATACCACGGCTCCCCCCACACCCTGGATGCTCTCGGCGACGAAGGCGGCAACCTTCCCCGGCGTGCCGAACTCGATCAGGTTCTTGATGTCGGCCGCATACTTCGGTCCCGCCTGCGGGTCGTCGTAGCCGTAGGGCCCGCGGAGGCGGTCGGGGAAGACCGCGTGGTGCACTCCGAACGAGTGCGGCACGTTGTACTTCCAGGTGTGGTGGCTCGTCAGACCCATCGTCTGCATGCTGCCGCCGTGGTAGCAGTTGCGGAGGGCGAGGATGTCGAAGTTGCCTGTGGACGCCCGGGCCATCAGGATCGCGAGGTCGTTGGCCTCGGATCCCGAGTTGGTGAAGTAGCAGACCTTGAGATCGCCGGGCATCCGTGCCGCGAGGTCGCGGGCGTACTCGGCGATGCAGGGATTCAGGTAGATCGTGGTGGTGTGCTGGATGATCTCGTTCTGGCGGTTGACGGCCGCCACGATCTTCGGGTGGCAGTGGCCCACGCTGACGGTGACGATTCCGCCGAAGCCGTCGAGGTAGCGCCGTCCCGTCTCGTCGTAGAGGTACTGCATGTGCCCCTCGACGATCATCAGGGGCTCCTTGTAGTACGTGAAGATCGCCGGATTCACGAACTGTTTCCGGAGCCCGATCACCTCCTGCTTCGACGGCCCCGCATAGGGACGCGGATGATGGCCGCACGGGGGGAGTGCGGGGGTGGACGGGTTGGCGACGGCCATGAGAGCCTCCCTAGCAACGGGGCAGGAGCGGACGCAGCAGGCAATAGAGCGAGAACGCGAGGGCGAATCCGGTGAACCAGGCGTAGTGGTACCCCGCCACGAGCCAGCCGGGGAATGCCGATTCCGATGCCGCCCCGATCCGCACCAGGAAGCCGGGCAGGTTGGGGAGCACGGCGACCGCGAGGCAGGCGAAGGCCACGAGACTGAACCCGCCGGTGTAGCGATACTCGCCCGTGGAGCGGTAGAGGTCGTCCACCACCAGCCGGCACCGCCGCCAGACGAAGTAGTCGGCGATCATGATTCCGGCGATCGGCCCGAGCAGGGCGCTGTAACCGATGAGCCAGGTGAAGATGTAGCCGCTCGGATCCTGGTAGAGCTTCCAGGGAAACATCAGCACGCCGATGGCGGCGGTGATCAGGCCGCCGGTGCGGAAGCTCACCAGCCGGGGCGCAAGGGCCGCGAAGTCGTTGGCGGGCGAGACGACGTTGGCCGCAATGTTGGTGGAGAGCGTGGCCACCGCGAGCGTGACGAGCGCCAGCGCCGAGAGCCAGGGGTTGCCAAACCGGGCGATCACCTGCACGGGATCCCAGATCGCCTCACCGAAGATCACCACCGTAGCGCTCGTCACCACGATCCCGATGAAGGAGTAGAACGTCATCGTGGTGGGCAGACCCACGGCCTGCCCGATCACCTGGTCGCGCTGCGACCGCGCGTATCGCGAGAAGTCGGGGATGTTGAGCGAGAGCGTGGCCCAGTAGCCAATCATGGCGGTGAGCCCGGAGCCGAACACGGGCCAGAACTCCGCCGCCGACGCGAACTTCGAGGGCTGCGCCAAGATCGGCCCAAACCCGTTGGCGGCCTTCCAGGCCCAGCCAACAAGCGCCAGGCCAACGAGCAGCAGGAACGGCGCGCTCGCCGCCTCCATCCACTTGATCGACTCCATGCCGCGGATGATGAACCAGACGTTCACGGCCCAGAAGATCATGAAGCAGAGGAACTCGCCTGCGGAGATTCCGAGCACCGGCAGGGGTTGCCGCGCGGCGGGATTGAACCCGAGGATCACGGCCGCCGTGGCATAGATCGCGGCGCCGCCCACCCAGGTCTGGATGCCAAACCAGCCGCAGGCAACGAGTCCGCGCATCAGCGCCGGAACATTCGACCCGAGCGTGCCGAACGGTGCCCGCAGGAGAACGGGAAACGGAATCCCGTATCGCGTGCCGGGATGGGCGTTGAGCGTCATCGGCACGAGCACGATCAGGTTACCGAGGAGGATGGTGAGCGTGGCCTGCCACCAGTTCATCCCCTGCTCGATCAGGCTGGCGGCGAGCGTGTAGGTGGTGATGCAGACCGCCATCCCGATCCAGAGGGCGGCCACGTTCCACCACGTCCACGTCCGCTTCTCGGGCGACACGGGCGCGAGGTCTTCGTTCCAGAATCGTGGGTCGGGCGCGTTGCTGTTGATCATGTCTTACCTGGCCGCAGCGCCGCTGGAAGCAAGTCGGGGCTGCCGGTGTCCTCTCGCTTGACGTTCACGTCGGCCCTCCAGGCCTCCGTTCACTGCGTGTCCGCTGCGCTTCGCCTATCGGTTTTCGCGCCGTCGCCGCCGTCCCGGCGTCGGCACCAGCTTGCGGGAGTCGTGCAGCGCACGACTCCCAGGCTTCCGGCTTCGCTTGCTCCCACAGCCCGCTCGAGGCCACCGGCAGCCCCTCCCGGGTCATATGGCAGATGCCGAAAACGTCATGTTCATAGGTCCGCTCGTCAATGGCCTCACGCCCGAGGTTAGCAGTTTCGGCGGAGTCGGTCGGGGGCATGCGCAGAAGACGGTGACATGTGCGGACGCTGGGCAGCGCCGTACCGTTGGGGCATTGAACTCGCACATGCCGCCGGCTTCGAGCATGTCACCGCCGGCTCCGAATGGGCTTGGTTCCCAAATGCCACAGGCCTCACCCTACGTGGGCCTGCGTTTCAGGAACCGACCCCGGCCCACGGTGCCGCAGAAGCGACCGTCGCGGACCGCCACCTCGCCGCGGACGGTGACCACCGCCGGCCGTCCCTCGATGGGCCAGCCCTCGAACGCGTTGTAATCGACCGCCTGCGTCTGCGTCTTCGCCGAGAGCGTGCCGCGGTACGACGGGTCATAGATCACGAGGTCGGCGTCGGCGCCGGGTTGGATCACGCCCTTCCGTGGCCAGAGGTCGAAGATCTTCGCCGCGTTGGTGCTCGCGACCGCCACGAACTGCTGAAGCGAGAGGCGGCCCCGCTTCACGCCGTGCGTCCAGAGGAGGTTGATCCGATCCTCGATCGACGGAATGCCGTTGGGGATCTTCGTGAAGTCGTCCTTGCCCATCGGCTTCTGCGTGAGGAAGTCGAAGGGGGCGTGGTCGGTGCCGACCGTCTGCACGAGGCCGCTGGCGAGGCCATTCCAAAGCACCGCCTGATTGGAGGCGTCGCGAAGCGGCGGCGACATCACGTACTTAGCCCCCTCGAAGCTCGGCTTCTCGGCCCAGGTCTTGTCGAGTACGAGGTACTGGATCAGCGTCTCGATCGACACCTTCACGCCCCGCAGTCGGGCGGCGATCGCGGCGTCGAGGGCCTCCCGGCAGGAGAGGTGCACGATGTAGACGCGGGCGCCGGTGAGTTCGGCGAAGGTCATCAGGTGGTGCACGCCCTCGGCTTCGACCCGCGGCGGCCGACTGTCGAGGTGGGCGTCGGGGCCGGTGCGGCCCGCCGCGAGCAGCAGCTGCTGGAGCTGGCTGACGAGCGTCTCGTTCTCGCAGTGGGCGGTGACGATCACGCCGAGTTCCTTCGCGAGCGCGAGCGTCTGCCAGAGTTCGGCGTCGTCGACACCGAAGGCCCCCTTGTAGGCGAGAAACACCTTGAAGCTGCCCACGCCTGCCTTGACGATCTCGCGGAGCTGCGATGCCGAATCGGCGTCGAACCGCGTCACGCCCATGTGAAACGTGTAGTCGCAGCAGGCTTTTTCATGGGCCTGCTGCCGCCAGAGCGAAAACCCCTCCGCCGGCGACATGCTCCGAGACGGACAGACCATCTCGAAGATGGTGGTCGTGCCGCCGACGAGGGCGGCCTTCGTGCCAGTCTTGTAGTCGTCCCTCGAAAATGTGCCCATGAAGGGCAGGTAGATGTGGGTGTGGGGGTCGATGAAGCCCGGGAAGACGTGCTTCCCGGTCGCGTCAATCACCTCGGTACCGGGTGGCGGAGCGATGCCGCGGTCGATCCGTGTGATCGATTCCCCTTCGCAGAGGATGTCGGCCGTATAGCGACTGTCGGCGTTGACGATGTCGGCGTTCTTGATGAGGAGCGTCATGAATGTGCACTCACCGTGGGACACTCGAGCATAGTTGATCCGCGTTCTGAGCAGGCCGATGCCGAAGCCGGCGGCGGGACGGTGCGAGTCGGCGAGCCAACGGCAGGATAGCCGACGCTCGCCGGCCTCGCACCGATCCCTCTGCCTTGCCCAACGAACACGCACCCGAGAAGATCGCGGTCGGAAACGGCAGCGGGTCGGGTCGGGGGAAGGCGAGGCGACTCGGGATATCCTTCCCGTCGGAAGCCGAGCCTTTCACCGCCCGACCGGCGGCGCAGGCCGCCTGAGCAAAAGCGGCCGGCAGCACGTCATGCGTCACCGATCGGCCCAGATCGTCCCTTCGCCGTAGCTGAACCAGCGGGTCGTCGTCACCTTCTGCTGCGTAAAAAAGGCCACGCTCTCGCGGCCCTGGAGGTGGAGGTCACCGAAGAAGGAGGCGTGCCAGCCGCTGAACGGAAAGAAGGCCATTGGAGCCGGCACGCCGATGTTGATGCCCACCATGCCGGCCTGCACGCGGTGGCGAAACTCCCGCGCCGCCTTGCCACTCCGCGTGAAGATCGCCGCGCCGTTGCCGTAGGGGGATGAGTTGGCCAGTTCGATCGCCGCATCGAGGTCGTCCATCCGCACCACGTTGAGCACGGGGCCGAAGACCTCCTCCTTCATCGTCACCATTTCGGGGCGGACGTGGTCGAGCACGGTGGGGCCCACAAAGAAGCCGTTGGGAGCCGATGCGACCCGCGTCGTCCGCCCGTCGGTGAGCGGCTTCGCCCCCTGACCGGCCGCCTGGGAGATCAGATCGCAGACGCGGTCGGCGTGCTGCCTGGTGATCACCGCCCCCATCTGCGCCTCGGCATCGCGGTCGGTGGGGCCAACCTTGATCTTCGAGACGACGTCCACGAGTTGCGGGAGGACCGTATCGGCGGCCTTGCCGATCGCGATCGCGGTCGAGCCGGCCATGCACCGTTCGCCAGCGCAGCCGAAGGCGGCTTCGAGGATCCCGGTCGAGGAGTTGGAGACGTCGGCATCGGGCATCACGAGCACGAAGTTCTTCGCACCGCCGGCGGCCTGCACCCGCTTGCCGTTGGCGGTGCCGATCCGGTGGATCTCCCGGGCCACGGGCGTGGACCCGACGAATGAAACTGCCTTGACGATCGGGTGCGCAAGGATCGCATCGACCGCCTCGCGGCCGCCGTGAACCACGTTGAGCACACCGGCGGGCAGTCCGGCCTGCTGGGCGAGCTGGGCGATGCGGATCGTGGTGAGCGGCACCTTCTCGCTCGGCTTGAGCACGAATGTGTTGCCGCAGGCGATCGCGATCGGCCACATCCACAGGGGGACCATCGCAGGAAAGTTGAAGGGCGTGATGCCGGCCACCACGCCGAGCGGTTGGCGGATCGAGTCGCAGTCGATGCCGCGGGCAACGTTCTCGGCCGATTCGCCCATCAGCAGGCTCGGCGCCCCGCAGGCGAACTCGATGTTCTCGAGGCCCCGGCGGACGTCGCCGCGGGCTTCGGCGAGCGTCTTACCGTGCTCGGTGGTCACGCTGCGGGCGAGTTCGTCGAAGTGGTCCTCGAGGAGGACCTTGAGCCGAAACAGGATGCGCGCCCGCTCGACCGGGGGAGTCTCCATCCAGACGGGAAAGGCTTTCGCCGCGGCCTGCACTGCCTGATCGACGACGTCGGCTCCGCAGAGCGGAGTCTCGGCGATCACCTCGCCGATCGACGGGTTGTGAACGGGCGTGGTCGCGATGCCCGACACGGTGATCCACTCGCCGCCGATGAAGAGCGGACAGGGAAGCAGTTTCGACATGGCTGGTGGCTCCAGGGGCGGGGCCGCCAGTGTAGCCGATCAGGTGCCGTTGGCGCCGTCGGCGGGAGCGGTCGGGTCGTTGCCGTCCCCGATCGAGCAGTACCAACGCAGCACCGTGAGGTCGATGTCGTTCTCGATCGACTCGACGTGGCCGTCGAGGAACACGAACGGCGTCACGCCCGGGTGCAGGCTCCCGAACTTGCGCCGGTTCGTGTCGTCAGTTCCGCCTGCGAGCCCGCGCGCCGGGTCACGGAAGCAGACATACGGATTGTCGGAGGCGAAAAAAGCGGTGTCTCCCTGCTCGTAGTGCGTCATGGCGGCTGCCACCGACGAGTCGAGTTTCGGAATGTGCTTTTCACCCGCCGCGAACGTCTTGGAAAGGCCATCGCTCACCTGGGCCGACCGCACCTTTGAAAACGTGTGGATCGGTCCGGCCTGCCGCGGATCGAGAGGGCCGGTCGTGCCGGATGCGTAGAGGAAGTAGGTGCCGGCGTTGGCGGCATAGTCGCCCCCCGCGGCCACGCCTTCCCTCACCGGAGACTGGTCGTTGTTGTCGAAGTTGCGGTCGGTGGTAGGGGCACGGCGACTTGGGCAGAAGAACGTCGGCACTGCCGTCCGCATCGCCACGGCGTTGCGGTCGTCCCACATCGGCACGGTCTTGTCCTTGGAGAGCGCATCGTAGATCGACGTCTGCTCCAGCAGCGGCAGCACGCGGAAGGTCCACGACTGGCCGAACTGTTCGCGAGAGTCGCGACCCATCGGATAGGCCCGCTTCTGATCGTGCACCTGCACGATGGCGAGCCCCACCTGCTTCATCTGATTGGCACACTGTGTCCGTCGGGCCGCCTCGCGAACCGACTGCACGGCCGGCAGGAGCAGGCCGATGAGCGTGGCGATGATCGCGATCACGACGAGGAGTTCGACCAGCGTAAAACCGCTGGTCCGGCGGGCGACGCGAAGCATGGCGTCCTCCGTGGGGCTGGTGGGTGGGAGAGTCAAGGCGGGATTAAGGGCGGAATTGTACCCCCACCGCGTGCCGCCTGGCAATCTCTGAGGTCCACCCTTGTTAGGGGTGCGGCGGAAGTGGCTGCATGGTGCCGGCGGCGAGAGCCGCCTGGTAGTCGTGCCACGACATGGCCGGGCGGCCCGTGTCCACCGGCGTCATGGTGATGCAGCCATCCACCGGGCAGACGATCGAACAGAGGTTGCAGCCCACGCAATCATCTTCGCGAACCTTCGGCACCGGCTTGCCCGGCACGCGGCCGGGCCCGAGCCCGTAGGGCGCGGAGTTGACGAGGTCGATGCACTGATGCGCCCCGTCCTCGCAGGCGATGTGGCAGAGGTTGCAGCCGATGCACTTCTCGTAGTCGATCCGTGCCACCCGCTTGTAGTGGAGGTCGAGCTGCTGCCAGTCGCCGACCTGCGTCACGGCGCGACCCCGCAGATCGGCCAAGGACCTCATCCCCTTCGAGTCGAGGTAGGCCGAGAGGCCGTCTTTCATGTCCTCCACGATCCGGAAGCCATAGTGCATGATCGCCGTGCAGACCTGCAGACTCGTGGAGCCGAGAGCCACAAACTCGGCGGCATCCCGCCAGCTGCCGATGCCGCCGATGCCGGAGATCGGCAGGCCCACCAGCGGGTCGGCCGCGCAGGCATGCACCATGTTGAGCGCGATCGGCTTCACGGCCGGTCCGCAATAGCCGCCATGCGAACTCCTGCCCGCCACGAACGGCTCGGGCACGAGCGTGTCGAGGTTGACGTTGGTGATGCTGTTGATCGTGTTGATCAGCGAGATCGCGTCGGCCCCGGCCCGCTTTGCCGCCCTCGCGGCGTAGACGACGTTGGTGATGTTGGGCGTGAGCTTCACAATCACGGGGATCGTGGCCGCCTCCATCACCCAGCCCACGATCGTCTCGGCGACCTCCGGGTTCTGCCCCACGGCCGAGCCCATGCCCCGCTCGCACATCCCGTGCGGGCAACCGAAGTTGAGCTCGATGCCGTCGGCCCCGCAGTCGGCCGACCGCTTCACGAACTCGTGCCATCGCTCGCGGGTGTCGACCATCAGCGAGGCGATCACGGCGTGCTTCGGCCATCGCTTTTTGACCTCGGCGATTTCGTCGAAGTTGGTCTCGGGCGAACGATCGCTGATCAGTTCGATGTTGTTGAAGCCCGCCATCTTCATGCCGCCGAGCGTGAGCGCTGAATAGCGGGAGGAGACGTTCACGATCGGCTCACCGATCGTCTTCCAGACGACGCCTCCCCACCCCGCCTCGAACGCCCGATGGGCCTGATGCGCGGTGTTGGAGGGCGGGCCGCTCGCCACCCAGAAGGGATTCGGGCTCTTGATGCCGGCGAAGTCGATGGAGAGGTCGGCCATGGTGGTACGGGTCAGCCCTGCTTCAGGGCCGCCTCCAGTTCGTGGACACGGATCGGGGCATCGAATCCAGAGCCGACCGCCCCGTCGGGCATGCCGAGCCGGGAAGGCTGGATGGGGCCGCTCTCGGCGGCTCCCGCGAGCAGAGCGTGAATTCCGCGCGCGGCCTTTTTTCCTTCTGCGACCGCGTTCACGACCTCGCGGCCACCGCTGGCGGCGTCGCCGCCGACAAACACCTTTGGCAGGCTTGTCTGCATCGAGGCGGGGTCGTACTCCACGCGACCTTTGGCGTCGACTTTCAGCCCGGGAAAGAGCTGCCCGAGCAAGGCAGCCTGCTTCTCCTGACCGACCGCCTTGAGCACCAGGTCGAAGGGCTGAATCCATTCCGTCCCCGGCACGACCGCCACGCGGCTATCGCGAACGGCGGTCTTGGCGAGCCGGAGCGCTGCCACATGGCCCTGCTCCGCCACCACCTCCAGCGCCGCGGTGTCAAAGAGAAACGTCGCCCCGTCGGTCTTGGCGAGGTCGTATTCGAAGGGGTAGGCCGACATCTCGCCGGGGCCGCGGCGGTAGATGATCGTGGCGGTCTCGGCGCCGAGCCGTTTCGCCTGCGTGACCGCGTCGATCGCCGTGTTGCCGCAGCCGAGCACCGCCACGCGGCGGCCGACGGGCACTTCGGCGAGCGGCCGCGTGTGGATCCACTCGATGAAGTCGAGGGCGTCGACCACCTCGGGCAGATCTTCGCCGGGGATGCCAAGCCGGTTGGCCCCGCCGAGGCCGATGCCGATGAAGACCGCGTCGTGGTCACGCAGGAGGTCGGCGGGCTGAACGTCGCGACCGATCTCGACGCCATACCGAAACGCCACGCCGAGCCGCTCGATCATCCGCACCTCGTCGAGGCTCACCTCCGGCCGCATCTTGTAGTAGGCGATGCCGTAGGTGTTGAGGCCGCCGCCCGCCGGCTTCTTGTCGTACACCGTGGCCGCATAGCCCAGCCGGGCGAGTTCGGCGGCGCAGCCGAGGCCGGCGGGCCCCGCGCCGAGGATCGCGACCGTCCGGCCGTTCTTCCCGGCCGGGGCATGGAGCACGTCGATGCCGAGCGCCGCCACATGGTCGGTGGCATGCCGCTGGAGCCGGCCGATCTGGATCGGATCCTTTTCCAGATCGAGCATCACGCAGGCCCCCTCGCAGAGCATCGCCGTGGGGCAGACGCGGGCACAGCTCGCCCCGAGCACGTTGGCCTCGAGAATGGTCCGAGCGGCACCGGTCAGGTTGTCGGTTGTGATCTTGCGGATGAAGGTGGGGATGTCGATGCCCGTGGGGCAGGCCATGATGCAGGGGGCGTCAAAGCAGAAGAGGCAGCGATTCGCCTCGATCCGCGCCTCCTGCGGCGAGAGGGGAGGCTTTGGCTCCACCATGTTCAAAGCAGCGGTCGCAGCATCGATCAGGGGCTGGATCGGCATGGTCGCTCACCTCTCCTCGAGGCTCCAAGGATAAACCGTAAGTCTGGCTGCCACCACATGAGACGGGGCTCTGCGACCGGTTCGTATTTGGCGGCCGCGGTCTTTTGGGGCAGGATACGCAGCATGGCGACTTCGATTGACCCGCAGCGGACGATTCGCGACCTGCAGGACCTGCGTTCCCTGACGGGCGACGCCGACGGCGCCCAGCGGGTGGCCTTCACGCCCACCTGGCTCGCCGCCCGTGCCTGGTTTCGCGAGCGGCTCGCCGGGCTGCCCGTGGAGGTGCACGCCGACGCGGCCGGCAACGTGTGGACCACGCTCCCCGGCACGAGTGACCGGGCCGTCGTGATCGGCAGCCACATGGACTCGGTGCCGAATGGCGGCTGGCTCGACGGCTGCCTCGGCCTGCTCGCGGGCCTCGAGGTGCTCAGGCGCGTGGCCGCCGAATATGCCGGCAAGCCCCCCGTCACGCTCCGCGTGGTCGACTGGGCCGACGAGGAGGGCGCCCGGTTCGGCAAGAGCCTGTTTGGGTCGGCAGCCTGCTCCGGCAACCTCGATCTCGATGAAGCGCGGAGGCTCACCGACAAGCAGGGCGTGTCGCTGCCCGAGGCGCTGGCGGCCGTGGGGATCGACTTCGAGCGGGTGAAGGAGAGCGGCGCGGAGCGGGCCACCGCGGCCGCGTATCTCGAACTGCACATCGAACAGGGGCCGGTGCTCCTTGACCTCGACCTGCCGCTCGGTGCCGTGCTCGGCACCTTCGGAGTGGAGCGACACGCGATCACATTTCACGGCCAGGCGGCCCACTCGGGATCCACGCCGATGAACCGCCGCCGCGACGCGTTTTTCGCAGCGGCGAAGATGGCCCAGGAGATCTACGCCATCGCCGCGCGGAGCGGCGGCGGCGTATGCACGATCGGTTCCTGCACGACGAAGCCCGGCATCGTGACGAGCGTGGTGGAGGAATGCCGGATCACGCTCGATCAGCGGCACCTCGATCCGCAAGCCCTCGCGCGGATGCTCGCCGAGGCCCACGCGGCGGCCGACCGATTCGCCGCCGAAGGGGGCGTGAAGGTCGCGTGGGAACGCCTCTGGCACATCCTCCCGGCTCCGTTCCATCCCGAGCTCATCGAGTTCGCCGACGACGCGGTCCGCGAGACCTGCGGCACCGGTCACCGGCTCCCCTCGGGGCCGCTCCACGACGCCGCCGAGATGGCGATGGCGGGCGTGCCCACGGTGATGCTCTTCGTGCAGAGCCTCAAGGGCATCAGCCACAACAAGATCGAAGACACGCGTCTTGAGCACATCGACCTCGCCGTCCGGGCGCTCGACCGGCTCGCGGAAAAGACGATGCGCTGGGTCGCGAACGACGGAAGGAGCCACTGACATGGAACCGAGGGCCACGCACGCCCGCAAGGAATACGAGCAGGCCGCGCTCGACGAGGCGACCATCGCCAGCGACCCGATCCACCAGTTCGCGGCGTGGTACGACGCCGCCGTGGCGGCCGGCGTCCCCGAACCCGAGGCGATGACCCTCTCCACGGCCACGCCCGACGGCCGGCCCTCGGCCCGAATCGTCCTCCTCCGCGGCTTCGACGCCCGTGGGTTCTGCTTCTTCACCAACTACGACAGCCGTAAGGGTCGAGAACTCATGGCGAATCCCCATGCGTCGCTCACGTTCCATTGGGCCGACCTGGAGCGGCAGGTGCGGATCGAGGGCCTCGTGGAGCAGACAACCGCCGCCGAGTCGGACGAGTATTTCCGCACGCGGCCAAGCACGTCGCGAATTGGCGCCTGGAGTTCGCCGCAGAGCGAGGTGATCCCCGATCGGGCGGCGCTCGAAACACTCTTCGCCCGCTTCCGAGCGGAGCACCCGGACGATGTGGCGATACCGAGGCCGCCGAACTGGGGCGGATTCCGGATCGTGCCGGAGCGGATCGAGTTTTGGCAGGGCCGGCCGAGCCGCCTCCACGACCGGCTTGTCTTCCGCCGCAGCGCACGCGGCGACTGGATCCTCGAGCGGCTGGCGCCGTAGTCCCGCGTTGGGATGCACAGGTTGAAAACCTGTGCTACGGGGAAAGACGAAGCGAGGGGCTGCCCGTACCCCGAGAGCCGGCGTTGCTGACCAGCGCAGGCATGGATGCCGGAGCGCAGGCAGCATCGAGTGAGCGGATGCCACGATGGCATCCGCGAACGTCCGGCGACGGGGCATGGGCAGCCCCGAAGCGAGCGGCGGAGCAATCACAGGTTGAAAACCGGTTTCAGATTGCACACAGGTTGAAAACCTGTGCTACGAACTGCACACAGCTTGAAAACCTGTGCTCCTGGTATCGGCAGATCAGGCCGTGGCGGCCAACGCCACGGCAAGGTCGGCGGCCACGCGGGCGTTGTTCACGAGCAAGGCCTCGTTCGTCTTCACGCTCGCGCCGCCGGTGAGGACCCGCATCCTGTCGAGCAGGTAGGGCGTGACACCGCGGCCGGTCATGTCGGCCGCCTCGAAGAGCGCCGTGCCGAGGGCGGAGTCGTGCAGGTCCTTGGCCAAGGCCTCAGCCTCGGGCACCGGATTCGCCACCACGAGGCCCGACGTGAAACCGAGGTCGAAGTGCGTGCGGACGGCGCGGGCCACGTCGGTGATCGAATCGCAGCGGCGATCGACGCGGAGGCCGCTCTCGCGACGGTAGAACGCCGGAAACTCCGCCGTGCCCACGCCGAGGATCGGCACGCCGAGTGTCTCGAGCATTTCGACGGTTCGCGGCAGGTCGAGGATCGCCTTGGCACCGGCGCAGACCACGGCCACCGGATAGCGGGCGAGGGCGGTGAGATCCGCCGACACGTCGCCAGTCTCCGTCACGCCGCGGTGCACGCCGCCGATCCCGCCGGTCGCGAACACGCGAATCCCCGCCTTCCACGCGGCGAACATGGTCGCCGCCACCGTGGTCGAGCCGCAGCCACCGGCGGCCACCTCCGCGGCGAAGTTGCCGAGGTTTACCTTCACGGGGTCGGGAGCCGAGGCGAGTCGCTCGAGGTCCGCCCGCGTGATCCCGACCCGCACCGTGCCATCGAGGATGCCGATCGTCGCCGGAATCGCGCCGCTGGAACGAACCGCGTCCTCCAGCGCCGCCGCGACCCGCACCCCGTCAGGCTGGGGAAGGCCATGGGTGACCAGCGTGGTCTCGAGCGCCACGACCGGACGGCCGGCGGCCACGGCCGCCGCGACGTCGCTTGAAACCGAGAGCAGCCCGCTCATGCCGTCACCTCCGCGGTCGAATCAGCGAACCATTCAGCGTACCGCTCGGCGGCGACTGCCGGCGTGGCCGCCATCAGGCCGCGACCGCCCCAGTCCTCGATCGCGAAGCTCGCCGACACGATCCCCTGCTCGAGCGCCCGCTTCACGTCGCGGTGCGTGACGAGCCCGGCAAGAAAGCCGCCGGCAAATGCATCGCCGGCGCCGGTGGCATCGACGACGTCGCGGGCCCGCGACGCCCACGTTCGCGAGCGGCCCTCGTGCAGATCGACCAGTCGGCCACCGCGGGCGCCGCGTTTGAAGGCGATGTGGGCAAGCCGCGGCCCGGCGAGCGCAGGGATGATCGCGTCGGCATCGCCGGCGAGCCGCCATTCGTCTTCGCTCACGAAGAACAGGTCGACGTGGGTGAGCACCTCCCGCCAGGCCGTGAGCGTGCCGTCGCGGACGAGTTCGAACGGATCGAGCGACACGAGGCGGGTTCCCGGCGACTGCGGCGCGAGGCCGTGGGCGAGTTCGAGCTGTCGCTCGAGCGGCATCGGCGCGAGGTGAAAGGCGCGGGCGGCCGACCAGGATGCCGGCAGGTCGTCGAGCGTGGGGGAAACGTCGGCATGCGACGGACAGTCGAGATGGTGCACGGTCCGGCGGACAGCCGGCTCGTAGAGCAGCCACGCCCGGCCGCCCGTGCGGTCGAGCCGACGAACACCGGTGAGGTCGATCCCCTTCCCGGCAAGCTGCTCCAATGCCTGGGCCGGATAGTCGGTGCCGGCGACGGAGCAGATGCCGACCTTCGCGTCCCAGAGCGCGGCCGCGAGCGCCGCATGGAGCACCGCCCCGCCCGGCTCTCCCATCAGCGTGCTGCCGTCGCGGAGCACGATGTCGTCCACGAGCAGGTTGCCGAGCAGCACGACCTCGGGACTGAAAGACGTCATCGGTTTGGCCCGCAGGCGTGGAAGGCATCGGCGAGCCGTTTCGTGGCGGTCAGATCGAGCGGCAGCCGCCAGTCGCCCCGCTGCTTCACTGAGGAGCCCACGATCAGCCCGTCGGCCATGGCGAAGGCGGCGACGTTGTCGGGGGTGATCCCCGAGCCGACGAACACGGGGATCCTCACGGCGGAGGCCACCGCCTCCACCTCGGCAGGATTGGCGGCCCGCCCAGTGGCCGTGCCCGTGACGATCACGCCGTCGGCGAGGGCGAACTCCGCGGCATGCGCCGTCTCGACGATGTCGACGTCGCCCGTGATGGCGTGCGAGGAGTGTTTCTTCTTGATATCGGCGAACACGCGGATGTGCTCGGCCCCGACGGCGGCGCGGTAGCGGAGCAGCGGTCCGGCATCGGCCTCGATGAGGCCCTCGTCCGCGACGTGGGCAAATACAAAACCCTCGACGCGGACGAACGACGCGCCGCAGGCAAGGGCGACGGCGATCGCCTCCTCGTTGGCCGCGGCCAGCACCTGCACGCCAAGTGGCAGCGGCACCGCGCGGCGGACCTCGCGGCCGATCACCGCCAGCGCCGCCACCACCTCGGGGCCCACCTGCGACGTGAGATACGGCCGATCGAACATGTTTTCGATCATCAGGCCGTGGAAGCCGGCGGCACGGTAGGTCTCGGCCTCGGCAACGGCACGGTCGATCTGGTCGTCGATGCTCGTCGCGGCAGCGCGGTGTCCCGGGCTGCCCGGCAAGGGGCCGACGTGGAGCATGCCCACGAGGGCTCGAGGGACACCGAAGAGCACACGGGGCGTTTCCGAACGGTTCATGACACGTGGTGTACCAGACAGCCGGGGCGAGGGGGAGCGGCGGCCCGCGCACGGCAGTTGCATCTTGGAGCCCAACCTCCGACAGTTGAGGCTACGAGGCATCGATGACCGCACCACTCCCCGGCTCCTGGCACTGGCTTGACCCGGCTGGACTGCAGCTGGTGATCGACGCCCTCCGGCGGCGTGGGCATCGCGTCGTCGGACCGCAGGTCGCGGATGGTGCGATCGTGCTCCGCGAACTGGCGTCGGTCGCGGAACTCCCCACGGGCTGGCTCGACGAGCAGGACGGGGGCTCCTACCGGCTGCGTCATGATCCGGCGGCCGGAACGTTCGACCACGTCGTCGGACCGCACTCGCTGAAAAACTTCTTGTTTCCGGCGCGGGAGACGATCGCCTCGTTCACGCGAACGGACGGGGCGTGGACGCAGCCTCACGCCCCTGCACCTGATCCGCCGCTGGCGGTGCTCGGCGTCCGCGGCTGCGACCTCGCGGCCCTCGCCACTCAGGACCGCGTGTTCCTCGGGAGCGGATATGTCGACGAGGCCTACAAGGCCCGCCGCGAGCGGCTGTTCCTCGTTGCGGTCAACTGTCGCCGCGCGGCGGCGACCTGTTTCTGCCATTCGATGGGCTGCGGACCGGCGGCCGGGCCGAGCTTTGATCTCGCCCTCACCGAATTCGGCAACCGCTTCGCCTGCGAGGTCGGCTCCGACTGCGGAGCCGCGGTGCTCGCCGACGCGATCGCGGCCGGTGCTCTGGTGACGGCATGTTCGGAGGCCGAGATCGATGCGGCCCGCGGGGTGCCTCGCGATCTCGCGGCTCGCATGCACGCCCGGCAGGGTGTCGCCGACGGTCCGGCGCCCCGCAGCCTCGACACCCACGGCATCCGCGATCTCCTCATGCGCAACCTCGAGCATCCGCGGTGGGATGAGGTCGCCTCGCGGTGCCTGTCGTGCACCAACTGCACGCTCGTCTGCCCCACCTGCTTCTGCTCGAGCGTGCAGGAGGTGGCCGATCTCTCCGGCGACAATGTCGATCGCGAGCGGCAATGGGCGAGCTGCTTCTCGCTCGACCACGCGCGGATGCATGGCCAGAGCGTGCGGAGCTCCACCGCATCGCGATACCGGCAGTGGTTGACGCACAAGTTCGCCAGCTGGATCGACCAGTTCGACACCTCGGGCTGCACGGGCTGCGGCCGCTGCATCACCTGGTGCCCCGTGGGAATCGACGTCACCGAAGAGATCGCCGCGATCCGGGCGACCGACGGGGCGGCGTCGCCAGACCCCGGACGGGAGACACCATGACCACGGCCACCTACCTGCCGTCGGCTCCCACCGATCCCTGGCGGGCTCATCCCACGCGGATCGTGTCGACCGTCGACGAAACGCCCGGCGTGCGAACCTACGAACTGGCGTTCGAAGAGGCTGGCATCCGCGCCGGCTACACCTTCGCCGCGGGGCAGTTCAACATGCTCTATCTGCCCGGCATCGGCGAGGCGGCGATCTCGGTGAGTTCCGATCCCGATCACTGTGGCACGATCGCGCACACCGTTCGGGCGGTCGGCAACGTGACCGACGCGCTGGCGCGGCTCGCCGTGGGCGAGCAGGTGCTGGTCCGCGGGCCCTTCGGCACCCCCTGGCCGCTCGATGCGGTCGAGGGACGCGACGTCGTGATCGTGGCCGGCGGTCTGGGCCTCGCCTCGCAGCGGGCTGCGATCCACCGCCTTTCGCGGCGCGATGACGGCGGGCGGACGATCGTGCTCCACGGCGCGAAGCGACCCGAGGGCCTCTTGTATGCGGCCGACTACGACCGCTGGCGGGCCGCAGGCATCGACGTGCGCACCGTCGTTGATGAAGGCGACGCCTTCTGGATTGGTCGCGTCGGCCTCGCGACCCACCTGCTCGCAGACCTCCACCTCGACCCCGCGGCCACGACCATTCTCTGCTGCGGACCCGATCCGATGATGGTGGGTGTGGCCGAAGCGGCAACCAATCGCGGCGTGTCCACCGAACACGTCTTCCTCTCGCTCGAACGCAACATGGCCTGCGCCGTGGCCCACTGCGGCCTCTGCCAGTTTGGCCCGCACTTCGTCTGCCGCGACGGCCCGGTGCTGCGCTATGATCGGATCGCGGGCCTGATGAAGGTGCCGCAGCTATGACTGCCAAGCCCAGACTCGCCGTGTTCAAGTTCGCGTCGTGCGACGGCTGCCAGCTGCAGTTGCTCGACGTGCAGGATCGGCTCCTGGAGTTGGCCGGCCGCGTCGAGATCGACCATTTCCTCGAAGCGAGCTCACGAGTGGTGCCTGGGCCGTACGACGTGGGGCTCGTGGAGGGGTCGATCACGACGGGCGATGACGTGGAGCGGATTCGGGAGATCCGCCGCCAGTGCCGGTTTCTCGTCACGATCGGTGCGTGCGCCACAGCAGGCGGCATCCAGGCCCTGCGAAACTGGGGGCGGATCGACGACTTTCTGGCGGCCGTCTACGCGACGCCCGAAACCATCGCCGCGCTCGCCACCAGCACGGCGATCGCCGACCACGTGCCGATCGATTTCGAGCTTCGCGGCTGCCCGATCGACCGCGGGCAACTCCTCGACCTGCTTACCGCCGTGCTCCTCGGCCGCAAGCCTCACGTGCCGGGCCACTCGGTGTGCATGGAGTGCAAGTCCCGCGGGATCGTCTGCGTGGCCGTGGCGAAGGGGATTCCCTGCCTCGGCCCCGTCACCCAGGCCGGCTGCGGGGCGCTCTGCCCGGCTCACGACCGCGAGTGCTTCGGCTGCTTCGGTCCGAGCGAGTCGCCGAATCTGGTGAGCCTGACGGGTTTGTACGAGCGGCGGGGCACGCCGCGGGAGTCACTCGTGCGGCTCGTGCGGTCGTTCAACGCGGCGGCCCCGGCATTCCGCGCGGAGGGCGACCGCCTGGAGGCAGGCGAATGACAGAGGTTCGACGGTTTCATGTGAAGTCGCTGGCCCGCGTTGAAGGGGAGGGCTCGCTCCGGGTCCGCGTTGTGGACGGAGCGGTCGAGATCGCCGAGTTCTCGATCTACGAGCCGCCCCGGTTCTTCGAGAAACTCATCCGCGGCCGCGAGATCCGCGAGGTGCCCGACATCGTGGCCCGGATCTGCGGCATCTGCCCCGTGGCGTATCAACTGACGGCGTGCGAGGCGCTGGAGAAAGCCCTTGGCATCACCGTCACATCCGACATCCGCCGACTGCGTCGGCTCCTCTACTGCGGCGAATGGATCCAGAGCCACGCCCTTCACGTGCACCTCCTGCATCTGCCCGACTTTTTGGGTGTGGAGAGCGGTTTCGCCCTGGCGGCCACGCATCCCGAACTCGTGAACCGTGGCCTCCGGCTGAAGGCGATCGGCAGCCGGATCATGGAGGTGGTGGGAGGTCGCGCCGTCCACCCGGTCAACGTCACGGTCGGCGGCTTCTATCGCGCCCCGGCGGCGGCCGACCTCCGCGGGCTCGTGGCCGACCTCGAATGGGCGCTCGTCGCCGCCATCGATCTGGTCGCGGAGGTGAGCCGGTGCGATTTTCAGGGCGTGCCTCGTGACTATGACGGCGTCTGCCTGCGGCCCGCCGTGGGCTATCCGGTGGACGAGGGGCGAATCGTCTCGACGAGTGGCCTCGACATCGACGCGGCCGACTACGATCGGCATTTCTCCGAGCGGCAGGTGCCATGGAGCACGGCACTGCAGAGCGTGATGCTGCCGGACGAGAAACCGTATCTCGTAGGCCCGCTCGCGCGGGTGAACCTCTGCCGCGACCGACTACCGCCGGCGGCACGGTTGGCTGCGGAAACGAGCGGCCTCGATTTCCCGCTCCGCATTTCATCGCACAGCATTGTGGCGCGAGCGATCGAGATCGTGGCCGCCTGTGAGGAAGCTCTCACGATCGCGCGGGATGCGATGGCCGACATCTCGCCGTGCCGGATCGAGTACGTGCCGCGGGCCGGAGCGGCCTGCCATGCGACGGAGGCACCTCGGGGCCTGCTCTGGCATCGCTATGAGATCGGAGCCGACGGGCTGATCACCGGCGCTGCGATCGTGCCACCGACGTCACAGAATCAGGGGATGATCGAGGCCGACCTGAAGACGATGCTTCCGGGTGTGCTCGGTCTTGACGACGCGGCCGCCACGCTGGCCTGCGAACGGGTGATCCGCGACTACGACCCCTGCATCAGCTGCGCCACGCACTTTCTCAGGCTCACGCTCGATCGCTGATCGCGACGAGGACAGGCACAGGTTGAAAACCTGTGCTACGAGAAGCGTGAACGGAGCGAGGAGCCAAATTACGAGACGCGTTGACGGAGCGAGGGGCTGCCCGTGCCCCGGGAGCCGGCGTTGCTGACGAGCGCAGCCATGGATGGCGGAGCGAAGTCAGCATCGAGTGAGCGAAGGCCACGAAGGCCGCAGCGAGCGTCCGGCGACGGGGCACGGGCAGCCCCTCGCGGCGCCCCACCACAAGCCCGCGGCCTTACGGCCGGTCGGCTTGATGCCGACCCAAGCGTGAAGGAGGCCCGCGGCCTTACGGCCGGTCGGCTTGATGCCGACCCAAGCGTGAAGGAGGCCC
>JBAXOU010000036.1:0-19793 GCA_037133115.1 Planctomycetota bacterium | reverse complement strand
CCCGCCGGCGCCGAGCATGTCGCCGGCCGGCTGCGGTGGCCCTCCAACGCGCGCGGATCACGTGTGGCCCATAGAATGCGGTCGCGCTTCGATGCGCCCCCACGCCTGAAGGTGTGGGGCTTCCACGCACAGCATGGCGGCTCGCGTTAGGACCGGCCGTGGGCTCGCCACCACTCGACGGTGGTCCTGAGCCCGGCGTCGAAGTCCTGTTTCGGCGTCCATCCGAGGAGCGACGTGGCACGGGAGATGTCGAGGCCGCGGCGGGGTTGGCCGTCGGGCTTCGTCGTGTCCCACACGACGCGGCCGCGGTAATCGCAAGCCGCGGCGATCCTCGTGACCAGGTCGCGGATCGCGATCTCGATGCCGCCGCCGAGGTTGATTGGCACCGGTTCGTCCATCACCTCCGCGGCGCGGACGATTCCCTCCGCGGCGTCATCGACGTAGAGGAACTCCCGGGTCGCCGATCCCGTGCCCCAACAGACCACCTCCGGAGCCCCGGCCAGCCGGGCTTCCTCGCACTTGCGGATCAAGGCCGGGATCACGTGGCTTGACGCCGGATCAAAGTTGTCGGCGGGGCCATAAAGATTCACCGGCAAGGCCACGGCGCTGGCGAGGCCGTACTCACGGCGGTAGCCGTCGAGCATCACGAAGATTGCCTTCTTGGCGACGCCGTAGGGGGCGTTCGTCTCCTCCGGGTAGCCGTTCCAGATATCGTCTTCGTGGAACGGGACGGGGCAGTGCTTGGGGTACGCGCAGACGGTACCCGTGTGGACGAACTTCTTCAGGCCAACGCGGCGGGCGTGCTCCACGAGGTGGAGGCCCATCGCCATGTTGGCGTAGAAGAACCTTCCGGGGTGGGCCATGTTGGCCCCAATGCCCCCCACCTCCGCCGCGAGGTGGATCACCATGTCTGGCTGGGCCACCTCATAGAGCCGGGCGACGTCGGCCTCGACCGTAAGGTCGAAGTCACGGCGGCGGGGCACGACAATGCTTGCGTCGGGCACGCCCCGCTCGCGAAGTACGCGGGTCACGGCCTTTCCCAGGAAGCCTGCTCCGCCGGTGACGACGATCCGCTGGCCCGCGAGATTCATCATGGGGCGTGATCCTGCCGTTGCCATGAGGTCAGCGGTTGGGCAGGCCCGAATCGTGGCCGGCGGCGATCAGCACCTGCTCCTTGCGGGCGAGGTCGAGGTCGGCGTCGACCATGTGATCGATCAGTCCATCGAACGAAACTCTGGGCTTCCAGCCGAGTTTTCGCCGCGCCTTCATCGAGGTGCCGAGCAGGAGTTCAACCTCGGCCGGCCTAAAGTACCGCGGATCGATCTCGACGAAGTCTCGATAGTCCATGTCGAGCCGCGCGAACACCTTCTCGCAAAACTCGCTCACCGCATGGGTCTCGTCGGTGGAGATCACGTAGTCGTCGGGTTCGTCCTGCTGAAGCATGAGCCACATCGCCTCGACGTAGTCGCCGGCGAACCCCCAATCCCGTTTGGCGTCGAGGTTACCGAGGTAGAGTTTCTTTTGGAGGCCGAGCTTGATTCGCGTGGCGGCCCGTGTGATCTTCCGCGTCACGAAGGTCTCGCCGCGGCGAGGGCTCTCGTGGTTGAAAAGAATCCCACAGGAACCGTGAATGTCGTAGCTCTCGCGGTAGTTGACCGTGATCCAGTGGGCGTAGAGTTTGGCCACGCCATACGGGCTGCGGGGATAGAAGGGCGTGGTCTCCGACTGCGGAGTCTCCACCACCTTGCCGTACATCTCCGAGCTGGAGGCCTGGTAGAAGCGGATCTGGGCGCCGACAGCGTCCTGACAGTCGCGGATCGCCTCCAGCAGCCGGAGGGTGCCCACGGCGGTCACGTCGGCCGTGTAGGTCGGCTGGTCGAAACTCACCCGCACGTGGCTCTGGGCCGCGAGGTTGTAGACCTCCGTTGGCCGGATCTCGCGGATCAGACGGGCGAGCCCATTGCCGTCGGCCATGTCGCCGTGATGCAGAACGAGCGGACGCTCCACCTCGTGGATGTCGCGGTAGAGGTGCTCGATCCGCTGCGTGCCAAACGTGCTGGACCGGCGCACCAGGCCGTGAACCTCGTATCCTTTGTCGAGGAGCAGTTCGGCAAGGTACGAACCGTCCTGCCCGGTGATACCTGTGATCAGGGCCCGCTTCGAGGAAGTCGACACGTCATTCTCACTGCCGGGTGATGTCCGCCCTGTCTAGCGCGGGCTGCGAATAGGAGAGATTATCCGCGACAGCGGCACACCCCAAGGGGCAACGGGATAAACCCGCCCGGGGCAGCCGTCTCAGCCCCCCGCGGCAGACTCTGGTGCACCGGCGGCGGGCTTCTCCAGCTGGTCGCCCTCGGCCGTTGGGCCGGCAGCCGGCGATTCGGCCTCAGTTCCGGCGATTGCCGTGTCCAGCATGGGCAGGAGTTGGGAGATGAAATCCTCGCACTCGACCATCGCCTGGGAACTGGTCAGCCGCGTCTCGTCAACGATGGCATAGAGCTTGTAGACGGCAGGTTCATGCACGAGCGCGATGCGGGCAATCTGCGGCGCAATCCAGGTGCGGCGGGCCGTCAGGTTCTCCTTGTCGATCTCGGCCTCGTCGCGGATGCCGTATGTCCAGAAGATGCGAAGCGTCTGCCCGGTCTTGCGGAACGTGCCGGTGAAGGTCTCCGCCTCGCGGCCGTCAGCAAGCTGCATCTTCTGGCGATGCTCGGCCTCGCCGATCTCGAACCCGGCACCGGGATAGCAGCGGTCGGGAGTGTGGCCGGAGGCGTCGTGTGGACGGGCGCAGACGACGAAGGCTGAGACCCGTGCCTTCGATCGAGAGTTGCGGTAGAGCCGCGAGATGTGGCCCACCGCTCCGGCCCGCTCGAGTTCCTTTGAATCTGCCTCGAGGTCCCGCTCGAGTTCCCAGCCGCCGAACGATTTGGGGAATCGCTCTTCAAGAAGCGTGGCGGCCTCCTGGAGATCCTTGGAGACGCCCTTGTCTTTCCACCGCTCCGTCAGAAAACCCTGCGCGACCGTGACGCCGAGCACAAGCACGGCCGTGCCTGCCAGCGTAAGCATTCCCGAAGCCGAAGACTTCATGGCGATTCCAGTTCCTGGGGCAGGGGATTCGGCACCCCCTTGGAAGGCGACGGTCAGGCCGGAGCAGGCGACGCGTAGAGTCTCCGCGGAGCGGAGTCGGACACGCCGTTGACCACCGTGCCAAGAACGCGAATGCCGACCGAGCGGAGCCGATCGACGGCACTGTTCACGTGCGGCACACGGCTCACATCGCGCATGGTTGCCACAATGGCGATATCGCTGAGCTGGCCGAGGAGAAGCACGTCGGCGAATGCCAGCACCGGGCCGGCATCGATCACGACGTGATCGAACGACTCGCGAAAGCCCTTGATGATAGCCGCCGACTCGGGGCGGGAGAGTGCGGTGATTGCCGCATAGTCGCACGCCCCTCCGGTGACCGCGAACAGGCCGTCGATAGATGTGGGCTGCACCGCCTCATCAGCGGAAATCTCGCCGCGAAGCAGCTCCGGCAGGCCCGCCCGAAGATCGAGGCCAAGGGCAAGATGGACGTTCGGATGACGCAGGTCGCCGTCGAGCAGGAGGGTGCGCTTGCCCGCGCGGGCGAGGCTCGCGGCGAGTTGGGCCGCGAACGTGGTCTTGCCTTCATGCTCGACAGCACTGGTGACGAGAATCACCTTCGGAGACTCGCGGCCGGTCTGGCTGACGACGGCGCGGATGCCGTCGACGCACTCCGCCACGTGCCCGTCGTTCGGCCGGCGCCGCGAACGCGAAATCCGTGGCAGCGTGCCGATCACCCGCAGGCCGACCCGCTGGGAGACCTCCTCGGGGACGCTGAGCCGGTCTCGGAGATACTCGAAGAGCACGACGGTGCCGCCACCGAGTGCAAGGCCCGCGAGCGCCGCGAGGCCTGAGAGCATCGTGCGAAACAGATCGTCACTGCCCTCAGGAACGCTTGCTTCTTCGATGAGCTCCACGCGATTCGGCATGCTCACGTCAATCTCGGTCGCGTTCAACTGCACACCCATCTGGTCGGTGACCTTCATGAGTTGCTCGATCTCCTGCTTGCGGGCCATCAGGTCCGCATTGGCAGCTCCGAGGGCCTTCACCTCGGTGGCGACCCGGTCGAAATCCTTCGTCGTCTGCTCGAGTTGCTGAGAGAGGATTTCCCGCCGCATCCGCAACACCACGGGGCTCTCGGCAGCGGCTCCGGTACGGCGGGAGGACGAATCCATGGAGAGCTGGGCCACGATTTGCGGGCGGAGGTCTTCCTTGCGATCTTCGAGTCGCTTCACCATCGCGTCTCGCATCGCCTCGAGACGCCTCACCGCCGGGTCGTTGCCACCCCGGGCGCTTCGCTCGCCTTGGTAGGCCATCGACTCCTCGATGCCCGACAGCCGTTCCCGGAGTTCGGCGAACTCGGGGTCGCGGAGCAGCAGCGCGTCGACCGTCTCCTCTGGGACTGACTGCTCGAGCGAAATCTCGCCGCGATCCTTGGCATCCATGATCGCCAGTTCGGCGTCGATGAGAGTCAGGTCTCGCTGCGTCTGGTTGAGTTGGGCCCGGAGCGTGCTGAGGTGATCGAGTAAGAGGCTGCGCTGCGTGGCAACCTCGGCGTTGTCTGCGGTGCCGAGGGACTTGGCGAGGTTGTTGTAGGTCTCGAGGCTGGCCCGCACCTCGGCCATGTTTTCCTTGTACTTCCGCTCCAGGTTATCGCGTCGCTGGAGCCGCTCCGACTTCTCCTTGTTGACGACGTCGGTGAGGTAGGCGTTCGTGACGGCGTTGACGAGTTGAGTGACCTCCTTGGCATTCTCGCCCCGCATGCGGACCTGCACGACTTCCGACTCCATCGGAGCCGAAACCTGCACGTTGCGCACCAAGTAGCCGACGGGATCATCCTCGTCGGTTAGCATCGCGAGCCCGGAGATCCCCGGGCGGCGAATGGCAGAGGTGAGCACGAACGGACTCTTGATGAGCTGCACCTGCGTCTTCCGGTAGGCCTCATATTCCGCGTTATCGCGGCCGCCGCCGACGCCGAACATGCCAGACTTGTCACGGACGCGGAGCCACGCCACGGCCTCGTACCCGCGGGGCAGGAAGAGAAAAGTGAGGATGCCGGCGAGCGTGCCAAGCGTGAGCGCCAAGGCGGTCGCCGGCAGCCAGCGACGGCGGAACGCATGCCACACCCGCCGGTAGTCGATGCCTCCGGAGAGCGGGTCGGCGATTCCGCCGTATGGCCCCGCAGACGATGGCGGGCCAAGCGGTGAAAGCACCGTGTCGCGGATGGGCGCAAGCATGCCCGCACCCGAACCAGCGGTAGCCGTTGCTGCGGAAGACGATCCGTCCATAGGTGTACCGGATTCGCTCATGTATTTTAACTATTCACGTCACGGACCAGACCGCTCATCGACCGAAGACTCACAGCGCTTCAGCCACCTAAACATCCCTTAAGTTTACCCCAATTTTTCGTCGCCATCACGCGGCGGCGAATTCGGCCTCGACTCGGCACTATTTCCGACTGGAATCGAGGGAAACGCCCCCGATTGCCGGGCTGCTGCGGGGGGCGTCATCGGCCGCGGTGACGCCGGCAGTGGCTGGACGGCCGGGCCCGCTCTATTGGTCAGCGGTGGGGACGGTCGCTGACCCGACGTCATCATCGTCGGCGCGAGGTCCTCCGTGACCACGAGGTACGAGAGAATCTTCATCTCCAAGACGAGGAACCCTACTGCCAGGAGCATCATGAGCATCGCCGCCGGGGTGCTATCGTGAAAGTGCTCGGCGATCGACATCTTGTAGTTGTACATCACACCCACCGTGGTGATCCGGAAGGCGTTGCAGATCAAGGCGATCGGGATCGCGCTCGCCGCGATCGCCAGGTTCTCCCACCACTCGAGACCACCGACCAGCATGAGCATTGCCGCCAGCCAGACGAAGATCGTGAGCATCTTCAGGCCGCTGCAGGCATCGACCACGCCGAGGACTTGCCCATCGCCGAGGATGATCCGATTGCCGTCGCGATACGCATCGAGCCCGATCGTCTGCAACGTGTAGGTGCTGACGATGGTCGCCACAGTCTGCAGCGGCCCCAGGAGGTAGCGGGTCGCTTCGTCGGGCAGCGGGTACATGAAGATCAGGCTGGCGAGCGGAGCCCAGGACCAGCGGAACATGCTCCAGCCGCCGGCGAGCAGAAACACGCCCATGACCGCAGGCACAAAGGTGTACATGTCGATCGTCACGATGCGATAACTCGCGCAGAACAGCCGCAGCGCGAAGCTCGCCACTAGCAGGCCGATGCCCGCGGCACGCGCCGTCGGCGTGACCGGCCCCACCGGTTTTCGCCACCAGAAGAGCAGGAGGCAGGTGAACACAGGCACGATCCAGCCGTGCTGGTACTGGGGGTTATCCCAGAACGATGGCAACTGGACGAGGCTCGGCCAATAACTGTAGAAGAGCATCGCCACGAGGACGCCGACCAAAATCCACGGCAGCCGCTGCTCGGGCAGCCGCATGTCGGCCACGAACTCGCGAGCCCGCCGCATGGCACCTTGAAGCAGGCCTTCGTCTTGGACCGCCGTGTTGACAGCCGCCTGCTGTGCGGCGACATCTGGCGTCGACTGCGGACGAGGCGTCCGATTCGCCGGCAGAATGGGTGAAGGAAAAGACATATTGTTTCAGTCGTGCCCCGGCGGAATGCAACAACTATACACACCGTTTTACACGAAATCATGTGGCCGGAACGGGGGGGTGCAAAAATCACCCCGGCACCAGATTTTGCCAGCATCCCGCCCAGGCTCGCGCGAGCAGTGTCCAGGTCGCAAAGAAGCCCGTGGACACGACAGCGGGGGCAGCCGCGGCCGCCAGCCGCGCGACCAGTCCGTGCGGCCGCACCAGGGCGAGAGGCAGCCTCATGCCCGTCGTCACGACCATCGCAATCACTACAGCCTGCCATCCGGCCGCCGCCCCGAACGCCGCGAGGCCACAGCGGTCGCCCGGCAGGGCCGTGATTGCTCCCGCGAGTCTCCCCGCCACCGCGCCCATGCAGGAGGCGACAAACGCGGCCTGCCAACCGTGCAGGCTCCCCGGAAAACCGCCGTCAATCAAGAAGCCAGGTGGACCGACCGTGGGGACGGCTGTCACGGTCGCGATCACGGCGGCCACCAGAGGTGCGGCCGCGTGGCACCCATCGGCGGCATGGCCGCGTGCCGCGGGGTGCTCACCAACCATCGGGGCCATGCAGGCCGTGAAGCTCCACGCCAGCATGGCCACCGGGATCACGGTGTGGAGGGCCCATGCCAAAGCGATCTGCCAGTCGCCGGACAGCAGCCGGTCGATGCCTGGCCGGGTGGCGGCCAGCAGCGGCGACCCTGTGCCCGCCAGTTCCGCGGTTGCGATCATCGCGGCGATCACACCGCAGCAGGCCTCGATAGCCGGGTAGCCCGCGGAGATCACCGCTCCGCAGTCGCGGCAGCGGCCCCCGAGGAGCAGCCAACCGAGAATCGGAATGTTGTCGCGAGGGCGAATGGCGGCACCGCACGCCGGGCACCGCGACCCATGGCTGACGACCGACTCTCTCCGCGGCACACGGTGAATCACCACATTGACGAAACTGCCCAGAATCGCCCCCCACGCGAATGCCATCGCGATCAGGACCAGTTCTGCTCCCGGAAAGCCGGACGACCAGTGGACCATCGGGGGCTGCCGAACACGCGTGGGGCTGAATGACGATTTCGTGTAGGGTACCCGTCCCGGCGGCCGGAATCATCCACCCGCCGCGTTCACAGCCCACGCTCTTCGTCACGCATGCCCGACACGCCTGATACCACACCGCCGTCGAATCGCCGTCGTCAGATGCCGCCCTGGCTCAACCTCGTGCTGCGGCTGAGCGTCACCGCGGCCCTGCTCGCCTACGCGCTCAAGGGCGTCGACTGGCCGAAGTTCACCGCGCTGCTGCTGCAGGCCGACTGGCGGTGGTGGGCGGTCGGCTTGGTGACAGGCATGCTCGTCCAGGCCGTGGCGGGTGTCCGCTGGGCCGCGCTCGCCCGGCCGCTGGGCTTCGACTTCTCGCGACGGTTCTTCGTCTGGCGTTTTTTCGAAGGCATGTTCTTCAGCCTCTGCCTACCGTCATCGATTGGCGGCGACGTGATCAAGGCCTATCGCATCGGCGATACGACATCCCGCCGGCTACTCGCCGGCTGCTCGGTGCTCGCCGACCGGCTCACCGGCCTTTCCGCCCTTGCCGTGCTGGGCGGCGCCGCCTTCGCCTCTCGGAAGTACGACCTCTCCCTGCCGGTCACGCTCGCCGTCGCGACAGTCCTGCTCGCCGTCGCCCTCGCGGTGTTCCTCCTCGCCGTTTCCTTCCTCGACCGGATCGTGGCGATGTTGCCCGACGGGAGCCCAGTCCGGGGTTTCCTCGCCCAACTCCTCCCCTACCAGCAGCGGCCGAGCCTGATCGCCAAGGCCGTCGCCTGGTCGTTCGTCGTCCAGGCCGGGGGCGCCTTGGGCGTGGGGCTGTCGGCGCGGGCGCTGGGCGTTGATCAGCCGCTCTCGCTGTGGTTCGCGGTGGTGCCGCTGGTGGCTCTCGCGATGGTGCTCCCGATCAGCATTGGCGGCTTCGGCGTTCGTGAGAACGCGTTGACGCTCCTCCTCTCCGAACAGGGCGTGCCGAGCGACCGTGCCGTCGGCGTGGCCCTCTTGTGGGGCCTGAGCACGATCATCATCGGCCTCGTCGGCGGCGTGCTCTTCCTGCTCGATCGCGAGCCGACGTCAACGGCGGCGAAGTTGCCCGAGGATTGAGCCGGCGTCACTCGTGGCGGGTGCGCCGGGCATCAACGAGCAGGATACCGGCGACCGTCTTGGCGTCTTCGATGCGGCCGTCGAGGCACATCTCCACCGCCTCGTTCCAGGGGACGACCCGCGTGGTGATCTGTTCGCCCGGTTCGAGGGCCTGCGAGCCTGCCTCGAGGTCGCTCGCGACGAACAGGTGCATCCGCTCGCGGAGGATCCCAGGCGACATCCAGAAGGAGCCGGCGTGCTCGATCCGGCCGGCCCGGTAGCCCGTCTCCTCGACGAGTTCGCGGCGTGCCGCGTCTGCGAGCGACTCCTCCCGGTCGAGCGTACCGGCGGGGAGTTCGAGGAGCGTGGCGCCGACCGCCGTGCGGACGACGTCGATCAGGCACACGCGGTCGGCCGAAAGGAGCGGCACGATCACGACGCTTCCGGGATGGAGCACGACCTCTCGGACCCTGATGGCGCCGCCGGCGAGCGGTTGCTGGCGGCGTATCACCGTGAAGCGGCTCGCCTCGAGGAGGGTTTCGTCGCCGTCGATCCAGCCATCCATGATCAAGCCTCCGTGGAGTTCTCACGACCCACGATCCGCGCCGCACGGCCCGCGACGGTCAGCGTGGCTTCGGGCTCGAGCCCGCGGCGATGGATGATCGCCAGGCCGCACGCCCCAAGCCGTGGCGACGCGCACGACGACGTCAACGTGCCCACCTCGTCACCACCGCACGACACGACGGCGCCCGGAGGCGGCACGTCGTCACCCTCGACGATGACGAGCGCGAGCGTGCGGTTGACGTGGCCGAGCGCATCGATTCTGGCCACGGTTTCCTGGCCGAGGTAGCAGCCCTTCGTGAAGGAGATCGCGCGGGCGTTGCGATCGAGTTCTTGCGGCAGCGTCTTCTCGGGGATATCTCGCGCCAGGGGAAACCGCTGCTCGATCCGCAGCGCGTCGAGGGCGGCTGCATCGCCGCGAGGCAGCCCTTCGGCCGCGAGCCATTCGTGGAGTGCCGAGAGATCGTCCACCGACACGCGAACGAGAAACCCACCCGCCCCGAACCAGTCGACGGCGACGACGACTGCGTCGGTCCTGCCGAAGCGGATCGAGCGGTGGCGAAGCGGCGTCGTGGGCACGTCGCTCCCAAGACGATCCGCCAGCCATCGTGCCGCCCCAGGCCCAACGACGGCGACGCACCGCTCGTCGCCTGACGCATCAACGAGGACGACGTCCTCGCGGATGTGGTAGTGCTCGAGATGGTCGCGAAGGGTGGCGGCGACGGCGGCGTCGCAGTCGATCAGCAGGCCGTCATCCGTGCGGAGGATCGCAGCCAGGGCGATCACCCAGCCCCGCACGTCGGCGAACATCCCCTCTGTTCCGTCGCCGGGCGCCAGCGTTCCCACCGCCGCGGTCGTGAACTTGTCGACAAACGTGGCGGCGGCTTCCCCGGTGGCCCGGACGGTTCCACGCGCGGAGAGGTCGGTCCACGAGGCCGCCGTGCGGAGGGGCGGGCGACCGTGGAGACCGGAAGCGGGCTGCATCCCCCCACCCTACCACGTCGCCCTGCCCCGCCCCGGGGAGCCTGGCACCCGCCGGATTTTTTCATTCCGGCGCGAACGACCCCGCGGCGACCTGCGTAGTTCATTTCACCGCGACGACATGGATGCCATGAGGATGCCATGAGGGTCGCGGCCCCGCTACTTGGTCAGAAGGTCAGGAGAACGAATCATGGCCACCGTGCACTACGACCGGGAATGCCGCGACGATTATGACGATTCCGATTCCCGCTACGGCGACGACCCCCTCGCGGTCGCCGACACCGAACACTCCGACGCGGCCCGTGCCGAGTTCGAGTATTCCAATGCTTTGCCGCGGCCATCGTCTCGTGAGGCCAAGCCGCTTCACCGGATCGCGGAGGTCCGGCAGCGTCAGGGCGTGACCCTCCGCAACGTGGCCCGTCGGCTCAATATGGCCCTGCCGCAGGCGCGGCGACAGGAGCAGCCCGATTGCGATCTGCGGATCACCGACCTGCATCGCTGGCAAGAAGTGCTCGAGGTGCCCGTCGCCGAGTTGCTCGTCGAGGGCGACGGACAGCTCTCAGGACCGGTGCTCGAGCGGTCGAGGATGGTAAAGCTCATGAAGACCGCCGCGGCGATCCGCGAGCGGACGGAAGGCCAGCCCGTCGGCCGGATGGTGACGATGCTGATCGAGCAGATTCTCGAGATCATGCCGGAACTCTCAGACGTCACCCCGTGGCATGCCGTGGGCCAGCGGCGGACGCTCAACGACATCGGCCGAGCCGGTCAGATGGTGGTACCCGAGGAGGTCTTCCGGCCCGTGCCGGGGGGCTGAGGGTGGCGGTCCCGGGCCGCCTTGTGGGGCCGTGGACTCCCGTCTACGATCCCGCCATCGCGGAACGGGGTCGTCCCATGCCGCAACTCTGTCGGAGTTCGGGAGTCAGCCGTGTCGTCATTCGTCGGCGTGCTGGGTATCGCGCTCGTGTTGTTTCTGGTCGTGGCGGCCACCGGCCGCGCCATCCTCGGCCGCTGACGCCGCTCGAGCCAGGCCCAGCGCCATCGCCGCCAGAAAACCGCCGAGCACCCCTACGAGGGTGACCCAGGCCGTAATGGCGAGGGAGAGGTAGTCGCGGAGCCAGACCAACTCGGGTGGCTCTGCACTCTTCGGCACCTTTCGTTGCACCGGGCCGTCGCGGCCCGATTGCCTCCGCATGTCGGCGCGGAAGGCGTCCCATTCCGCCTGAGCTTCGGGGCTGGCGACCTCCGCCAGCCGGCGGTCGCGCCAGGCAACCAGCGCGAGCGGAGGCGCGGCGACCGCGGCGAGCCAGCAGGTGAGCACCAGCACCGCGAACGCCCTCTCCCACGCGGCATGTCGTCTTCGCCGCTGATTCTTGCCTGCCGCCATGCCGCTTCCCTGCCAGGTGTCGCCAGAGTTCGCCGTTGCCACACAGTGCCCTGTTTTCCCAGGGTGTTCCAGTCTGGCATCGCCCCGCCCACCCTGCTACCGTCTCGACCCGATTGTGGTCCGCCGCCAGCGGCGGACCGGCCCCGCCACCACGGTGATGACGAGGAGTTCCACCAGTGCGCCGTTGCCTTTTCGACCCTGCGATCCGGAGCGTGTTCATCGCGGCCGCGGCGCTGGCCTTGCCTGCGCCCCAGCCTTCGTTTGCCCAGAGCGGCTGGCTGCCGACCACCTGGTTTACCGGTGGCGATGTCGACCCGAAGGCGATGTATCCGTTGGCTGAAAAGGATGGCCCCTGGCTCGTGCTGGCCACCACCTTCCGCGGTGAGGGGGCCCGCGAGGACGCCAGGAAACTCGTTCAGGAACTCCGCGGCAGCCACCGGCTCACGGCGTTCACCCACGAGAAGGCGTTCGACTACACCGGCGAGCAGCGGGGCATGGGGCTCAACCCCGACGGCACACCGAAGCGCATGCGGTATGCCAACGAGGGGCATGTGGTGGAGGTGGCCGTGCTGGTGGGTGACTTCGCGTCGGCGGAGGATCCGCGGGCACAGAAGATGCTTCAGAAGGTCAAGCAGCTCCGGCCAAACTCGCTCGAGGGCACGAAGGCGAACCGGCTTGAAAACGACTTCATCCAGGCCAATCGTGATCATGTGGGCGGTGCCGGGGCCACGAAGCCGCCGCTCCACACCGCGCTCCTCATCCCCAATCCGCTCCTTCCGGCCGACTACTTCTCGCGGCAGCAGATCGATGAGTTCGTGATGGAGATGAACGCGGACGTGACCCACAGCCTCCTCGATTGTCCGGCGCGGTACACCGTCCGCGTCGCCACGTTCACTGGCGCCGGCACGTTCAACACCGGCTCCAGCCAGGTCGAGCCTGAGGCCGAGGACGACAGCCTCGTCGACGTCAATCGATTTCTCGAGGTGCTCAAGGGCAACGGCTGGAAGGATCCCCAGCTCCGGGGCGTCGAGGAGGAGAGCCGGCTCGTGGATGCCGCCGACAAGGCTCATCGCCTCACGGAGGCGCTCCGTCGCAACGGCTGGCCGGCGTGGGAGTTTCACGACCGCGATTCGAGCATCGTCTGCGTGGGGAACATCGATCAGCTCACGCTGCCTGGGCCCGGGGGGCGGAAGATGCCCCATCCCGAGGTGGCGAGGATTGTGACGTCGCTCGGGCCCGACCCCGCGGCGCTCGCCCGTGGGCAGATCATGCCCAGGGCGTTCGACGGCATCATGCTCGACGTCCAGCCGCGGCCGATCGACGTCCCGCGATCGCCGGCCGGCCGGCGGTGATCCCATGCTCGTGCTCGGCACCACCAATCACGGCAAGCTCCGCGAGCTCCTGGAGTTGCTCGAGCCCCACGGCATTGGCTGCACGTCGCTTGCTGGCCTCGCAGCCGCGGTCGATGTCGACGAGACAGGGTCGACGTTCGCGGAAAATGCCGGGCTGAAGGCTACCGCCCAGGCGGTGGCCCTCGGTCGCTGGGTGCTGGCCGAAGACAGCGGTCTCGTGGTGCCCGCGCTTGGCGGTGATCCCGGCGTGCTCTCGGCTCGGTTCTCGGGTCCGGCAGAAGGTGCTGATCGCGAGGCCGTCGACCGGCGGAACAGCGCGCTGTTGCTCGAGCGGCTCGCGGGCCGCAGCGGTCGCGAGCGGTCGGCCCACTACGCCTGCCATGCGGCGCTCGCCGATCCCGGTGGACGGGTCGTCGCGGTCGCTTCGGGAACATGCCACGGACGGATCGCGGAATCACCGGCGGGCTCCGGAGGCTTTGGCTACGACCCGCTGTTCATTGTGTCGGAGTATCACCGCACGTTTGGCGAACTTCCCCCGGCGGTCAAGAGCGTGATCAGCCACCGGGCACGGGCGATGCGGGCGATGCTTCCGCTGATCGTGCAGGTCCTCGCCGGCGGCCCCTGACGGCGTCAGGCCGGCGATGTTTTTTCCAGGCGGTGGCGGATCACCCGCAGCACGTCGTCGGTGCCGTCCATCCGTCCGGCGACGGCCGCCAGCGGCGCGGCGAACTGGTCAAGGCCATCGACGAAGGCCCGGACAACGCCGGGCGTCACATCCTCGAGCAGGCAGAAGTCGCCGCAGCCCATCGAGCGGAGGAAATAGCTGTTCATCATCTGTTCGGAGTGCGCCCGCTCAGGCAGGACGAGCAGCGGCTTGCCGAGGTGAAGGGCCTCGCCGATCAGTTGGTTACCGGCGGCTGACACAAGCCCGCGACAGGCTGCAAGATCGGCCACGAAGGCCTGCTCGTCGATCGCGTGAAAAGACACCTGCCCCACGGCGTTGCGCTGGCCAAGGCCGTAGACCCGCACGGGCATGCCGCAGTCGGCCAACGCCTCGATCGCTGAAAATGGCGTGTGGCGCCGGAGGTAGCTGAGGATGAAGCCATCATCGCGAGGTATGGCCTCGACGATCTCACGGCGGAGAAGCGGCCCGACCTGCACCACGTGCTCCCAGCCACGGCGGAGCGGCGGCCTGAAGAACGCCGACACCACCGTGTCGGAAGCCTCCATCACATACATCCAGACGGCGTGGCTCATGAACCATGCGTTCCACTGAAGCGACCAGGGGAGCGAGTCGAGATCGTAGGTGAGGAGGAAGTGCTGGTGATCGACACTGAGGAGCGGGATGCCCATGCGGCCCGCCGCCCGGGGCAGGGCCGGCTCGAAGTCGGTGATCGCCAGATCGGCGCCGAAGATCTCGAGTTCGCGCAGCATCTGGTCAACAAGCGGGCCCAAGAGTCGCGCCTGGTAGTCGAGCCCCGCGGCGATCGACTTCATGACGTCGAGGCGCCCGCCGCTGTACTCAAAGACGACGCCCGGAATCTCCTCGACCCTCACCCGCGGGTGGCCCACCGCGAACTGCTGTCGGAGGAAGGCGAGGGCGTCGGCGGAAGTCCAGACGAGGACATCATGGTCGGCCTCCAGACGGCCAACGAGCGTGCTCACACGCGTCGCGTGGCCGCGGCCCTCACCGCACAGACTCATGGCGATTCGGGACACGGCAGGGTGGCCGAGGATGGTGGGGTCGCGCCGACGTGGCGTCCCTCATAGCGTCCGGATTGTCGCTGGAGGACCGCGGTTTCGCCAGCGGCCCCGGTGCGGTGCTTCTGGATCGTCCATTGGTCGCGTACCATGCGGGGAGCAGTGCGGCAGGAGATGGCATGATCGGACTTCGAACACCAACCAGTCGGCGGCGCTGGCCTTGTGCAGTGGCATCGCTGGTGATGCTGGCTGTGGCTGGTTCGGGGCCGGCCTCCGGGGCCGATGACGCGCCACCAGAAAAGGGCCCGCCCCTCGCGTTTGTCGGAGACACGCCGATCGACGGTGCTGCGATCGGCCTCGTGATCCGTCGGCTGCATCCGGTGTCGAAGCCGTCCGGCGAGCAGCGTCGGCAGATCGAGGTGTCGGTGCTCGAGCAGCTCGTCGACGAGGCGCTGCTCCGCGCCGAACTCGCGAATCAACTTGTCGAGGTTGCCGATGGCGAGATTCAGGCGGGGGTTGAACGTCTCCGCGGGCAGTTGGCATCCCGGGGGGTCACGCTGGAGGCGTTTATGGCGGAGTCGGGCCGCGACGAGCGGGGGGTTCGCGATCAGATCCGGCTCGAGCTTGCTCTCGACAAGTACATCAGGCCGCGGATGACCGCCGACAAGGTTGCCGCATTCTTCGAGCAGAACCGCCGCGAGTTCGACGGCACGCGGCTGCGGGTCAGCCACATCGTGCTGCGGCCCGACATCGTCGATACCGAAGGGGTCGGTCGTCAGGTGCGCCAGGCGGACGTGATTCGCCGCGACATCCTCCAAGGGAAGATCACGTTCGACGAGGCGGCACGACGATTCTCAGCCGGGCCCAGCCGCCACAAGGAGGGCGACGTCGGCTGGATCACGCGCTCCGGCCCAATGGTCGAGGCGTTCACCAAACCGGTGTTCGCACTCGCCAAAGGCGAGGTGTCGAAGCCGATCATGACGCCATTCGGTGTCCACCTCGTGAAGGTGATCGATGTGGAGCCCGGACGCATCGGACTCGATGCCGTCCGGCCCGGTCTGGAGAAAATGATGGCCGCGCAGCTCGTCCGTGAGCTGGTGGCCAAGGCCCGGGCATCGACCCCGGTGACCTACACACCGGGCGTCACCCACTTCGATCCCGCCACGCCCGCCGACGGGCCCGATCCCAGGCGGATCATCGTCGAGGGCGGCGAGTAGCGAGGCAGGCCAGGGGCGTTGAAAAATCTCCTCTACGGCGTGCCCCCCTCTTGCGCAGTCTCCGTGTCAGGCTGGGTTTCACGGTTGCCGTGGCGACGGATGGCCGCTAGCCTCCCTGCCCCGCGTTGAGGCCTCGCATCCTGCATGAAGATCCGATCAGCACTTCTGGTGGCGTTCATGATCGCCGTACCCGCGGCGGCCATGTTTTCGCACCGTATCCCCGCCGATGTCCGCCGCTCGATCCGCGACCAGGTGGGCCGGCTCACGGCTGCGTTGACGCCGCCGAGTTCCGCCGAGGCGGGCGGTCGAATGGCAGGCGGGAAGGAATCAACGAGCGCCGAAGGGCCCGTCGTCGCCGCGGCCGTTGCCGTCGGCCCGGCGTCCGGTCCGGCTGCTCCGCTGGTCGCCGCCGCAGAGACGGACGGCAACGACGTCTCGGGGCGGCTCGCCCGGCTCGGTGCGATCGGCTTCGAGTGCCGGCCGATCGCCGGCGGCGGTGGCGAGCACATGGCGAGTTGTAGTGTGCCGCTCGACGGCTCGGGGCAATTGCTGCGTGTGTTTCACGTCACCGGTGGCGACGCACACGCTGCGGCAAACTGCTTGCTCGACGACGTCGTGGCCTGGAGGGATCGAGCTGGCCTGCAACGGGCGGCGGCCGAGCCGGCTCGCGCCGGCGGGCAACCGCTGCGGTTCTGATCCCGATCGCCATTCGATGATTCCATGAACCCGTTCGCGATGCATGGCCGACGCGGCGCGACACAGACGCTCGCGTCGTGCCTTGCGGCAGCAGGAGCGGGGTCGTTGGCGACGGGGCTGTCCTCAGGCCGACGGCGTTGGCTTCTGGGCGACCGGACCGACCAGACGGTCGACGAGCACCCGGCGCTCGGCCAGCACGTGAGGACTGACGAACTGGCCCGTCTCGAAGCAGCCATGTTCCTGGCCCGCGAGCCCTTGACGACCCGCCGACTGGCGAAGCTTGCACAGCTGCCAGATGGCACGCGGGCGCGGGTGCTGCTTCGGGAACTGCGGCGGCTTCAAGACGCCTCTGGCGCGGCGTTTCGCGTCGAGCATATCGCCGGTGGCTACCAGCTGCTCACCCGCGGTCCCTTCGGACCCTGGGTTCGCCGGCTCCTCGATCAGCCTTCCGCCAGCCGGCTGTCCGCGGCGGCCCTCGAGACGCTGGCGATCGTGGCCTATCGGCAGCCGGTCACCCGGGCTGAGATCGAGGCGATCCGAGGGGTGGGTAGCGAGGAGATGCTCCGGCATCTGCTGGAACGCGATTTTGTCGCGGTTGGCGGGCGGGCCGAGGACCTTGGCCGGCCCAACGTGTACGTCACCACCCGGCGGTTTTTGGGGGCTTTTGGGCTCGCCAGGATCGAGGATCTGCCTGCCGTGGAGTCTGCTCCCGGCAATGCCGAGGGCAACGCCAGCGAGACGGCGGCCGACGGCGTCTGAATCCCCGGACGGGCGACTTGCACGCTCCGCGAGCGGTGGACACACTGTCTGCCTCGCCGGGCCGCCCGCAGCATTCCGAAGACAGGTGTTTTTTCGCCTGCCGATTGGACGATGCTGGAGCGATCAGGTAGAGAAATATCCGGTGGTGTCGTTGTTGATCAGTTCTAGGAGGTTTTCGCCGTGACGATCGCTGCAAGTGGCCGTGAGCATCGAGATGTTCGGGACGCAGACGTGTTCTCGTGGAACGAACTGCCTGAGTTGCTCGCCGCAGTCGACCTTTTCGACGTCTGTGGAACGTCGTGCGAGCCGGTTGCTACGAGCGACCGCGCTGGCGACGTAACGTTGGACGGCAGGTGGACGCTTCGAGACGACAGGCTCGTCGCGGCCGGTGATGAAGACAAGGATGATGGCGAGGACGACGATTACGAAGACGAGGATGAAGAAGACGACGATTTCGAGGACGAGGAGGAAGAGGAGGAAGACGACGAGGACGAGGACGAGGAGGAGGACGAGGAGTGGGAGGAAGTCGAAGACGAAGACGACGAGGAAGATGACGAGGAGGAAGAGGAAGAGGACGACGAGGAAGAGGACGAAGACGAGGACTGGGAAGACGACGACGAGGACTGGGAAGACGAGGATGAGGACGAGGAAGATGACGACGATGACGACTGATCGTCATCGCCCGAGTCCGCTCATTTGCCGGCGAACTCGATCGACCCACTCACGCGAACTGGGCCCCGATGAGGGGCCCGTATTTTTTCGCCCGGCTGATTGTGTGGCCGGGTCGCGCGACTGGTCAGGGGGCCGTGTCGCTGAGTTCGAGGCGGGTCACATGACCCCGTCGCTCCACGTCGATGATGGTGGTCGTGCCGGCCGCCTTCAGCCGCGCCAGCATGTCGGCGTGCGATGAGATCCTGGCGTCGTCGATGGCCATGATTCGGTCGCCGGGCATCATGCCGGCACGATTCGCCGGAGAATCACGCCATACGCGGATGATCACGGGTGCATCGGGCTCCCCTGAGTCGTTTCGGGTGCCGATCCCCCAGCGGCCTCGAGGACTGCCGTCGGTGTCCGGGATCGCCGCTTCGAGCCGGTTGCGAGCGGTGTTCGATTCGGTGCGGCACTCGCCGCGAAATGGCGGGATCGATGCCGGGTCATTGGCGACGGCCGCCACGAAGCCGAGTGCGAGCCGCGCCACCGGCTCGATGCCGGGCAGATTCACGAGGTGCACATCGTCGCTGGGCCTGTGGTAGTGGTCGTGGAGGCCGGTATGGAACATCACCGTCGGGATTCGGGCTGCGATGAACGGGTAGTGGTCGGAGTCTTCCTCGATGTCCCAGACGAAAGACAGGTCGAGTCCGGCGGCATGCGACGGGCGGTTGTTGGCCTGAAGGACCATCTCCCGCAGGCCGTGCGCCGTCCGGCTGCCGTAGACTTCGAGACGGTTGCCCCGCAGGCGTCCGATCATGTCGAGGTTGACTGACAGCACCACCCGCCGGCCGGCCAGCCCCGCGGGGGAAACCCGGAGGAAGTGGTAGGACCCCAGCAGTCCCTTCTCCTCGCCATCCCAGAAGGCGATCAGGATCGACCGCCGCGGGCGTTCCGGGAGGTGGCCGATGGCCTCGACCATTTCCAGGAGCCCGGCCACACCCGATGCGTTGTCATCGGCTCCGTTGTGAACGTAGCCAAAGGGGCCGTAGCTGTTGTCGGCGTTGCCGTAGCCCACGTGGTCGTAGTGGGCGCCGACGACGATCACCTCCTTCGCCAGCTCCGGATCGCTCCCCTCGATGAGAGCCAGGATGTTGCGCATGCCGCCGAATGGCTGGAAATACGTGCCGGAGTCGCCCGCTGGCGGAATCCCGAGTTTGGTGAGTTGCTCGACGATGTAGGTGGCCGCGGCACGGCCGCCCCGGCTTCCCCCTTCCCGACCCTCGAACGAGTCATCGGCCAATACGCCCACGTGGCGGCCGGCATCGGACGCCCGGATCGTGGCGTGGGCGGCCGACATCATCTCCGCGGCCGGAGAGGCGGCGGGGGCGGCGGTTGCGGCGAGTCCGAATGCCAACGCGGCGCAGGCGAGCCTGCGGCCTGGGCGGTGTGTGTTGCCGGGTGAAGTGGGTGTATGTGACACGGTTCTGCGCTGCCTCCTTGCGGGACGCCAGAGTGGCGTTCAGAATAGTCGGCGAAGGATTTCCCCGGACCACGGGGTTTCTTCCCGGTTCCGTCGGCTGAGTTCGGGGCGACCTTCCCGTCTGGGAAATTCGCGTCGGCCTGGGAGGCGACCCGGTGCCGGAGAGGTGGCAGAGTGGTCGAATGCGCGTCTTTGCTAAAGACGTGTCCGGTCAA
>JBAXOU010000035.1:0-20266 GCA_037133115.1 Planctomycetota bacterium | reverse complement strand
GCCGACACGCAGACCAACTCGCAGTCGTTGCGCACGAAGATGCAGCCGTCCGCGAAGGCTGGATGGCTCCAGACCACCTCGCGGCCGAAGCATTCGTTGGTCGCGTCGAGCAGGTGCACGCGACCGAGTTCCTCGTACTTCTTCGGCGAGAGCCGGGCCAGAATCAGGTCGCCCGTCTCGCTGAAGATCCAGGTGCGGGTGGCGCCGGCCGGATCGCCGTTCACCGGATCGGCCTGACGAACGACGAAGGCCGTGCCGTGCTTACTGCGGCGTTCGCCACCGGTCGTCGGCTCGAGCGTCTCCCAGAGCCGGCGACCGTCGTCGAGGGCTACGGCCGTGAGCATGCCCGTGTCGCAGTCGCAGCCGTAGAGCGTGTCGCCGGCAATGAACGGTGTGGCATTGGCGCAGTAGACCGCCGATTTCGGCTCGCCCCGCCAGAGCAGTTGCGCCGCGGGGGCGTCGGCGGCGAGCGCATAGAGCGCCGCTACGCGGCCGATTCCGCTGGCAAAGAGCACGCGGCCGCGGCTGGTGTCGGCCACCTGCGGGGCCATGATCGACATGCCATACATCGGCTTGAGCGGCTGTGACCAGAGCACGCGGCCCGTGGCGGGGTCGAGCGAGTTGAGGTTGTCGGCATCCCAGATCACAAGCTGCCGCACGCCACCGCTCTCGATCATCGTCGGCGGGCAGTAGCCGCTCTCGCTGGCGGTGAGGGCACGCCAGCGTTCCGCGCCAGTCTTTCTGTCGAACGCCACCGCCACGCTGCCGGGGCCACCGACCAGACAGATGAGCAGGTCGCCCTCCACGAGCGGATGGCCACAGAAGCCCCAGATCGGCGTGGGGGCCGAATAGTCTTTCTTGAAATCCTTCGACCAGCGGAGTTCGCCAGAGGCCGCATCGAGGCAGGCGAGGTTGCCCTCGGCGCCAAGCGAGTACACCAGGCCGTCGGCGACCGTCGGCGTGCATCGCGGACCCGACGCATACGAGATCGAATAGGCGCAGTCCTGCTCGTGCTTCCAGAGCAGCCTGCCCGTGGCGGCGTCGAGGCAGAGCAGCCGCTCGGTGCCAAGCCGGTTCGTCCGGTCGTTGGGGCCATTGACGACCTCGCCCTTGCGGGCGACGTAGTCGGCGACGTAGACGCGGCCCCCCGTTACGGCCGGCCCCGAATACCCTTCGGCGACGGGCACCCGCCACTTCACGGGCAGGCCGCCAGCAGGGAACGTGGTGACGAGCCCCTGTTCGCGCCAGGTCGCATCCCGCCGTGGCCCGAGCCACTGCGGCCAGTCGTCGCCGCGGGTGGCGGAGTGGCACGGCGCGACCAGGCTCAAGGTCAGCAGGATCAGATAATTCCTGGAGCGATACATGAGGTTATCCGGAGGCTTGTAGGGCATGCTGTCGAAAGAACGCGATGGCGGCTTGCTTATCGAGACGGCTCGAGGCGATGGCGAGCACGAACTCTGCGTACTGGTCTTCGCCTGCGGCAAGATTCCATGCGTTCATGTCGAGGAACACGCTTGCTGCCGCCGCGCCAGTTCGTTTGTTGCCGTCCGCGAATGGATGATTTGCGACGATGTGAAAGCAGTACGCAGCGGCCATCGAAGGCAGGTCGTCGTGAAGATAGTTTCCGCCATAGGATGCCTGCGGCATTGCGACGGCCGATTCGAGTAGCGAGAAGTCTCGTAAGCCGAGAGCTCCGCCGTACCGACGGATTTGGGTCTCGTGGATCGCGAGCACTTCCGCGATTGTCAGAAACAACGTGGGCATGCCGCTACTCCGCGAGTTTGCGGAGCGCGTTGTCGTAGCGCTCGATCGTCCTCGTGAGGGCCCGCTCGAAGATCGCCTGGCGGCCTTCATCACTCGCGGGCGTGACGATCATGCTTGTCTCGGTGAACGAGACCTCGACCGGTGTCTGCTCGTCAATCCCATGGGCCTCGAGCGTTTTTCGATCGAGGACAAGAACCAGATCGTCGCCGTCTCTGCGGAGAATGTAAATCACAGGGATCACCACTCGTAGGAGGAGGCAAAGGTAGTCCGCGGGGTGTTCACGAAGAGGATACCACCGTGCGACCCATCGTGGAGCCCGTTCGTCGCGTCAGTCTGCCGTTGAGACGAACGCGGGCAAGTCAGTGGCCACGTCGATGCCGTCGGGTCGCCAATCGATCAGCTCGATCTCTGCGGTGCGGCGGCCGCGAAACTCGTTGATCTTCGGTCGGAACGCGATGTGGAACGGTTCGCCGGGGGCGGGGAGCTGGGGAAGCCATTCGCCCCCTCCGAAGGCCACGCCCCGGATCTTGGCCGCATGTTGTTTGAGCTGTAACTGGAGATGCTTGCCCGACTGGCCCATCGTGCGGGCCGGCTCGGCGAGTGTGACGCCCGACGCGCAGAGCACGGGCCGGCGGTTGCCCTCGCCGAACGGCGCCAGCTTCTCGAGCTGCTCCACCGTGTCGAGCGTGAGCGCGCCGAGCGAAGTCTCGCCATCGAGCGTGATCTGGGCCCGCCGCAGTTGCTCTGGCATCCGCGACTCCACCTCCGCGACGAACGCGCGGCGGAAGTCGTCGATCTTCGCGTCATCCACCTGGAGGCCCGCGGCAGCGGCATGGCCGCCGCAGCCGAGCAGGTGTTCGCCGCACGCCTTCACCGCCGCAAGCACGTCGAACCCCGGCACGCTCCGCACGCTGCCCACCGCGGGGCCGCCCTGGAGCGGATCGCGGGCGATCATCACCACCGGCCGGTGCCACCGCTCGGCGAGCCTGCCCGCCACGATTCCGACCACGCCCTTGTGCCAGCCGCGGTCGGCGAGCACGAGGGCCGCGTCGGCCTCTGGATCAAAGAGTTCCTTCGCCTGTTTCGCGGCAGCGAGTTGCAGGCTCCGCTCCTCGGTCTCTCGCTGGGCGTTGAGTTCGTGGAGATAGTCGGCAAGTTGGCTGCCGCGGGCCGCGTGGTCGGTGACGAGCAGTTCGATGCCATTGGCGGCCGTCGCCATCCGGCCGGCGGCGTTGAGCCGGGGGCCAAGCTTGAAGGCGATGTGTTCGCTTTCGAGCCGCGACTGCTCCGTCAGGCCCGTCAACTCGATCAGTCGCGCGAGCCCAGGGCCGCCGCGGGTGCGGAGGTTTTCCAGGCCGTGCTTCACGAGCAATCGGTTTTCGTCGACGAGTGGCATCACATCGGTGACGGTGGCGAAGGCCGCCAGGCCGATGGCCCGCAGGAGCGCCTCGCGGAGCCGCGGGGTGACGCGGCTTGCACCGCTTGCCCGGGTGGCGATCGCCCAGGCGAGCTTGAAGGCCACGCCGGCACCGCAGAGGCCGCCAAACGGATAGGCGGTGCCGGGGAGTCGGGGATGCACGATCACGTCGGCGGCCGGAAGTTCGTCGGTGAAGTTGTGGTGGTCGGTGATGATCAACTCGAGGCCGAGGTCGCGGGCATGCCGGGCCTCGGCGACGCCCGTGATGCCGCAGTCCACGGTGATCACCAGGCTCGTGCCCTGGGCGGCGAGCGAGGAGAGCGCGTCGGCATTGAGCCCGTAGCCCTCCTCCTGTCGGCTCGGCACGTACCATGCGGGCGTGGCGTCGAGCGCCTGGAGGCAACCGACGAGGATCGCCGTGGCACACATCCCGTCTGCGTCGTAGTCGCCGTAGATCGCGATCTTTCGGCCGGCCTTCACGGCCGCCAGGATCCGCTCGGCGGCCTCGGGCACGCCGGGCAACGTTTCGGGATCGCGGAGGTCGGCGAGCGTTCCCGAGAGGAACGATTGTACGGCGGCCGGGTCGGTGACACCCCGGGCAACCAGCAGGCTCGCCAGGATGCTCGACACGCCCGAGGACCGCTCGAGCGACGCGACGGCGGCACGGTCGTGGTGGCGGATGTGCCAGCGCTTCGGCATCGGGATTCCCTTCCGCGGTACGGGCCGCCGCAGCCGGCCGAAAGGGATCAGTATAGGAGTCGCAGAAACAACCCGAAACGAGCCGGGAAACGCTATAGTAGCGGCCCGCTCTCCCGGAGGATCGCCATGCTGGCCGTCGACATTCCGCTCCCGCAGTTCGCCGCCAAGCCCAATCGCGCCGATGTGCCGAAGGACAAGGTGCTCTGCGAATACTGCACGGCGAAGTGCTGCCGCTACTTCGCCCTGCCTCTCGAAAAGCCCACCACTCGCGAGGAGTTCGAGTACATCCGCTGGTTTCTCCTCCATGACCACGCCACCGTGTTCACCGAGGAAGGCGACTGGTACGTCTGCGTGCACACCGTCTGCAAACACCTCAAAGACGATCACCGCTGCGGCATCTACGAGACCCGGCCGCAGATCTGCCGCGAGTACACCACGAAGGAATGCGAGTACGAAGACGACTGGGTCTACGACCAGTACTTCGAGACCTGCGAGCAGGTCGAGGAATACATGGACGCAGTCCTCGGCCCCGGCGGTCAGCACGTGGGCGACGGCCGGAAGACCAAGAACCGCGGGAAGTCGATCCGCAGCCCGAAGCCCGCCCTCCTGCCGATCGTTTCATGATCGAGCCCCGCACGCTCAAGGGATTTCGCGACCATCTGCCGGCTCAGGCCCTGGCCCGAGAGCGGGTTTTGGAGATCGCCCGCCGCGTCTACCGGTCGTATGGCTTTGCGCCGATCGACACGCCGGCGCTCGAGTACCTCGAGATCCTGACGGGCAAGGGGAGCGACGAGACCGACAAGCAGCTCTATCGCTTCCAGGATCACGGCGGCCGCGACGTGGGCCTCCGGTTCGACCTCACCGTGCCGTTCGCCCGGTTCGCGGCCCAGCACGTGCACGAGTTGGGCCTACCGTTCAAGCGGTATCACATGGCGACCGTGTGGCGGGGGGAGAACACGCAGCGGGGCCGCTACCGCGAGTTCATGCAGTGCGACTTCGACACGATCGGCACCACGAGCCCCGTGGCCGACCTGGAGATGGTGCTCGTCGTTCACGATCTGCTCGCAGCGATTGGCATCGAGCGATTCACGATCCGGCTCAACGACCGCCGCGTGCTCGCTGGCATCCTGGGCCGGTTGGGCCTCGCCGACCAGTCGACGTCGGTGCTGCGGAGCCTCGATAAGCTCGGCAAGGCGACGCCCGAGGCGGTCGCCGCGGAACTGGCGGCGCACGGCGTCGCGGCCGAGGCCACAGCGGCGCTGCTCGAGATGGCGAGTCTCGCCGGGCCGCCGGTTGATGTGCTCGCGCGGCTCGGTTCCCTCGTCGGCGATGAGGAGCAGGGGCGGGCTGGAGTGGCGGCGCTTACGGCGATCGTGGCGGGGGCCCGCGAGGCGGGTGTGCCCGACGGCCGCGTCGCCATCGATCCCTCGATCGCTCGGGGCCTCGACTACTACACCGGCATCGTGCTCGAGAGTTTTCTCGACGACCTCCCCGCGCTCGGCAGCATCTGCTCGGGCGGCCGCTACGACAACCTCGCCGGGCTCTACACGAAGCAGCACCTGCCAGGGGTCGGGGCGTCGCTCGGTATCGACCGGCTCCTTGCCGGCCTCGAGGAACTTGGCCGGGTGGCGACGGTGGAGACTCCGGCCGAGGTGTTTCTCGTGCACTTCGACGAGCGACACCTTGCCGATTACCTGCGGATCGCCACCGCGATTCGTGCGGCCGGTATGGCCGTCGAGTTCTTCCCGGAGGCGAAGAAGGTCGGGCAGCAGTTGAAGCTGGCGGCGAAGCGGGGCTTCCCCGCGGCGCTGGTGATCGGCAGCGACGAGTTTGCCGCCGGCACCGCGCAGTTCAAGAACCTCTCGACGCAGCAGAGCGTGACGATCGACTGGCACGGCGACCTGCACGTGCTCGCCGACGCGGTGCACTCGCAGCTCGAAGCCGAGAAGCACGCCTAGCTGGCCGGCTACGGCGCGCAGATGCGGTGGCGGTACAGAGCCAGGCCGTGGGCTGCGTGGTAGAGGCCACCGCATTCGACGTCGAGATCCGCGGTCTGCTCCATGAGCGAGACGAGCCGCTCCGCCGCCCGTCCGACCCACGGCTCGGCGAGACGCTCGTCGTCGAGCGCCAGGGCGAGCACCTCGAACACGTGGCCCGTGGCACTGAGGCGGTCGAACACGTCGGGCGACGTGCCTGGCCGCTCGAAGGGCCGGACGGCGAACGAGCCGTCGGGTTGCTGGAAGCGGCGGGCACGGTCGAGCGACGCATCGACGACGCGAGCCGCCTCGGCCCAGCCACCGGTTGGCGGCCCACCGGTCGCGCGGCGGTGCGCGTCGACGGCTGCCGCCAGGCCATAGAGGCGATGCGCGCCGCCGCAGGCGGCTGAGGCGATGTCGGCCGCGGCCTCCATCTGGACCACCCGCTCGGTCGTCCACGACTCGCCGTCGCCCGCCGTCCACGACGCAGCGGGCGGTAGCCATGCCGAGAGCGCCATCAGTGTCCACGTGGCTTCCTGCCCCGCGCGGATGTCATGTTGCGCCTGGGCGAGCAGGTCGGCCACGGTGAACGTTCGGCCGCCCACCACGAGCGGCGCATCGAGTGGAATCCCGCCGGCGAGCCGGTCGCCGCCGGCGCTGACGCCGCACTGGGACAGGTAGCCAAGCCACTGGTCAGGATGGCCCTGGCCCATGGTGCTGCCCTCTTCGACGATCGCGATCACGCCCGGCGAGCCGGGGCGGAGTTTCCAGCCCACCAGGGAACCCCCTTCGAGCAGGTAGCCGAGGGCCGCCGTGGTTCCACCCTTCACGGCGATGCGAAAGTCGGGGCCGAAGGCGAGGATGCCGTGGACCACCTGCCACGCCCCGTGAACCCCGGCGTCGAGGAGCCGTTCGTCTCGAGTGTGGCGGAGAACGGCGTCGATTCGCCGGCAGAGATCATCTGGGGCGGCGGCAACCGCCGTAGCCGCGGAGGGAGCGGGCGGTTTCTCGCCGCCGCAGCCGAGGGCCGCGATCGACAGGCAGGCCAGAAGCGATTCCGCGAATCGGGAGGGAACAAGGAGGTGGTGGGGTGCGTAATGCATGAACAGGCCGGCGGTGCCGATGGGGCATCCAGCGGCCTGCCGCCTAGGATAGTTGGAGTCGGTTTGCCCCGCTTGTCAGGCGGCAGATGTGATTCCGGTCGGTGCATCAGGAGGTGACGGGATATGCCAGGCTTCTATTTCGACCCCGCGTACATGATCTGGATCGCCCCGGCCATGCTGCTGGCGATGTGGGCCCAGTGGCGGGTGCATTCGGCCTTCGCGGCGGCCTCCCGCGAGCCCGCGGCCCTGACGGGCGCGGCGGCGGCCCGCCACATCCTCGATTCGGCTGGTGCGCAGGACGTGGAGATCGAGGCCGTGGCTGGGCAACTCAACGACCACTACGACCCGCAGGCGAAGGTGCTGCGACTCTCGGAGGGCGTGTATGGGGCGCGGTCGCTGGCGGCGGTCGGCATCGCCGCCCACGAGGCCGGGCATGCGCTCCAGGACGCGCAGGGATTTTCGTTGATGGCGGTTCGCAACGCCGCGGTCGGCACGGCCAACCTCGGCAGCAGTCTCGGCTTCTTCGTGTTCATGATCGGCCTGGCGATGGCGCTCAAGCCGATCGCGTGGCTCGGGATCGCGCTCTTTGCAGGCACGGTGTTCTTTCAGCTCGTAAACCTGCCGGTGGAGATCGATGCCAGCAACCGCGCAAAGGCCCAACTCGTGACGCTTGGGATCGTTCCCGCGGCCGACATGCCAGCGGTGAACAGCGTGCTCAATGCCGCTGCCTGGACGTACGTCGCCGGCACGCTGCAGAGCATCCTCACGCTGCTCTACTACGCCAGCTATCTCGTCGGCGGCTCCAGCGACGACCGATAGATCGTCACGGATCTGCTGGCGGAATCGACAGGGCCCAGCGTGATGCGGCACAGGTTGACAACCTGTGCTACATGAAGGCGACACCGTAGGTGCAGGTTGTCAACCTGCACCTACCGCTTCCGGCGGCGCGATCTCAATGGTTCAGTGAATAGAGCAGCACGTTGAGGGCGATCTTCTCGGCGTCGTCGCGACCATACCCCGTGCACTCCATGGAGTTCTGCTTCTCGAGAGCGCAGGAGAGATCGTAGGGTGAAAAGATCACCGCCCACCGGTCACCGATCCGCACTCCCTCGAGTTTCGGAGGAATCTGCCGCTTGCGGACGCCCATCGGGCCTTCGCCCCCCGACGGTTCGCGGATGGTGACCTGCCGGATGTCGAAGCCGCCGTACTCCGCCGCCGTGAAGATCGGGTCGCCGGCCGGAATCTCCTCGATTCGTTGGTCGGGGAGGATCGCCGCGATCTCGTCGCGGAAGGCCTTCGTGAAGGCCCCCGCCGCGCAGACGCTGTCGGCGAGGAGGGTGCCGCCCCGGTCGAGGAACTTCGCAATTCGCTCCCGCCGCGGCTGGTCGAAGGTGAAGCCCTGGCGGCCGTGCATGAAGACAAGGTGGTAGTCAAACAGCGCGTCATCCGCCGGGTCGATGAGCGCCGGCGTGTCGTCCACCCGGATGCCGGTCTCGCGGGCGGCGGCGCGGAGGATGTTGGCGAGGGCTGCCGGGGCCGCGTCGCACATGCCCGAATGCCGTAGCTTGCCGATCGCCAGCTGGCCGCGGACGAGGGGGTCGGACTGCCGATCCTCCTGCGGGGCGATCCCGAAGAAGGCGTCCTTGCTCTTGAGTTCGCGGTTGGTGGCGTAGGCGAGGACGTTGGTCCCGATCGCCAGGGCCGCCTCCACTTCGCGGGCGACGGCCGGCGACAGGCCGGCTCGCGACCGGCCGCCGAGTTCCCAGAGGCACGAGAGGCTCGGCATCGCTGACTGAGGGTCGGCGAGGTCGGTTGGCGGCGCGTAGATCAGGCAGGTGCGGCAGCCGTAATCGATCCCCATCAGCGGCCGGTGCAGTTCCGGTGGCACGATCTGCTCAGCGTGCCAGGCAGGATGCTCGGGGGGCAGAAGGTGGAGGCGGTATTCGGGCTCCGGAAAGATCTCGCCGACGAGCTGCCGCAGTCGATGGTCGAAATCCTCGCTCTTCGGGCAGCAGGCTTCGGCAAACACGAACCCGCCGTTGTCGATGTAGTGGCGGAGCCGCCGGCCTGCGTCGGGGCCGAGGTTGAAGTCGGACTTGCCCGAGATCCAGAGCACGGGCGCCTGCTGGAGGTCGTCCTGGCCGGCCGTCGGCGTGTCGAGCACGTGCCAGGAGAGCCCGGCCGGATAGTCCTTCTTCCAGCGAGATTCGACGTAGTCGACGAGGTGGGCGATGTCGTGGCCGTGGCGGTTCCAGTCGGCCGCCGGGTCATGGCTGCTCTTGGCCACGATCACCGGCCGCCGGCCCTTGGCGAGGAACAACAGCGCGAAGCTCGTGGCCACGATCGAGTCTTCGATCCGGTTGGCGACGAACTTGCCCGAGAGGCGGTCCTGGGTGGCGGTGAACATCTTCGCCCCCTCGAGGTACCAGTCGTGTTCGCCGATGTACCGCCGGGCTGTGAAGCGGCCCACGCGCTCGAGGCCGTAGAGATAGTAGTAGAGCCAGGTCTCGCCGCCGGTGCCGGGGTTCTGCATCACCGTGAACCGCTTGCCAAGCCAGGCAAGGCCCTGCTCGAGCACCCGGGGCGTCGAGCCACCGCCGCAGCAGGCCACGTTGTCGCGGACGGCCCGGGCATCAGGGGTGCCGATATGCTCCGACGTGATCCAGACGCTGGCGATGCCGGCGCAGGTCATGCTGCCGGAGCCGCCGGCGTTGCCGAGCGTGTAACCCCACGAGCCGTCGGCGTTGTGGCAGGCGACCCAGTACTGCTGGGCGCGGATCCAGGTGTCGTCGCGGACGAGGATGCCGGCCCGCGACGCCTCGTGGAGGGCGAGCACCGCGAACTGGGAGTTGGAGTTGTCGCCCATGCCCGCGCCGTTGGTCTGGCCATAGGACCAGGAGCCCGACCCTGGGCCCTGCTTGACCTGCGCCCGTTCCAGCCACTCGACGTTGCGTTCGAGGATCGCCCGGTCGGCCTCCGGCGCGAGCATCGAGAGGATCATCGTCTGGAGGGCGACGGAGTAGGTCTCGTCGGGCTCCTGCTGGCGGAGCCAGGCGAGCGCCCGCCGCATCGCTGGCTGTTCGGCCGTCACGCCCGCGTTGGCGAGCGCCAGCATCACCAAGCCTGTGGCGCCAGACCGCTTGTCGGCCGACCGCATCGCCTCCCACGAGCCATCGTCACGCTGCTGGGTGATCAGGTAGTCGCGGGCCTTCTCGACGGCCGTCTGGATGTCGGAGGGGCCCGGGGGCGGGGCGGGCAAGGCCGCTCGTGGGCAGAGAACCACCATCAGGGCCGCGGCTGCGATCCAGGGGCCGCGACGGACGGAACGAGGGAACGACGAAAGGGCCACGCCGCGGGGTCCGGTGGTCGCCTCGGCGAGCCCGCACGACCGCGTACGGAGCCGTTGGCGATACCAAGCATCCTAGCAGGTTGGCCGACCGCGCAGGATGTGCCGCCCGCGACGGTGCCGTGGAGCATGACGGTCGATTGCCGCCCCGTCTGGCACACCCGATACTGGTCCGGTTACGCCCCCGACCGTTTCCCGCCGAAGGATCGCCGCGTGTCCACCGCCTCGAAGCCCAAGACGCTCGATGAGATCCTCACGGAGTTCTCGCAGCACCGCCGCCTCATGCAGGATGAACTGCAGAAGGTGATCGTCGGACAGCACGAAGTGATCGAGCAACTCTTCGCCGCAATCTTCACCCGCGGCCACTGCCTGCTCGAGGGCGTGCCCGGTTTGGCGAAGACCCTGATGGTCTCGACGCTCGCCCGGATCCTCGACGTCGGCTTCAAGCGGGTGCAGTTCACGCCCGACCTGATGCCGTCCGACATCACGGGCACCAACGTGCTGGAGGAAGACGAGACTGGCCGCCGCCGGTTCCGGTTCGTCGAGGGGCCGATCTTCACCAACATCCTGCTGGCCGACGAGATCAACCGCACGCCGCCGAAGACTCAGGCCGCGCTCTTGCAGGCGATGCAGGAGCGGGAGGTGTCGGTGGGTCAGGAGACCTACCAGCTGCCCGATCCGTTCTTCACGATCGCCACGCAGAATCCGATCGAGCAGGAGGGCACCTACCCGCTGCCCGAGGCCCAGCTCGACCGGTTCATGTTCAACATCAAGGTGGGCTATCCGACGGCGCCCGAGGAGGAGCAGATCCTCATGGCCACCACGCGGTCGGAGAAGCCGGAAGTCCGCAAGGTGCTCTCGGGCCGCGCGATCAGCAACATTCAGAAGCTCGTCGCCGGCGTCGCGGTGAGCGAATACGTGGTCAAGTATGCCGCCCGACTGGTGCGGGCCACGCGGCCCAAGGATCCGCAGGCCCCGAAGTACGTCGCCGAACTCGTCGACTGGGGCGCCGGGCCACGGGCCGGGCAGTTTCTCATCCAGGGCGGCAAGGCGATGGCGGCGATGGACGGCCGCTTCAGCGTGTCGCTCGACGACGTCCGCCGCGTGGCGGTGCCAGTGCTCCGGCATCGCATCGCCACCAACTTCCAGGCCCAGGCGGAGGGGCTCACCAGCGAGTCGATCGTCGAACGGCTGCTTCGCGAGACGCCCGAGCCGGAAATCCCGAAGCTCGTGAAGTGAGGACAGAAAGAAAACGGGGAATGTCCCCGTTTTCTGAATGTTCGACCTTTTGGATCTAGCATGGCCCGCGCGGTCGAGGAATACCTGAAGCCGGAAGTGGTGCGGCAGATCGCCCGGCTCGACCTCCGCGCGCAGTTCATCGTCAAGGGCTTCCTCCAGGGGCTGCATGCCAGCCCGTATCAGGGGTTTTCGGTCGAGTTCAGCGAACACCGCAAGTACGCTCCCGGCGACGACCCCAAAGACATCGACTGGCTGGTCTACGCCAAGACCGACAAGCACTACATCAAGAAGTTCGAGGCGGAGACCAACATCACCGGCTACCTGGTGATCGACACCAGCGCCTCGATGGCCTACACCTACCGCCAGCAGTTCACCAAGCTCGACTACGCGACCTCGCTGGCGGCCGCTCTCTGCTGGCTGATGATCCACCAGCAGGACCCCTGCGGGCTGATGGTCTTCGACGAGAAGCTCCACGCCTCGCTGCCGGCCCGCTCCCGGCGGTCGCAGATCGCCCAGGTGCTCTCGGTGCTCTCGAAGGTCGCGCCCTCGGGCAAGACCGACATCGCCCGCAGCCTCGTGCAGGTGGCGGCGATGCTCAGGCATCGTTCGCTGCTGATGGTGTTCAGCGACCTCCTTGCCGACCCGGCGCCGATCAAAGACGCGCTCCTACGGCTACGGCACCGCGGCCACGACGTGATCCTGTTCCACATCCTCGACGAGGCCGAGGTGCGGTTTCCATTCGAAGGGATGGTGGAACTGACGGAGCCGGAGGGCCGCGACCGCCTCGTGATCGATGCCGATGCCGCTCGCACCGGCTACGTCGACGCCGTCGGGGCCTTCCGCGAGGACTATCGTGCGTCGTGCTTTCGGGCCGGCATCGACTACGTGCCGCTCGACACGAGCATGCAGTTCGATCGCGCCCTGATGGAATACCTGGTGAGCCGCCGCAACCGGTTCTGACGCATGGGCCTGTCGTTCATCACCCCGATGCTCCTCGGCGGTGCGGCGCTCATGGCCGTGCCGATCGTGCTGCACCTCATCATGCGGCGGAAGCCCGTGCCGCACGAGTTTCCGGCGCTGCGGTTCCTCCGCGACCGTGCCGTCGCCAATCGTCGGCGGCTGCGGGTGAGTCATGTCTTCCTGCTGCTCCTCCGGATGGCAGCGCTGGCGCTGTTGGCGCTTGCCTTGGCGCGGCCGGTGCTGCGGGGCGCCGGGTGGCTCGCCGACGGTGAAGGGCCCGTGGCCGCGGCGCTCGTGATCGACACGGCACCGCGAATGGCCCTCCGGGAAGCCAATGAGACACGGCTCGAACGGGCGGCGAAGCTCGCCCGCGTACTGCTCGACAAGCTGCCGCAGGGGAGCAAGGTGGCAGTGCTCGACACCGCCGGGACGACGGCGGCCTTCTCCCCCTCAACGGCCGCTGCCGGCGCCCGGATCGACCGGCTGGCTGCCGCCGCACAGGCTGCATCGATCCCGGCCGTGATCGCGGAGGCGCGGCGGCTGCTGGCAGGATCGGAGTTGGCCCGCAAGGAACTCTATGTCTTCACCGACTGCTCCCACGGCGCGTGGGACAACGCCGCCCCCCAGCTGGAGCCCGCCGCGGGCGAGCCCCCGGTGCTCTTCATCGACGTGTCAGCGGCACATCCGCGGAACTTCTCCATCGAGGCTCTCGACCTCTCGGGCGAACGGATCTCGGCGGGCACGTCGCTGGCGGTCACGGCCTCGGCAGCGCGGGCCGGGCCCGACGCGTCGAGGGCTGTCGCCGTGGAGGTGCTTGGTCGCGATGGGAAGTATGTCCGCCGGGCAGTCAAGCCGGTGGAGTGGAAGGCAGCGGGGCCTGTGCAGGTCGATTTTGAGGTCGCCGGCCTTGAACCCGGGACCCGGCAGGGACGCGTCGTCATCGAGGGCTCTGATGACCTCGAGGCCGATAACGTCCGCTCCTTCACGGTCGAGGTTGGCGCTGCGGCGAAGGTGATCGTGGCGGCGCCCCGGCCCGCGGCCCGCACGGCCGCGATGCTCGTGCAGGCGATCGCGCCCACGTCGCTGGCCAAGGCGGGCAAGGCCAGGTTCGAACCCGAGGTGATCGACGTCGAGTCGTTGGGCACCGTCTCGTGGGATGCTGTTCAGGGCATCGTCCTCCTCGACCCGCCGCCGTTGCCGCCCCAGACCTGGGAAGCGCTCGAGCGCTGGGTGGCCGGCGGCCGCGGTCTCGTGATCTGGCTCGGGCCGCGGGCGGGGAACGCCGAGCGATTTAACACCGACGCCTCCCGCCGCGTGCTCGGCGGCGATCTCGTGCGGGTGTGGCGGAGTCCCGAGGGCAACTATCTCGCCCCCGCAGCCCTCGACCATCCGATCATGGCGGCATATCGCCGCGTGGGTGATGCCGTTCCCTGGCAGGACTTTCCGGTGTCGCGGCATTGGGAGTTCAAGCCTGCCGAGGCGGCGGCCGACGCGGCGGCGACCGTCGCCGTCTACCGCAACGGCCTGCCCGCGGTGCTCGACCGCAGGCTCGGCGGCGGGAACGTCGTGGTGGTGACGACGCCGGTATCCCTGTCGGCCTCCGACCCTGACGCGTGGAATACGCTGGCCACCGGTTTCGAGCCGTGGCCGTTCGTGATTCTCGCCAATGAGACGCTCCTGCATGCCGTGGACACCTCCGACGACCGCAACGTGCTCGCCGGGGCGCCGGCGGTGCTGCACATCGATCGCCGCGACATGCCGGCCGCGATCGTCAGCACGCCGGCAGGCGACGACTTTCCGGCGGCCGTCGACCAGAAGCGGGGCACCATCACCGTCACGACGACGCAGGTGCCCGGCAACTACACCGTGCGGGCCGGGGGCGACATCGGGGGCATCACCAAGGGTTTCAGCGTGAACCTGCCGCCGCCGGCCACTGACTTCAGCCGACTGTCGGATGATGCGCTCGCCGCGGTGCTCGGGCCGGGCCATCGGCTGGCGAAGTCGGCCGAGGAGATCGTCCGCGACGTGAATCGTGAGCGGGTGGGCTCGGAACTCTATCCCTGGGTGATCGTGCTCGTGGCGCTGGCCATGGCGGCCGACTGGATCGTTGCCAATCGCTTTTACGCGCCTCGCGAGGGCGCCGAAGCGGAGCGGGCCGCCGCTGCCGAGTTCGCTGCCGAGGAATCGCACGCGGTTGGACCACCTCCCGTGCCTCCCGCCGTGCCGCCGCCGGTGCCGTCGCCGGAGGTGCCGGCATGACCGATCCGCGGCTGCTTGAAGAACTGTCGTTCCACCTCGATCCGGTCTGGTCGTGGGTGTTCGTTGCGGCCGTCGCGGCGGGGCTGCTCGCCGTGCTCCTGGCGTTTCCGCCCGACCGGTCGCGGCTGTCGCCCGCCGCGAGGATGGCGCTCGTGCTGCTTCGGATGGGAGCCTTCCTGGCGCTGGTGATCTGCATGCTGCGGCCCACGTTCGTGGCCGTGCAGAAGGCCCGGCAGCAGGGCACCGTGATCGTGCTTGCCGACGCGTCGGAGAGCATGACGGTGGCCGACGGTCCCGCGGGACGGACACGGTGGCAGGAGATGGTCGACGCGCTGGAGGCCGCCAGGCCGGCGGCCAAGAAGCTCGCTGGGGCGGGCGACTTCGACATCGCGGTCTGGCTCTTTGACCGCGAGGCCCGTGCGGTGGCACCGGTCGGCGACGATCCGTTTCCGCTCGCCGCATGGCGAGACGTGCCGACGGCGGACGAGACGTCGATCGGAGGCGCGATCGATGACGGGCTCCGGGCGACGGTCGGGAAGCAACTTGCGGGGGTCGTGGTGCTCAGCGACGGCGCCCAACACGCCTACGCGCCCCGCGACCTGCCGCCGCAGACGGTGGCGCGCAAACTCGCCGATGCGGGCACGCCGCTGTGGAGCGTCACCTTCGGGCAGCAGCGCGGAGAAGGACAGGGCCGCGATGCCGCCGTGGTGAATCTCGCGGTCGCCGAGACCGTGTATCTCAAGAACATGCTGGAGGTGGCGGGACGGGTGCGACTCGACGGCCTGGCGGGACGCGAAGCCACGGTCGTGCTCTTGGCGGAGAACGCCTCGGGCGTGATGGAAGAAGCCGCGCGGACGCGGGTGCGAGCCACCGGCGACGCGGTCGAGGAGGCGGTGCGACTCGCCTGGACGCCAACGGCCCTCGGCGAGCGGAAGCTGACGCTCCGCGTGGAGCCCCAAGAGGGTGAGGTGATCCTCGCCAACAACGAACTCTCGACGTTCGTGGAAGTGATCGACGGCGGCCTGCGAGTGCTGTATCTGGAGGGTGCGTTGCGGGTGGAGCAGCGGTTTTTACGGCGGGTGCTCGCGGCAAGCCCCGACATGCAGGTCGATTTCGAATGGATCGACACCACGCGGCGGGATCGCTGGCCGGTGGACCTGGCCCGCCGGCTCACTGGCGACTACGACGTGTTCCTGATCGGTGATCTCGACTCGGCGGCGGTCAGACCCGACGATCTGCGGACGATGCTCGGCAAGGTGAACGCCGGCGCCGGCTTGGGCCTGATCGGCGGCTTCCACGCGTTTGAGGCGGGAGGTTGGGGAAGTTCACCGCTCGGCCCCGCGCTGCCGTTCGAGCCTGATCGTCTCGCGAGGCAGTCCTTCGAGGAACCAATCCGCCAGAGGCTCCACGTGGAGGGAGCGGTGCGGATGGTGCCGGATCCGCGGTTCGGGTCGATCTCGATCCTGAGGCTTGGCAAGAGCGATGAAGACAGCCGTGCCGCCTGGGAGGCGATGCCGACCCTGGAGGGAGCCAATCGCCTCGGCCGCCTGATGCCCACGGCGAAGACGCTCGCTGCCGGCGGCGACGGCACGCCGCTGCTCGTCGGGCGCGAGTATGGGCAGGGGCGGGTGCTCGCCTTCGCGGCCGACTCGACCTGGCGGTGGGTGATGCAGGGGGCCGGCGATCAGCACCGTCGCTTCTGGCGACAGTTCGTGCTCTGGCTCGCTCGTCAGGACGATGCGGAGCAAGACACGCTCTGGGTACGGCTGGCGCAGCGGCGGATCTCACCGGGCACGCCGCTGCCCTTCGACACGGGGCTGACCAGGCCCGACGGCACCGTCGAACCCGGCGTGACCCTCGAGGCCATGGTCGTCGCGCCCGATGGTCAGCGGCGGCCCGTCCGCGTCGGACGGCAGGGCGAGACGTTCTCCGGCGTGATCGCCGAGTGCTCCGAGCCCGGGGACTGGAGGCTTGAGGTGAAGGCGACGAAGCCGGGCGAAGGGGTGCCACGGCAGCGTTCGGCCAGGTTCACGGTATTTCGCCAGGATCTCGAACTCGCGAACCCACGGGCCAATCCGCTGCTCATGCGGCAGCTTGCCGAGGCGACGACCGGCGGCGTCAGGCTGCCGGAGGAACTGCCGGCGATCTTCGAGGAGATCGCCGCGCGTCCGCCGACCTTCGAGTCGAAGGAGCAGTGGTCGTTCTCACCGTGGGACACGTGGCCGATGTTTCTCCTGATGGCGGCGTGTATGGGCACGGAGTGGTTCCTGCGGAAGCGGTGGGGGCTCGTGTAGCCGCTGCGATTACGCCTTTCGGGAGGGCGATCGCTTTGCTACCCTCCCCAGCCCGCGCAGGGTGACTCGCCTGCGGGGTCGTGTGTTCCGCGTCGACAGGGAGGTCGGACGTGGCCCGTCGCCGTGCCATCCGCGAGAAGCTGCTGCTCGGCGCCCTGCTCCTGGGCGTAATGGTGACCGTCCTCTGGGCGAGCGGCTTCCTCGGCATCTACTCCTACCGGTGGCTCGTTCGCGACCTCTCCTGCCGCGCAGCAGAACTACCGCTGGCCAGCGAACTGGGCGAGTGCGTGGGCATGCTTCGCCTGGCCCACGCCCGGGCGCTCGCCGCCGATGAGGCCGAGGAGGAAGTGTTTCTCTCGGGGCTCCGGGCGACCGAGGCGGCGCTCGAGGCCTACCGTCAGGAACTGGCAGCCTTCGAACTCGACGACACGCGTCTTGCCGACCGCACCCGTGAGGCCGGCACCGCCCAGCGAATCTCCGACTGCCTCGCGACGATCGACTCGATCGCCCGGCAGCACGCCGCCGATCCGGCCGAGGCCGATCTGCCATCGGCGAGCCGTGGCATGCTGCTGGCGGTTGAACCGCACCTCGAGGCGCTCGCCGCGCTTTCCGCCGAGCTGCCCTCGTTCCTCCAGCAGCGGCTTCACGAACTCTCGAGCGAGGTCCGGACCCGCTACCGGACACTGATCATCACCACCTGGGCCGCCGCCCTCACGGCGATCGGCCTGCTCGCGGCGATCGGCGTGCTCACCTACCGCTGGGTCTTTCGGCCGCTGCGGATGCTTGGGCACGGCTCCCGGCGCGTGGCCTCAGGTGACTTCGCCTACCGCATCCAACTCGACACCCGTGACGAGATGGCGGAACTCGCCGACGCCTTCAACGACATGACGGAACGCTTTCAGGAGATCCGCGACGATCTCGACCGCCAAGTTCAGGAGCGGACCCGAGAGGTGATTCGCGGCGAGCAACTCGCCAGCGTCGGCTTCCTCGCCGCCGGCGTCGCGCACGAAATCAATAACCCGCTCGCATCGATCGCGATGTGCGCCGAGTCGCTCGAGAGCCGGATCGAGGAGCTGGCTCCGGGCGCGGCCGACGCCGAAGTCGCTCGCCGCTACCTGTCGCTCATTCAGAGCGAGGCCTTTCGCTGCAAGGGGATCACCGAGAAGCTGCTGGATTTCTCACGGCTCGGCGAGGTGCGTCGCCAGGCCACCGCCCTGATGGGGCTCGTGGCCGACGTGGCCGAGATGCTGCGGCATGTCGGCCGGTTTGCCGGGCGGGCGATCGAGATCGAAGAGGGGGCCGACGTGCTCGTCATGGTCAACCCTCAGGAGATCAAGCAGGTGGTGCTCAACCTGCTCGTCAATGCCCTCGACTCGATCGACGAGAAGGGGAAGGTCCGCGTGGCGGCGAAGCGTTCGGGAGGCGAGGCGGTGCTCACGTTCACCGACGACGGCTGCGGAATGACCGAAGAGGTGCAGGAACACCTCTTCGAGCCGTTCTTCACCAGGCGGAAGACGGGGCAGGGGACCGGCCTCGGGCTCTCGATCGTGCACCGGATCGTCACCGACCATGGCGGCCGCATCCAGGCCGCGAGCGATGGGCCCGGCTCGGGCGCGACGTTCCGCGTCACGCTCCCGCTCGCCCAGATCGGCTCTGAGGCGGCGACTATCCGGCCCGCCGCCGACACTCCCGGCCGCGCCGCCTGATCATGCATGCCCCGACGACCATGAAGGAGACAGTGTTGAAGATGACCGGCCGACCAATGCGGATTCTCTTCGCCGACGACGAGCCATCCCTGCAGGAGTTGATGCGGATCGAACTTCCCCGGTTCGGGCACGAGGCGACGGTCTGCCCGGACGGCCGCACGGCGGTGGCGGCTCTTGACCGCACAGCCTACGACTGCGTGATCGTCGATCTCGACATGCCCGGTGTCGGAGGCCTCGAGGTGATTGCCCGCGTGCGGGAGACCTCACCCGACACGGAGACGGTGATCATCACCGGCAAGTCGTCGGTGGAGAGCGCCGTCGCCGCGGTGCGGCACGGTGTGTTCGACTACCTCACGAAGCCATGCAAGCTCGCCGAGATCCAGGCGGTGCTGGAGCGGGTGCGGAGAAAACGGGAGATTACGGTTCGGCTGCGAGCCCTGGAACGGCGGGTTCGGCGGGCCGAGGGTGCCACGCACCTCGTGGGGGCATCGGTGGCGCTCGAGCAGGTGCGCCGACTCATCGCCCGGGTGGCGGCGAGCGAGGCCTCGGTGCTCGTGCGGGGCGAGACGGGCACGGGCAAGGAACTCGTCGCCAGGGCGATCCATGAGGGGAGCGGACGGGCCGGCGGTCCGCTCGTGGCCGTCAACTGCGGGGCGCTTCCCGAACACCTCGTCGAGAGCGAACTCTTTGGCCACCGCAAGGGTGCCTTCACCGGCGCCGACGAGCACCGGGCGGGGCTCTTCGAGGTGGCGGACGGCGGGACGCTGTTCCTCGATGAGATCGGCGAACTCTCCAAGCCCCTGCAGTCGCGACTGCTGCGGGCGCTCGAGAGCGGCGAGATTCGGCGCGTGGGCGACAATCAGCCGATTACGGTCGACGTGCGTGTGGTCTGCGCCACCCACCGGTCGCTCGAGGAGATGGTCAAGGCCGGTGATTTCCGCGAAGACCTCCTCTTCCGGATCAACACGTTCGAGATCACGGTGCCGCCGCTCCGCGATCGCCGCGAAGACATCCCTGAGTTGGTGGAGCATTTCGTCCGTCGGGCACGTCCGCAGACGCCCCCGGACGCCGTCGTGGCGGATGCCCACGCGGTCGCCGCCATGGCTGCACACCGCTGGCCGGGAAACATTCGCGAACTGGCCAACGCGGTGGAGCACGCCCTGGTGCTCTGCGACGAACTGCCGCTGTCGCTCGGCCATCTGCCGGCGCGGTTTGCGACTCTGCGGCCCGCCGAGACGGGGCCTGCCCCGGTCACCACTCAGCCTGTGCTGGCTGCGGAAGCCGGCGTCCCGGGCTGCGGCCGCCCCGAGAGCCTCCGCGAACTCGAGATGCGAGCCATCCTCGAGGGGCTCGAGCGGAACAAAGGCAACAAGGCTCGGACCGCCGAGGAACTTGGGATCAGCCTGAAGACGCTCTACAACAAACTCCACCAACTCAACGATGGCCCGCTCGATAAGACCGCGTGAGCGCCGGTGGGCACAGGTTGACAACCTGTGCTACGGC
>JBAXOU010000034.1:0-21192 GCA_037133115.1 Planctomycetota bacterium | reverse complement strand
TGGGCGTGGTCGGCGAACTCCACGAGATGTGGGAGCTGTAGAGCATCGAGTAGTTTTTGTGGACCGAGGGATTCGACTTCTCACAGCCGAGCACGAGACTCGGCACCTTCGTCGCGCGGCCGTAGCTCTGGGCGAGCAGTTGGTCGACACTCGTCCCCGAGCGGATGTCGCCGCCAGAGGCCAGCGGTGCGCCGGAGAGGAGATTGCCCGTCTGGGAGCTGTGGATGTTCCCCTTCCGCGCCTGCTCGTTGTACAGCCCCTTCACGAAGAGCAGTTTCTCGCGGAAGCTGGCGATCGGCTCGAGCACCTTGCCGAGCTTCATGTCGGCTCCCGCCCCCTCGGCCCACCACTCCTTCGAATGGAAGCCGTTGCCGGCGAAGAGCACCGCCAGCCGCACCGGAGCCTCACCCGCGCCCGCGACCGCCTTCGCATGATCGCCCCAGACCGAGAGCGACTCCATCCACGGCAGCGCCATGGAAACACCCAGGCCACGAAGCATGGTCCGCCGCGAAACGAGTGGCTTGGTCATCGCTGATCCTCCCTCGGTGATGAACCTATTCTATTCTTCACCATCGGCCGCGTCGGCACCGCGAATATCGCGAAACTGCGGGCTCGACACGATCGCCTCGATCGCCACGTGAACGCGGTGGCCGCTGCCCGCCAGCGTGGCCTGGATCTCGTCAAGCAGCGGCTCGTCGGAGAGCTGCACAGCCCTGCCCAGGGCGTAGCCCAACAGCTTGCGACAGAACTGCCTTTCAAACGTGTCACGACGGGCGCTCAGCAGGTAGCTGCGGAGGCCATCGGAGCCGTCGATCGGCGTGCCGTCCATCAGCGTGGTGGCGGCGTCGATCGGAAGACCGGCTGCATCCTGCGTGCGGAACCTGCCGATGGCGTCGTAGTGCTCGAGTGCGAATCCAAACGGATCGATCCGCATGTGGCACTTGGCGCAGGCGGCATCGCTCGAATGCCGCGCGATCAGCTGCCGCTCGGTGAGTCCCTCGGGCACCGTCTCCGCCAGGAGCGGCACGTTCTTGGGAGGCTTGGGCAGTTTCTCGCCGAGGAGCACCTCGCTGAGCCAATTGCCCCGCAGGATCGGACTCGTCCGCGACGCCCCGGCCTGCGTCGCGAGCGTGGAGGCCAGCCCGAGGATGCCGCCGCGGCCGTGCTGCCGCACGCCGTCCACCCGTCGCCACTGCGAGCCCTCCACGCTGGGAATGGAATAGTGTTTCGCCAGGTCTTCGTTCAGAAATGTGTGGTCGGCATCGAGCAGCGACAGGATCGAGCGGTCGTTCTGCAGGAAGTCGGTGAGAAACAGGATCGTCTCCTCCTCCATCGCCCCGCGCAAGGCGGCAAACGTCGGAAATGCCTCCGCGCTCTTCTCGTCGTGCTCGGCGAAGCCGTGGACGTGGAGCCACTGCGTGCCAAATTCCTCAGCGAGCCGCCGCGCCTTCGTGTCATGCAGCATCCGCCGCGTCTGGGCGAGCAGCACTTCTGGCTCATGCAGCCGCCCGGCCGCAGCCGTCTGCGAGAGTTCAGCATCCGGCAACGAGGACCAGAGGAAGTAGCTCAGACGAGTGCCCAGTTCGGCGTCGCTCACCGGTTGCGGCCCGGCCCCCGGCCCCGGCGACTCTGCCTTGTAGAGAAAGGCGGGGGCCACGAGCACCCGGGCCAGCGTGAGGGCGAAGGCCTGCTCGTGCGGCAGGTCGTCGCGGCGGAGCTCCGCATAGAGTTCGCCCAGTTCCCGCGTCTCGTCCGGACTCAGTGGCCGACGGTAAGCCCGCGCGGCAAAGTCGAGCAGCTGTGCCATGTGGATCGGTTCAGCATCGAGTAGCCGTTGTCGAAAGGCTGTGGCTCGGGCCTCGAGCGGCTCTCGCATCGGCGTGAACGACTTCCCAAGCTCGGAGCGGTCCTGCGAGATATAGCCCATGATCTGCTCGTAGACGTCGACCAGTTCCACGGGCTCCTGGCTGATGAACAACAGTTCGTCCCAGAGTCGGTCGAGCTGCTGCGCCTGGGTATCGTCGAGCATCAGCCGCTTCAGTTCGCCATCTTCGCGGTAGAAGAGATTGAACGTGATCACGTCATCGACCGGCACGATCCGCGCGTAGCAGAGAGCCTTGGGGAAGAGGCCGCGGAAGTCGGCACACGCGGCCTCGAACCGCTTCCATGCGGCGGAATCCTTGCGGGCCACGACCGGCACCGCCGGCGACAATCCTGAGGACACGGTATCCATACCGGGACCAACTTTGGCCTGAAGCTGCACGCTCGCGTCGTCTCCAGCCTGCGGATGCAGTTTTCCTGCCGTGACCAACTCGCAACCCGCAGCGAGCTCCGCCGGGACCGTGATCTCGATCGAGAAGGGAGCCTGCCCGCAGAGATCTTTGGCGTCGACGGGCGCATCGGCCGGCAGACCCTGTGCCGGAACGCCGAAGAGCCGTGGATCGATGCCGACACCGCCAGTCTCCGAAGCGACCGCCTCGACATCATCTCTGAGCTCGATGCGGGCCAGCAGCGGGCCGGTCGCGGAGAGGAGCATGCGTCGTAGCTCCGCATCGGACGCGTCCATGGCCACATCCCCGCCGCGGTCCGCCAACAGCCGCTCGAGTTCCGCGGCGAGGTTTCTTCGTTCTTCTCCTCCGGTCGCAGACATCCACCGGGCCAGCAGTGATCCGGCGGGAATCGTCCCGCCGGCGTCCGGCGCGTCGGGCTCCGTCGCGAAATGCCAGACTTCCGCAGTGCCGTGGCGGTCAGCATGGGGATTGGCGGTGAGGATGTCGGCCGAAATGTCCTTGGCAAGATCCCATTCCTGATCGCCGGCGCGGATCGTGAGATCGACGGCGGTGAGATCGCAACTCGGGTCGCCGTCGCGGGCACCCACGACGACGCTCACCACGTCGCCGCGGCGAAGTGCGATCGAATCGAAGGGGCCGAAGGGCGTCGGCTGGCCGGCAAGCAGAACGCCGCTCGCGAGCACCTGTCGGGTGCCGCCCCGCCAGATCTGCAACGACCAGAGCGTGCCGTTGCTGCAGCCCACATGCACTCCCTCGATCCTGCCCTCGATCTGGACGGCGGCCGTGACCGGGCTCCGCCAGCCGACGATCACCCGCTGCGTGGCCTCGGGGTGCACGGCCACGCCGTGGGGCTTCATGGTGCCGGGAATCCGGAACTGCTCGTCCGACGAGTTGGCAATCACCCCCAGCGCGCCGTCACCGCCCCAGCCGCTGACGGCCTCCCATCCCTCGATGCGCTCGACCTTTTTGTCGAGAAGGTTTGCAAACTGCGGCTCCGCGGCTCCGATGCCCAGATACGAAAGCCACCCCGACAGCAGCTGCGAATCGACGACGTGCCTCCGCGACAGGTCTGCCACCGTGGCCTCGATGGTGTCGGCGGTGACCGGTGGCTCAATCGCGGCCGCCTCGGCCACGGCCGCCAGGCATTCCGACGCGGTCTCCGCCAGCCGCTCCCGTTTCGTGGCGAGCGTGGCGACCATCTGTCGCACGAGTCGCAGCGGCAGGTCGGCCCGACCTGGGGCCACGAGCCGCGGGTTTTCCCAGACGATAAAGTCATGATCGCGACCGTCACCGGCATCGTCGGCGCTGAGGCGGATCGTGACCGCATCCTGCCCTTCCGGCACCGCGAGCGTGACGCGAAGTTCCTGCCGATCCACGAGCGGTGTCACCGCCTCCATCCAAGACGCTGGTCCGTCAGGCCGGCCAAACTGCCGCGCGATCTGTCCCGCATGGTTGAACTTCCAGAGGGCGTTCTGCCAGCCGGAGACACTCGCGGCGAGTGCCGCAGCATCGCCCGGGGCGGCGGCCTTCCAACGGGCCCGCAGGGCGTCGAGGATCAATGACGGCTCCCGTGCCGACGCCGCTTCACCGGCCGATCCACCGACGGATGAAGTGAGCGACGACCAGAGCGTGGCAAGGTACTTGGCATTCAATCCCCGTTCGCGAGCCACCGCTGCGACGGCGTCGGCTTCCTTCGAGAGGCGATCCCGTTCGGCGAGCGTCGCGAGCAGGTATTTTTCGGTTGGGAGAAATCCCTCGTGGCCCGCGTCGAGCACAACCCCCTGCTCAACGACCGTTTGGGCCGCGGCCGCAGCGGCATCGAGCGGCTGCGTGAACCGCCCATAAAACTCGCGGACGCGGGCGAGGGCTTCGTCGGTCCAGTCGCGTCGCGTGTCGCCCGCCGAAAACCGGAAGCCGTCCGGCAGGAGCACGGCGTGCGCCGCCACGGCCTTCGCGGCGTCGAGATACTTGGTCACCAGTGCCGGCGACATCACGAGCGACTGGCCCGTGTTTGTAAATCCCTCACCTGCGCCGCCGTCGGCCGGAAACTCCTTTGCAGGATCGAGCGAGTCGACACCGGTGAGATCGCGCACGCTGTAGGTGTATTCGGCGTTGTTGAGCCGACGGAGCACGACGCGACCGGGGTCGCCCGCCAGGGCGCGGGCCTCGGCCTTGAGGAAGTCGTGCAGCCATTGCCCGATCTCGGCACGCTCTTCGTCGCTCGGCTGGTCAGTCTCTGGCGGCGGCATTTGGCCGCTGGTCACCATCTCGGCCACCCGCTGCCACACCTTCACCTGGCTGCGAATCGCTTCGAGCGACGAGAAGCCCGAGAGGTCGACGTCCCCTTCTTTCAGATCGCCAGCATGGCAATCCTGGCAGTAGTGCTTGACGAGTGGCACCACCCGCTCGTGCCCAAACGCCAGTGGCTCGACCACCGCCAATTCCGCCCCGAACAGCCAGCCGCCCGCGACGCAGGGCACGACCGCACCGATCGCAACGCAGAGCCTCTGTGTCGCGGTGCGAATCGTGGCGAGCGTCATCGCCTTACCGGCACGGACTGGCGTAATTCTCAGCATCTTGAAATTCTTCCTCCACGCCTTCATCAGGTTACGTGCCTCGGCCAGCGACGACCTCGTACACCTGGGCGACGCCCGTTCGGTCGCTCGTGAACACCACCCGTGAGCCGTCGGGCGAAAAGGATGGATGCGGGTGAGTGTGCTGGGGGGCATGCACGGTCACCGGCCCGTCGTCATACGGGCAGTGATCGGTGTTCCAGTGATCGCCCGCGTTGCTCGACAGGCTTTCGGCGAGCTGGGTCACCGGGCTCTCCGGGCCGGCCGACGGGTCGAAGGTGAACAGGCCACGATCCGGATGATTGGTGTCGGTCACACACGAGCGACCGTCGCGGCGCACCATCGGATGCCAAGCCGGAAAGTCGGTGACGCGGCGGATTCGTCCGGTGTCAACGTCGATGCCGATCATCCCATGGGGCCAGATCACGGTGACGATCTCGTTGCGGCCCCCCACGGCCGCCCGCGGCATCCACATCTCGTGCACGACCCACTCCCGCCGGGCCGTGTCGCGGTCGTAGGCCAGCCGATGGCCGCTGCCGTCGCGACGGACGACGTGGATCCGCTCGGTGTAGCGGCCCGCGAACCGGATCAGGCTCGGATCATCGGGATGCACCTGCGGATGCCCTATCGATGGATGCTCGATCACCACCTCGACGTGCCCCGACGCGGTGTCGATGGCATGCAGTCGGGCGATCGGGCCCATCTTCACCGGCACGATCCACCAGCGGTCGTCGGTGGAGAGCGACGTCGTGCCCATGGCGTCTCCCACCATGCCTGGTGGGATCATCGGCACGTCGCCGAAGTGCGCGAGGCACTCCTCGGCGAAGCCGGCGGCCGTTGAGACCCGCCAGCAGCCCGACCCGGCGGTGAAGTAGACCCAGCTGCCGTCATACGAGGGATGGATGCTCCATTCATTCAGATCGTCGCGATCGGTCAGTTGCACGAGCGCCGCGGATTCGCGGTCTTCCAGAAAGATCTGGGGGCGGCCGGTGCGGTGCGAGACGAACACGAGCCACTGCATCCGGTCGTCATAGGCCGGGAGGTAATAAAAGGGATGGTGGTGAATCGAACGATGCGCCGTCACCTGCCGCACGGTGTGTCCGGTTGCGGAGTCGGCAAAGATGATCGCCTCGGACTTCGATACGCTTCCCTTCACGCTTTCCCTCCCGCCGCTCCCGCGGCATTCAGCCTGTGCTGTCGTCAGGTACTTCCCGCGGCGCGTCGCCGGCGGGCACCCGGCTTTGCGGGGCCGTCGTGATCCGGCCGCGGCGGGGCGAGCGACGCCCCGGGCAGCAGTGTCGGCTTCACCTCGATCGTGACCGCCGAGCCGTCAAACTCGCCCGTGATCCGGCGGGTCAGTTGCCGGACCGCAAGCTGCCCGATGTGCTGGAGATGAACGTCGATCGTGGTCAGTGCCGGCCAGAGGCCTGCCACCAAGCTGCGCTCGTTGTTGCACGATACCACCGAGATATCGGTGCCCGGCTGAAGGCCGCGGGACGCGAGCGCTCGATACGTCATCGCGGCGATGCTATCAGCTGGACAGAAGATCGCCGTGGGCCGAGGCTGCTCGAGAAGCAGGGCATCGACGAGCGGCTGCACCTGAGTGACGTCCATAATGGGCTGGATCGGAAAGCCTTCGTTGGCATCCCGCCGGGCGGTGAACGAGGCCACGCTCGCCGAACGCTCGGCCGCCGCCTCGCGAAAGCCGTGTTCGCGGACGGCGAACATGGCGTGGTCCGCCTTGGGGTTCACGATCGCGAGCCGGGTATGGCCTGCGGCAATCATCGCATCGGCCGCGATCCGGCCGACGATCAGGTTGTCCGGATTGACGACATCACCCTCCACGCCGGCGGGCCGCCCCAGAATCCAGACGAGGGCGCTCGACTGCAGCACGCCCCGCAGTTTCGAGCCAAGCGCGGTCACGATGTCGCCCTGCAGTGCCGCCTTCGCGATGATCCCGTCGAATCGAGTCCGTCGCAGCGACCGCGGGGGCTCCGCTGGATCGGGGACGTTGACGAGCACCGGGTGGGCCCCCGCCTCGGCGAGGGCCTCCTCCGCACCATGAATCGCCTCGCCGACGGCGGGATACGATGCCAGGGTTCGATCGATGCCGAGCATCGCGATCGCGATCCGTTTCCCCGCCAGCGGCTCGCTGCGACGGCGGCCCGAGCGGTCGCGGAGCGGGCGATAGCCGAGCGCCTCTGCGACCTGTCTGACACGGGCGATGCAGAACTCGCTGATCTGCGGATGGCCGCGGAGCGCCCGGCTCGCCGTGCCCGGTGAGACACCCGCCGCCGCCGCGATGTCTCGGACCGTGACGCTCACGAGGACCCCTCCGAACCGCCAGGGAAACACCTCGCCCTTGCGGCTCCCCACAATACTAAACCAGCGAAAATCCCGAGGCGAACATCCCAGCGCACTCTAGCGCAACTCCGCCTTTGATGGGCGGGCAGTCCGCTCCTTTCGGCACACCGGCGTCCGCTCAGCGCGGGGCGGTGACCGCCGCGGCGACGAGGTCGGCCAGCGCGTCGTCCGGCACGTCTCCGTGCAGCACGAGGGCATACTGAAGGTCGAGATGGCCGTCGGCGGGAATCGTCACGGCCCCCGATTCCCCCTTGGTGTACGACCGCCGTCCGAACGCGTTGGCCAGAAGCCAGCCGTAATCGCGGGCGTGGAGGAAGGCCCGTCGTGCATCGGCGTTGCAATCGACGAGCGTCACGCCGACCCTCTTGCCTGTGACCTCGCCCGAGGCGTCGCACCAGTCCGCCTGCGTGCCGAAGATGCCCGCCTCATCCTGACCACCGTGGGCGGCGAGGTAGCGGCCGCCCCACTTCGGCGAGAGTTCCTTGACGAGCCGGATGCCAAAGCCCATCTCCTCGACATCAGCAAACGTCACCGGCTTCCCGGCCGCCGTGAGGCGAGCATCCCAGGTGACCACCCGCGCCTCCATGCCGGCGACGCTCCGGTCGGCGATCGTCACCGTCGATTCCTCGCGGCAGACAACCGTCGCGGTCGGAGAATCCTTCGGTTCCGCCAGGTACTCGGCCGCGAACGTGAAGCGAACTGCGCCGGCGGTTGTCGCAGGCTCGCCGACGAAGCCGACGAAGCGTACGGCCGTCTTATGCCGCCAGGGGTCGGCTCCCGAAAGGTCGCTGAAGCAGAGCATCACGCCCGGGTGGAGGGTCGCGTGGTCGTCCGCGTCGATCCCGGGACGAATCGGGCACGGCCGCGTGACCATGACTCCCCCGGGCGTGTGCAGGTCACGGATCGCCGGCCGCCCGACGAGCGGATCACCGAACGTGAACACTGCCGCGGGCCTTCCGGCCTCATCGACGATGAGCAGGCGGTCATCGCGGCGGTCGAGTTCGAAACCGGCGGCGACGGCTGCCATGGCGAGCAGCACGCCGGCCGCTGCCGGGATCGTGGCGGCCACGCGGACTGCACGCGCAGCCCGCCCCGAAAATAAATCGATATGAGTCGGTCGCTGCATCAGACGCCTCTCGGTCAGGTTTCGCAGTGCCGAGTCTAAGGCCGATACCAGCCACCGGTCACAGGACGCCCAACGAACGATTGTGCGCACATTCGTGCATTCGGCGGCGGCCGGCCGCACCCGCAGGATATGCTACGCGTCAGTCCGGTGGCGACGGCGCCGCGACGGTGACATCGGCCTTCGTAGGGGAGAGAATCACATGGCGACCAGCCGCAGGACGTTCATCCAGTGGACCGGCACGGCGGGCTTCGCGATGGCCTCGTCCGCCGCGTATGCCGGAGCTGGCGACGACGTCGTGGTGGCGTTGGTCGGCTGCGGGAACCAGGGCCGGGGCGTTGCCAAATCGATGGCGGCCGTGCCCGGCGTCCGAATCGCCTACGTGTGCGATCCCGACGAGGAGCGGCTGAATGTGGCTCGCACCGAGCTCGGGGCCGGTGAGTCCGTCACGGACTTGCGGCGGATTCTCGACGACAAGGCGGTCGACGCCGTGATCGTGGCCACGCCGGACCACTGGCACGCGCCGGCCTCGATCCTGGCCTGCGACGCTGGCAAGCACGTCTACGTGGAAAAGCCCTGCAGCCACAACCTCCGCGAGGCCCGCCTCCTGCTCGAGGCCGCCCGCCGCAATCGCGTGGTTGTGCAGCACGGGACCCAGAGCCGCTCAGACCCCCTCATCGCTCATGCCGTCAGGCTGTTACGGGAGGGCGCCATCGGTGATGTCCTCGTGGCCAAGGCCTGGAACGTGCAGCGTCGGAAAAACATCGGACACCAGCAGCCGTCACAGCCGCCGCCCGGCGTGGACTACGACCTCTGGGTCGGTCCGGCGCCGATGCTGCCGTTCCAGGAGAACCGCTTCCACTACAACTGGCGATGGTGGCACGCCTTCGGCAACGGCGACGTCGGCAATGACGGAACCCACGAGATCGACTACGCCCGCTGGGGACTGGGCGTTGATGCGCTACCGGCGACCGCGATGGGCCTGGGGGGAAAGTACAGCATCGACGACGACCAGCAGTTTCCCGACACCGCCACGCTGGCCTTCGAGTATCCGGGAGACGGCGGCGTCGGGCAGCGGCGCCAGTTGATTTTCGAGATGCGGCTCTGGTCGGGAAACTATCCCCACAACTGCGACAGCGGCGCGGAGTTCTACGGCACGAAGGGTCAGCTGTTCGTGAGCAAGCGGGGTAAGGTGGAACTTCTCGACGGCGGCAATCAGCGCGTCGAGGTCAAACCTCCTGCCGACATCCCGCCCGCGCTGAGCCATCAGGCCGATTTCGTGGCGGCGATCCGCGGAGGCACGCGACCGTCTGCCGACATTGAGGAAGCCTACCGCTCGGTGGCGATCGTGCACCTCGGCAACCTGGCAGTGAGGCTGGGCCGCTCGCTCAGGCTCGATCCCGGCGGGGATCTGGTCGTGGGTGACGACGAAGCCACGAAACTGTTGGGCAGGCCGTACCGCGACGCCCACTGGGCCGTGCCCCGCGACACGGCCTGACCGATGGCCGCGCGTTCGCAAGCCGAGCGGCAGCCCGACCCCAGCCACGACGTGACGTCGGCCACGCGGCCGTTCGTCGTCGACTGCCAGACTCACCTCGTCCTGCCCGAGATGCTTGACGTGATGCGGCGGCGCACCACTGAGCCGCTTGTGGTCGACCAGGAAGGCACGACCATCCTAAAGATGGGCCGTTGGCTTCGTACCGTGCCTCGCCACTACACGAGCGTGGCCGACAAGCTGGCGATGATGGATGCGAGTGGCATCGACCACGCCCTCCTGAGCGTGAACGATCCAGGCCCCGAGTGGTTCGGCGCCGACGGATGTCGGATCGCTGCACTGATTCACGACGCATTGGCGTCTCTCGTTCCCCTCCACCCGGGCCGCTTCAGTTGGCTGTGCACGCTGCCTCTGCAGGATGAGCGGGCTGCCCGCGCCGAACTCTCGCGATGTCTCGAGATGCCCGGCTTCCGCGGCATTCTGCTCTACACGAACCTCGCGGGCGTCTGGTGCGACGAAGCTCCATTCCACTGGCTGTTCGCGCGAGCTGAGGAACTCGGCCTTCCCGTTCTGCTCCATCCCGCCAAGCCCCTCGCGACCGAGGCCGTCGCCGGCTACGAACTCACCGGCACGCTTGGCCCCATGTTCGAGGACACCATCGCACTGGCCCGCATCATCGCCAGCGGCCTCCTCGACCGGCACCCGGACCTGTCGCTGGTCTGTCCGCACCTGGGGGGAGCGCTGCCCTACCTCTGCGGCCGGATGGATCACCAGGTGCGGGTTCTGAAGCGCGGGCCGCAGAACCTGCGGAAGAAGCCAAGCGATTACCTTCGCGACATTTACATGGATATCGCCTCCCCGCTTCCGGAGGCGCTGCGGTTCGCCCTCGACTTCACTTCGTCCGACAAACTCCTGTTCGCGAGCGACCATCCGTGGGTCGATGCGAGTGAGATCCTCGAGCCGTTGCGGCGGCTCGGCCTGCCCGCCGAGACAGAGGCCCAGATCCTCGGCGGCAACGCCCGACGGCTCTTCAAACTCTGACCGCCGGTGAACGCGTAGTTCAGCCTCACGCGTCGGCCGCATCCCCGGTCAGGGCTTCTTGAGCATGCGCTCCAAGGCGATCGCGTCGAGATACTCGTCGTCCGGACGCTCGTGCAGCGCATCGAGGACCATCGGCGCGGCTGGAGCCGCCGCCAGCCAGGGCGTGATCGTCGCCGCATCGCGCACAGTGTGGAGCGGGGCGTGGGTGTCCCACACCGCGCCGCCGATGTCCGTCTGCTTCCCGGCAACGAGCCACATGCCTACGCGGCCCTTCAGGCGGTCCAGGTCCTGTTCGTCGAGGGGCCTGCCTTCCACGAGCGCCGTCTCGACGGCCAGTTTCAAGTTCGGCGCGTTTACGGGGTCGAGGTAATGGAACGCCTCCGGGAAGTCGCGCGGCGGCTTGCCCGGTCCGACCCGCAGATGCAGGGTCACGCCGCGGGCCGCGGCCTGCCCGGCGAGACGCGTGAGCGTGCTCCAGTATCCCGCATTGGCCTGCTCGCCGGTGAAGTTGTTTTCCGGATCGCGGTGCAGCGAGAACACGAGATCCTTCGCCCCTAGCACCTGCATCTTCGCCAGCACGTCGGCCCACACCGCCATGCTGGCTTCGAAATCTGCGGGCACGTTGTCGAGCAGGCGGAGCGTGGGGTAGAGGTTCAGGCCGGAACTGAGGTCCACGACGATGCGGACCTTCTGCCTCCCGAGCCAGCGGGCCTCCGTGCGCAGCACCGCCTCTTCGCGGTCATGCAGCGTGCGCCAGTCGACGCACACGCCGTCGAAATGCTCGAAGAACGTCGGCCGCGCCAGGATTTCCTCCTTGATGGAACCCACTCGGCGCAGCGTGAGGAAGCGGTCGCGCGGCCGCGGCGGCGGCGCGGCGTGAGGGATCTCCTCCACGCCGGTCTCCTGCACCGTCACGGCGAAGATGCGGATGTCGCCGCCGGCGATCGAGCCCGTGCCGCTCGTGCCCAGCTTCGCGGCGTCCACCCCGATTGGCGTCTGGCCGACCGCGCTCTTCTCCGACTGATCCAGCGGCACTTCGCGGAGCGACTCGATCTCGCCGCAGAACGACTCGATCTGGAACGGCTGCTCGCGCCAGGTGTTGTTCGCGATGCCGAGGGTGTATTCGCCGGCTCGCGAGCGGCAGGTGACCACGCTCAGCCCCGTGCCGCGCACGTGAAAGAGCTGCTGCGCGCGGAGAATCTGCTCGAGGCGGCTGCGGACGCCCGGCTCGAGCGCATAGGGCTTCGGCAGTGGCGTGTCGATCTCGCTCCGCAGGGGCATGTCGGCCAGCGGCCGGGGCTCAACGCCGAAGGGGCTCGCGAAGAAGGTCACCTGCCCCCGGCCGCACGGCACCGTCGCATCGACGGCCTCGGTCCGTCCGGCCAGGCCACCGGGCAGTGTGGCAAGGTTGGCCGCGGTGATGACGACGTGCCCGCCGCCCTCGGCGTAGGCTTGGAGCTTGTCCCGGGTCTCGCGGCCACCCCGCAGCGCTCCCGCCGCAATCACCACCGGATACCGTTCCAATACCCACCCGGGCGCGTCGCTCAGCAGGCAATCCGCCAGGTCGCCGTAGGGCGTCGGCGCGAGGAAGCCCGATTCGTCGTGGAAGTACGACGCGTTTTGGTATCCGGGATAGAGCAGGTCGAACACCGCGTCGGTCAGATAGTCGCCCGGCTCGTACGGGAGGTTGCCCCACGAGCGGTAGACGGCGCTCCAGTCCATGTGCCGCGGGACGGTCCATCCGGAATAGAAGTCGAGGAGCAGCGCCACGGGCGTGTGCATGACCCCAGGTTGGCCATGGGCCTTGACCCACCGCTGGGCGGCCTGCTGGACCTGGCCGATGGGAGTGAGCTTCTCGTCCGCGAGCCAGCCGCTCTCGAAGCCGACCGCGACGCAGTTGGAGAGGATGTGCGTGTAGAGCAGACGCTTCATCAGGCTGAGGCTGGTGCCGAGCGTCGGCCCGCACGTGTCGCCGGCACCGCCGGCCGCGGAGTCGTAGGACTTGTGGCCCCAGCGATTGAAGATCGAGACGTTGCCGAACCACGGCACGCCGTGCTGCTTGCCCGCGCCCCGGATAAACGCGTAGGTGACCTGGTTATTCGGCAGGGCCTGGGCCGTTTCCGCGCCCAGGAGGGTGAAGGTGCCTTCCTTGAGCAGGTAGTGGCCGAAGTTCAGCGCCACCAGCGCCGTGTGCTTGTGGCCGAGATCGTCGCCCATCCGCTCAAAGTGCCGCTGGAAGTTGAGATACTGCTCGAAGCGACCGACCGAAGCGGGCGTCATCTGCCCCGCATAGGCACCGATATACCGCCCGTCTTGCTCGCCGATGTCCGTGCCCAGCCAGCGTTCGCCCAGCGTGTCCTCGAGAGTGTCGAGCGCGGCGGCGGGCGGAATGAACTGCTGCCAGAGCCCCCCCGACCCCGACCCCGGCACGTAGCCGCAGACGTCGAAGAGATAGAGCTCGCGACGCTTGATCTCGTCGGCCACGTTGCCGAGATTCCTCGCAAACAGCACCTGGTACGACGGCCAGATGACGTCGCCGAGCTCGTGCGTCCGCGTGTACTTCTCGAGGTCCTCGGCGAAGCCGACCGCCTCGCCGTCCTGCACCCGAAAACCCCGCAGGCAGGTGAACTGCGTGCGGTTTTTGAACGTCGTCCACGTCGGCGGCTTCACGGCCCGGCGGTCGTAATCTGGATGCTCGGCTGGCTCGAGCAGCCGCGAATAGACCCGTCGCGGCGGCATGGGCTCGGCCGCGATCAGGTCATCCGCCAGCGTGAGGCACGTCATCACCACGCACGCCAGCGCCAGGCATTCGATCCAGGAAGCCGGTCCCGGCCCCGCGGCCGCTCCTATCGGCAGCCGCGCTCGCTGACGCCGCGATTTCGTCCACAGTGGGTTCATCGACGATGGACGATGGGATGCGGATCGATCAGGAGACACCGGCTTCCCGGGCAAGCGCGAGCACGAGAAAGGATAGGGCGGTCAACGGCACCTCTGCAAGCGTTCGACCGTTGATGAACGGTCGATTCGGTGCAGTCCAATGCCCTGTTCGGCACCACCGCGCGGCGTCTCGGCACCCGTCGCGATCGTGCCGTGGCCGTCGGGCAGCGCATCATGCCGATGGCTCTTTCCACGGGCCATACGCCGCCGTGATCCGCTCCCGCAGCGCGGCCACGAACTCGGGCGTGATCTCCACTTCGTCGAGAATCGAATACCACAGCCCCGCCTCGCGGACGAACGATCGAATCCGCGTGAGGGTGAAGGCGACGTCGTCCCAGCCGATCCCCATCGCCTCGGGCCGGATGTCGACGCCCGCACGGTGGATCGCCGCGAGCATCTCGTCGGCCCCTTCATCGTGGAGCATCGAGCCGATCACGATCCCCAGGCAGACCGGCTGGCCATGGAGAAACTTTCGGCCCGTGAAGTGCTCCAGGGCGTAGAACACGAAGTGGTCGGTGCCCTCGATGTGGCAGGGATTCCAGCCGGCGTTGTGGAACGAGGCCCCGGCCCAGCGCTGCGCCGTCGCCAGCGTGCGGATGCCAGCCTCGTTCACGGCGTGGATGTCGTCGAGGCTCTCGAGCACCCTCCGCATCACGCCCTGGGCCTCGTCGACGAGCCGCTGGTCGTAGGGCCACTTCGCGGGTGTGCGGCCGCGCTCGCGGGCCAGCCGCCAGTCGGCGTGGGCCGTGTGGAAGCAGAGCACCTCGCAGATACCGCTGCGGTTGAGGTGGGGCGGGGCGGCCGCGATCACGTCGAGGTCGATATACACGGCCTCCGGCACGGCGAAGCCGACGTACTTCACGTGGCCGCCATATCGCAGGCCGGCGCGATGGCCGTAGGGGGCGTCAACCGACAGCGACGTCGGAATCTGGAACAGCGGCAGCCGCCGCGACCAGGCGACGTATTTGGCCACGTCGATCGCCTGGCCGCCTCCGAGCCCCACCACCGAGCCGCAGGCCGGCAGCGACGGCAGTTCGGCAGCGAGTTCGTCGCCGTCGATCGTGTGGACGAGGTACGGACCGGCCAGGTCGCCCGTGAAGTGGTGCCGAAACTTCCCCCAGAGGTCGGCCATCGTGATCACCAGATACGGCGGCCGGGCGATCGCGGGAATCTCGCTGAGGAGGTTGCGGCCGAAGATCGTGGTGAACTCGTGGCCGGTCGCAAGGATGCTCGTCATGACGGGCTTGGGGGCTGAAGTGCGTGCGACGTGCGGGATGGCCCTCCCGAACCGCCCGGGCCCGTGGCCTGCCTCTCCCAGATCCGGGCGAAGGGCCAGTAGACCATCATCGCCAGCAGGATCGACGCCCCGCCCCACACGGCCGCCCGCCAGTCGCCTCCGGTGGCGAGGTAGTGGCCTACGATCGGCGGCGTGGTCCAGGGAATGCCGACCACGGGCCGACCCACGAGGCCCCACTCCATCAGCAGGAACGTGGCACCGGCCAGCAGCACGGCGTTGATCACGTAGGGCACCATCAGGATCGGATTGAGCACGATCGGCAGGCCGAAGAACAGGGGCTCGTTGATTTGAAACACCTGCGCCGGCAGCGAGAGCCGGCTGACGCGGCGATGGACCGGGTTTCGTGAGTTGAGGAGCACGAGCGCCAGGGCGAGCGTGGCCCCCGTGCCGCCGACGTTGACGAAGGTGGTGAAGAAGCCGAGGGCCGTGGGATGGGGTAGCGGTGCGCCGCGTTCCCACGCCTCGACGTTCGCCGCGAGGTATTGCAGAAAGAACGGGCCCACGATCGGGTCGAGGGCGTTGTCGCCGTTGATGCCCACCGACCAGAGCAGTGTGACGAGGAACGCAAACGTCGCGATCCCGGGCAGCGTGTCGAGGGCGAACACCAGCGGGCGGAAGACCCGCTCGATCACGCCCGCCAGGTCGACGCCAAGCACGAACCTCAGGCACCAGAAGCCGGTCACGAGCACCGCCAGCGGCACCAGCGCCGCGAACGATTCGTAGATCATCCGGGGCACGCCCTCAGGCATCCGGATCACGAGCCCGCGGCGGGCGAGCAGCGCCTGCACCTCCACGGCCACGACGCCGACGAGGATCGCCATCAGGATGCCCTGCGAACCGAGCGGCTCCGGGGCGAGCCGGCCGCTCTGCGGATCGACGGCCAAAAGCAGGAAGCTCGCGCCGGCGAGGATCGTGCTCGAGAGCGGATCCTGGCCGCGGCGGCCACCGAGCTCGTGGGCCACAGCGAGGCACACAAAGAGGCCCAGGATCCCGAACGTGGCCGTGACGGGGATCCGCAGGAGGTCGGCCCACGGCGCGAGCAAGCGCTCGAGGGCCGGCAGCGGCGGGTTGGCCAGGAGCATGAACAGGCCGCCAACGATCGTCAGCGGAACCACCGCGGCGACGCCGCCGCGGATCGAGGCCATGATCGGCCGCTCGGCAAAGTCGCTGATCAGCCGGGCCAGGCGGCGCGGTGATCCGACGGCGACGTTGGCTCCGCCGCTCATGGCCGGGCCGCTCCCGAAGACGCAGCCGCCAGTCGCAGTCCGAGGTAGACCGTCTGGTCGTCGGGCGGCCCGCGCCGCTCCAGTTCCACGAAGCCGAGCCGGGCGTAGAAGGCCAGAGCCCGCGGGTTCTTTCCGCTCACGCCGAGGTGCACGCCCGGCGCGCCGCGGCGGACGAGTTCGGCGAGGATGTGCCGCATCATCGGGCCGCCGTAGCCGAGCCCCTGGGCCCGGGGGGCGAGGTCGATGTGCGCGTGGGCGGGATACTCGGCGACGGGTTCGGGGCAGTGGTAGTCGGGATGGTGATACGAGCGGTGGACGTGCTGGGCGCGGGTCCACGTGGCCGGGTTGCCGGTCGGCTCCGGAAACGCGGCCACGAGACGCGGCCGCAGGTCGGAGTCGTAGCGGGCGTAGAACGACCGCGAGTCGACCGCCGCGAGCACGTAGCCGCAGACGCCCTGCTCGTCCTCGAGCACGAAAGAGAGGTCGGGCTCGAGCGCGAGATAGGGGGCGACGTAGATCCGCGCCAGCGCGTCGGGATCGTCGGCGTAGAAGGGCGTGCCGTCCGCGCCGTGATCGCCGGTCTCGAGGCAGACCCGCGAGCAGCCCGCTAGGTCGTCGCCACGCGCCGGCCGCAGGATCGCAGGCCGCGGCCGAAGGTCGCGGACGCCCAGCATCGATGGGCCCGGATCGAAGGGGAGCAGCCGCCGCAGATCAGCGACAAAGCCGCCGCGAAACGTGCCCGGCAGGTGGTCGTCGTCAGGGCGGGGCCGTCCCGCCGCGGCGTCGAGCCGCACGAGCAGGAGCGTCAGTTCGTCCCGCAGCGCCCAGAGCCGCCGGGCCATGGCGTGCGCCAGGCCGCGGTCCTGCAGGTCGGCGAGGCGATTGGTCAACGCAATCAGCCCGCTCGCCGTGCGACGCAGGTCGGCATCCTGTTCGGGCAGTCCGGGTGCGGCCAGCAACCGGCCGGCGGTCTCGAGCAGCCGCCGGGCCTCGGCGCCGTGCTCGTGCGGCAGGTAGAAGCAGTCGCCCAGAAGAATGACCTCGTCCGCGGTGATGGCGGGGCGGGGCTCGTCGCCGCGAGGCAGCAGCGTGAAGGCCGGCAGCCAGTCCCGCATCGCCTCCAGGTAGGCCGCCCGCGGCTCGAAGTTGGGGCCGGACCGCATGAACGCCCCGAGCGTGTGCAGCGGCCCGAAGGTGAGGGGCAGTTCGTTGTTGGGATTCACGAGCACGCCGCGAACGTGGTCGCGGATGGCGGCGGGCCGGCCGGTGAACGGGCCGGCGAAGAAGCGGCCGATGTCGTAGTCGTTGGCGAACAGGTTGTCCCAGAGCACGGGGGGCCGCTGCAGGAGGATCGCCACGCCGGTCAGATGGTCGACCGTGATCTCGCGCGAGACGATCTCAGGGCCGGTCCAGAGCACGTCGATGGCCGGCGCGAGCCGCGTGCCCAGGTCCTGCAGGTAGCCAGCGCCACCGAGGCCCGCGTCGGCCATTCGGGTGCAATACGCCGTCGGGCAGATGAGCATCCGCCCAGCGGTATCGCGGCGGCGAAGCCACTCGTGCACGCGGTTGGCGACGTGCGCCTGCGCGGCGGCCAGACTCCCGAAGGCCCGGGTGTCGTCCGGCACGAGCGTTCCCGGCACGTCGTCGAACAGGATCGCGAAGTCCCGGCCGCCCAGATCGGCGACCTGCTCCAGCCGCGCGATCAAGGCCTTGAGATCGTCGGCCGACGAATGCCGGATGTCGAGGGCGGGATGGATCGCCCACACGAAGGCGATGCCCCGGCGGCGACAGGCGTCGACGAGGTCGGCCAGTTCGGCGACGGCCGCCGGCGGCAGGAGCCGTCGCCAGACGGCGCGATGATGGGGATCGTCCTTGGGTGCGTGCAGATAGGTCGTGAGTCCGAACCGGGCCATCCAGTCGAGGAGTTGCTCCCGCTCGGCCCGCGTCCAGGGGGGGCCGTAGAAGCCCTCGATGACCCCGGCAGACCAGCCGCTGGATGCCTCCAGGCCGGCGGCTTCGCTCGTCATCCGCCGCTCCTCTCGAGGCACGCGTGCCGGTCGCTCAGTCCGCGCCGGCGGCCACCGTCTTGCCGACGGCCGCCGGTTCCGGTCCCGGCAGTTCCTTCGCGTCCGGGCCGGGCTCGTGCGCGAGCAACTCCCGCAGGTCGAAGCCCAGGTAGGCCTGCTCGGCCGCAGGCTGGCCGTCGGGAGAGGCATGCGCCACCCAGAACCGCCCGGTCGACGTCTCGAAGAGCACGTTGTGCAGGTTCGACGTCATGCTCACGGGCCGGTCCATGAGGGCCAACGCTGCCTCCGCGTCGATCCTGCCGTGGGCCGCCCGCGTCCGCTTCACGAGGAGCTCGTAGCGATCGTCCGCCGAGAGCAGCACCGCGTCCTCGACGGCATGCGGCAGCCGCTCGCACGCGGCCCCCATCTCCACCGCCCGAAACTCGTCGGCGCCGGCCTGGAGGGCCACGGCCTCGCCGGTCTTGCCGTCGGCGAGCACGTAATAGTATTCGCAGGTTCGCGGGTTGTCGCGGAACACCGCCACCGCCTCGGCGAGCGTGTCGGCCCCCTGGAGCACCTCCCGCATCAGGATCGCCATCGGCACGCCGAGCCACTTGCCGAGGCCCGCGCCACCCATTTCGCCAGCGCTGATCCGCTCCGCATTCATGCCGGTCACGCTGCCGATGAAGCCGGCGTAGCCGACGTTGACGAACGGGATCTTGCCGGCGGGCCTGGCCACGATCACGACCGGGTGCTCCTGGAGCTTCCAGTCACAGCCATAGTCGAGGACGCGGCCGTGGTAGGTGTGCTCGTTGCCCGTGGCCGCACCCGACACTGCAAATCCGGAGCAGTGGAAGAGCTCCGGGATGAAGTTGACCGTGCGGATGTCGGCCAGCGGCACGCCCGAGCCGTCGGCCAGCCCGCGGAGTTCCTCGTCGTACCATTCGGGGAGGAAGGGCTGCTGCACCGCCTGGATGCCCTGGATGACCAGCTGCGGCGACATCAGTTCCATGCCCGCCACCTCGGCCGTCATCTCCTTGGCCTTCTCGTCGAGCAGGAACCGGACCACGGCGTGCACGTGCTCTCGGAGCAGACGGCCGTGCTGGAAGCCCATCTCGTAGGGCGTGCCGGCGACGTGCAGGACGGCATGGCCCCCAACGGTCTCGAGGAAGCCGCCGTCACAGCGGGCCACGACGGTGCGGTCCTTCGACGGTGCAGCCGCGCGTTCACGAGCCAAAGCGGGTGCGGCCCATGACATCGCCGACGCGACCACGGCACCCACCCAAGCCGCCTGCAAACTTCGCATGGTCATTCCCCGGCTCGTCGCCTGCGTTGCCATCCGTTCACCAGAGGCATCGCGACGCCCCCTCCCGCGCGTGCTAGGCTACCCCACCTCTGGTCGGTTTTTCAATCCGCGGCTGCGGGAGCGAGAGATGGCGAAGGTGTATTACGTCGGTGACTGGGCCGTGCTGACCGGCCCGTGGTTCGCCGAATCCCCTTTCCAGAATGCGATGAAGGGGCTCGATGTCTTCAACTACGGCACGTGGCTGAAGGAGGCGCTCGAGTCGACCGGCATCCACCAGGTGACGAGCGTGCCGTCCTGGGAGTTTTACAAACTCGGCCCCGGCGCGTACGAGCAGATCCTCGCGGATCACGATGTGATCATCTTCAGCGACGTCGAGGGAAAGCTCTTCCAACTCGCGCCGAGTTTCTTCGATCGGGCGAAGTTCGGCCAGGGCGTGCTCACCTTCCCCGACCGCGTCCGGCTCACGATCGACGCGGTGCGGCAGGGGAAGGGACTCATGCTGCTCGGGGGCTGGTATTCGTTCACCGGGGAACAGGGCAAGGGGGGCTGGGGGCGGACTCTGCTGCGGGATGTGATGCCCGTGGAGTGCCTCGAGCACGAGGATCTCGTGGAGAGCACCGAGGGATATCAGCCGGTGGCCTCTCCATCCGGCATCACGGCCTTCAAAGGTCTCGACCTCTCCGAGTGCCCGCCGCTCCTCGGCTACAATCAGGTGCGACTGAAGCCAGGTCGCGAAGCCCTGCTCACGATCAAGGAGACGAGTGACCCGCTCTTGGTCGCGGCCCACGAGGGGCGCGGCACGGTGCTCTGCTACACATCCGACCCGGCGCCGCACTGGGGCTGCAACCTGGTGTTCTGGAAAAGGTATGCCGAGTTCTGGCTCCGCTGCCTCGACCTCGTGATCAGCCGCCGCTGAGGCCACCATCAGCTGCCCCCGGCCGGCCGCCTCGGTCCTCGCACGCTTCTCGGCCGTGGCGGAGCGCCGCCAGTTGCCTGAGGGGGCCTTCGGTCAACCGTCGCTTCTGTCGCTGATCGTGCGGTGTGCTCATGCCATCCGCCACCGCCTCGAAGAGGCGGCCGGGCCGTTGGATTGATCTGGTCGATGCGAGCCGCATGTTTGAAACCAGAGGGTTTCTTTACGAAAGACTGTTTATCGCTGGAAACAGGAGGCCTGCGGTGCCCCTAGTTGCGCATCCCTCTCGTTGCCGAATCGAGATGAACTCAGATAATATGATCACAGCGAAGAGGAGGGGCGAAAACTTATCTCATTGACGTCTTCGGAGAGAGGTGGGAGCGTTGCCTACGGAAGCTTTGAGGGTGGCCTGCAGGACGGAGCACTCAAAAGAGCTATTCGGCTGTGTTCGCAATCAACGGGGGAGGATGAGTCTTGACCACTTCAATCGCATCGAGCGTCTCGTTTGTTCGCCTGGAAACACGCCGCCATGGTGCGTTGGGCCGCTGTCAGAGTTCGGCGTGCTCTGGTTTCACGCTCGTTGAACTCCTCGTCGTGATCGCGATCATCGCCACGCTCAT
>JBAXOU010000033.1:0-21843 GCA_037133115.1 Planctomycetota bacterium | reverse complement strand
ATGCCCGTAGCGAGCGTCCGGCGACGGGCATGGGCAGCCCCGAGCGCCGCAGCGCACGAAGGCCACCACCGGTCGGCTTTCACTCGCCGGCCGGGATCGGCTACCCTGTGAACCGGTGAACAGCATGGAATCCTTCCGCCAGCCCAGCATTCAGGGTCCCCCTGCGGACGACGCCCCGCCGGAAGACCGCGCGCTGCGGCCGCAGCGGATGGAGGAGATGATCGGCCAGCGGGCCGTGCACGAGCGGCTCATGATCGCCATCGACGCGGCGCGGAAGCGGGGCGAGTCGCTCGGCCACATCCTCCTCGATGGGCCGCCCGGCCTCGGCAAGACGACGTTCGCCACCTGCATCCCGCGGGAACTCGGCACCACGCTCCAGATCGCCAGCGGTGCGGCCCTGGCAGCCCCCAAGGATCTGCTGCCCTATCTCACCAACGCCGCCGAGAGTTCGGTGCTGTTCATCGACGAGATCCACCGACTGCCAATTGCGGTGGAGGAGTTTCTCTACCCGGCGATGGAGGATTTTCGGATCGACATCACGCTCGGCGACGGCGTGGCCGCCCGCACGATCAACATGCCGCTGCGGCCGTTCACGCTCGTTGGGGCGACCACGCGAGCCGGCCTGATCTCGGCTCCGCTTCGAGACCGCTTCGTCATTCGGGAACACCTTGACTACTACTCGCCCGCCGAACTCGCGGCGATCGTGCATCGGTCGGCCGGCAAGCTCGCGATGCCGATGGACGACGAGACGGCCGACGAGATCGCTCACCGCAGCCGCGGCACACCCAGGCTGGCCAACAACCGGCTGCGATGGATTCGCGACTTCTCCACGAGCCGGGCCGACGACCAGATGAGCGTGGGGATCGCCCGCACCGCCCTGGAGATGCAGGGGATCGACGAACTCGGCCTCGACGGCTTCGACCGCAAGTATCTGGAGACGATCCAGCGGGTGTTTGCCGGCGGACCGGTGGGGATCGAGGCGATCGCCCACACGATGAGCACCGCCTCCGACACGCTCGAGGACGACGTCGAGCCCTACCTGCTCCGCTGCGAACTGATCGTCCGCACCCCGCGGGGCCGGCGGCTCACCGCCAAGGGCGACGAGCACCTCGGCGCCCCGCCCAAGGCTGGGCAGAGCAAGCTTTTTTGATGGATTTTTCCGCGGCGGATTGACCGTTCCCCCGTCTCGCGGCTACTCTTTGGGGCTCCCCCGACCACAGTTCAGGTGTTTCCATGGCCGTCCCGAAGCGACGTCAGTCGAACCAGAAAACCCGCTCCCGCCGGGCCCACGATTTCCTCACCCCCCGGCAGCTGACGTTCTGCTCGACCTGCGGGAAGGCCGTGCCGACGCACCGCGTCTGTGGCACCTGCGGCTCCTACATGGGTAAGACGGTCATCAAGACCGGCGACGAAGCCTGACCAGCGAGGTGAGCTGCGTGGGCAACGCGACCGTTCCTGGCGAGACTGCCACGCCCGCGATTGTCTTCCCAGGCCAGGGCGCTCAGTCAGTCGGCATGGCCGGCGACTGGGTCGAAGCCTGCCCGAAAGCGGCCGAACTCTTCGCCCGCGCCTCGGCGATCCTTGGCTACGACCTGCTCGCCGTCTGCCGCAGCGGTCCCGCCGAACGGCTCAATACCACCGCCGTCAGCCAGCCGGCAATCCTGGTGACGAGCCTGGCGGCGCTCGAGGTGCTCCGCAGTCGCGACGGGCATCCGCTCGACTCCGCCCGGATCACCGCCGGCCTCTCGCTCGGCGAGTACACGGCGCTGGTGTTCGCCGGGGCGATCGGCTTCGACGACGCCGTCCGGCTCGTCGACGTCCGCGGCCGGGCCATGCAGGAATGCGCCGAGCAGCGGCCCGGGGCGATGCTCGCGGTGCTCGGCGTCGACCGCGACAAACTTGTGGCCCTGTGCGACGAGTGCCGCGGAGGCGATGTCCTCGAGGTGGCCAATGTGCTCTGCCCCGGCAACATCGTCGCCTCCGGCTCGAAAGACGCCTGCGGGCGGCTCGAGGCCGCCGCCATGGCCGCCGGGGCCATGAAATGCGTGCCGCTCGAAGTGGCCGGCGCCTTCCACACAGCCCTCATGCAGCCTGCCGTCGCGCGGCTCACGGCCGCCCTCGCAGCGGCAGAGTTTCGGGCCCCACGGATTCCCGTCGTCAGCAACGTCGATGCGAAGCCGCACACCGATCCAGCCGAAATCAAAGCTCTGCTGGCGCGGCAGGTGGTCGGTGTTGTCGAGTGGAACGCCTCCATGGCATACATCCTCTCGACAGGGGTGCGGTCGATCTGGGAAGTCGGTCCCGGACGCGTGCTTCGCGGATTGATGAAGCGGATCGACCGGAGCGTCGCCTGCTCGGGCGTCTTCGACTGACTGATCCGGGGTTCGGATTCACTGACTGACCGGGTTCACTGGCTGAAAAGGAGAGACGGACCATGGCTGACGAGGCTGCGCAGACGGGACCCAAGCGGTTGAAGGTGGATCTCAGCGGGCAGGTGGCCCTTGTCACGGGCGCTTCGCAAGGCCTCGGCCGCGCGATCGCCGAGACGCTGGCCGCGGCCGGCGCGACCGTCGCCCTCGTCGCCCGTTCGGCCGACAAACTCGCCCAAGTGGCCGCCGGCATCCGCGCCGCCGGAGGAAAAGCTGAAGAGGTCCCCTGCGACGTCTCGAAGGCCGAGGAGGCGCAGCGGGTCGTCGAAGCCGTGGTGGAGAAGTGTGGCCGTCTCGACATCCTCATCAACAACGCGGGCGTGACCCGCGACACACTTCTGCCGCGGATGAGCGACGAGGAGTGGGACACCGTGCTCGACACGAATCTCCGCGGTCCGTTCCTCTTCATGCGGGCTGCCAGCCGGCCGATGATGCAGCAGCGATATGGTCGGATCGTGAACGTGGCCAGTGTGTCGGGCCTGATCGGCAACCCTGGGCAGGCCAACTACTCGGCCTCGAAGGCCGGGCTCGTCGGCCTCACGAAGACCGTCGCCAAGGAACTCGCCGGCCGGAAGATCACGGTCAACGCGGTCGCCCCGGGCTTCATCGCCAGCGACATGACCGCGGCCCTCGGGCCGGTGCTGCTCGACGAGGTGAAGAAGCGGGTGCCGGCGAAGCGGCTTGGTGAGGCCTGGGAGATCGCCGAGGCGGTGCTGTTCCTGGCCGCTCCCTCGAGCGGCTACATCACGGCCCAGACGCTCGTGGTCGACGGCGGCATGATCGGCTGACCGCGGCCTCGCTGCCAGTCGGCTCCGACACAGGTTGAAAACCTGTGCTACGGCAGATCAGCGAGGGGCTGCCCCGAGCCGGGTCCAGACGGCCTGATCGCCCGGTTTTTCCCGGGCTGGACACTGGCGGTCGGGAACGGGTATATCTTCCCCGACAACCCAGGTAAGGTGCGCAGCCTCGGAGGGCTGCCGCCGGTTACGTTAGAACGCCCTGCCCCGCTCGCCGCCCACACGCGGCCGGCAGCCGGGCCCCAGGAGGATTCACAAGGTGGCTTCAGTTCAAGAGCGAGTGATCGACATCGTGGCGTCACAACTCGGCGTGAGCAAGGAACAGATCACGCCCGAGACGTCATTCATCAAGGACCTAGGTGCCGACTCGCTCGATACCGTCGAGCTGGTGATGGAACTCGAGGAAGAGTTCGAGATCAACATCCCGGACGACGCAGCGGAGAAGATCCAGACCGTCGGTCAGGCGGTGGAGTTCATCGAAAAGAACCAGTCGTGATCGACTGATCGCAAAGCACGGACGGCGGAGCGACGGAATGAAGCGAAGGGCGGTTGTCACCGGCGTGGGAGTAGTGACCTCCCTTGGCCGGAAGGTCGACGTGTTCTGGGATCGGATTGTGCGCGGCGACAGCGGCGTCGGTCCGATCACCCTGTTCGACGTCTCAGGATACCGAGTGCAGTTCGGCGGCCAGGTGCACTGGGAGCCTGAGAACGAGGACATCTGCACCGCGAAGGACCTCAAGCGGCTCGATCGCTTCACGCAGTTTGCAATCGGTGCCGCCAAAGACGCGGCCGCCGACTCGGGGCTCGACTTCGAGAAGATTGAGCCGTATCGCTGCGGCGTGGTGATCGGCTCCGGCATCGGCGGCCTCTGGGAGTTCGAGACCCAGGAGGAGCGCATGCTCCATAAGGGCATCGACAAGGTCTCGCCGTTCACGATTCCGAAGCTGATGGTCAACTCGGCCAGCGGCCACGTTTCCGCCCTTTACGGGGCCAAGGGGCCAAACTTCGCGGTTGCCACGGCCTGCGCCAGCGCCGCCAACTCGATCGGCAGCGCCCTGCGGGCGATCCAATACGGCGACGCCGACGTGATGATCACCGGGGCGAGCGAGGCTGCGCTCACACCGATCGGCCTCGCGGGCTTTCAGAACATGCGGGCCCTGTCGTTCCGCGGCGACGCGCCGCAGCAGGCAAGCCGGCCGTTCGACGTCGACCGCGATGGCTTCGTGCTCGCCGAGGGGGCCGGCGTGATCGTCATCGAGGAACTCGAGCACGCCCGCCGGCGTGGTGCCCGAATCTACGCGGAACTCAAGGGCTACGGGGCCAGCGGCGACGCCGGCCACATCACGCAACCCGACGAGGAGGGCCGCGGCGGAGCCCACGCGATGACCATGGCCCTTCAGGATGCCGGCATCGCCCCGGAGGCCGTGGACTACATCAACGCCCACGGCACCAGCACCCCGCTTGGCGACGTGGCCGAGACGAAGGCCGTGAAGCGGGTGTTCGGCGGGCACGCGAAGCGGCTGGCGATCTCCAGCACGAAGAGCAATCTCGGCCACACACTCGGCGCCAGCGGCGGTATCGAGGCGGTCGTCTGCTCCCTGACGATCAACCGCGGCGTGATCACCCCCACGATCAACCTCGATACCCCGGACCCCGAGTGCGATCTCGACTACGTGCCAAAGGTGGCCCGCGAGGCCAGGGTCGATATCGCGATGAGCAATTCGTTCGGGTTCGGCGGCCACAACGCCAGTTTGGTGTTCGCCCGCATCTGAGCGAAGCGGGAGGCATCGGCCATGGATCGATCGCCGACTGACACTCTCCTCTCCTGGGGCATCCTCCTCGTGGGGCTGCTCGTCTCGCCGTCTGCCGCGTTCGGCCAGGTCCCTGCCACGGCCGGCCAGGTTTGGAAAACCTATGACATCTCGGCCTACGTGAAGCAGGCCGGTGAGGGCAGCCAGCGGCACGTGGTCGACTGGATTCTCCAGGAGACCGGCTACCCCGCCTGGCACGGCGACTCACCCGCGTCGCTCTCGGCCGACGGCCAGACGCTCTCCTGCTTCCACGGTCCCGAGATGCAAGCCACGGTGGAGGAGGTCGTGGCGAGGTTCGTCGACGATGCCGCCACGCCGCACCGCTTCAGCGTCCGGGTGCTGGGACTCGACGGCCCCGGCTGGCGGGCCGAGGCCCGCCCCGCGCTCATCGCCATCCCGGCCGCCACCCCCGGCGTGCAGGCCTGGATCGCTCCCCGCGAGACCGCTGCCGCCGTGCTCGCCCGGCTGCGGTCGCGGTCCGACTGCCATGAACTGCCCACCGGCCCGGTGCTGGCCGCCAACGGCCTGCCCGCCACGCTCGCCGGCGGCCGTAAGCAGTCGTACGTGCAGGACATTGCCCCGCGTCCCGACGTCTGGCCCGGGTGGCAGATGCGGTCGTCCACCTGCGACGAGGGGCTGGCGATCGACATTCAGCCGCTGCTTTCCCGCGACCGAACGGCGGTGGAGGCCGTCGTCCGCTGTCGGATCGACCAGCTCGAACGGCTGGCCCAGGTGTCACTCGCCTCACCGGTGAACCAGCAACGGGTGCAGGTGGAGGTGCCGCAGGTGGCGGCCGTGAGGGTGGGCGAGCGGTTCCGCTGGCCGGCCAATCAGACACTGCTCATCGGGCTCGGGTTGGTGCCGTGGCCCGTGCCCGCACAGAATGTGTCGGCCGTGTCGCTGCTGACCGACGATAAGCGGTGCGATGTGGTGATCGTGGTCGAACCGAGGCTCGGCGGCGGCCCATGAACGTCGCGACAAACAGACCGAGGCCCGGCCGGGCCGGAACATGACAGGATGCGCGCATGAGTGGAGCGGCTGACCGAAGGGTGGTGATCACGGGCCTGGGCATCGTCTGCCCGCTCGGCCTCGGACTCGACGACTTTTGGACGGCGCTCGTCGAGGGCCGCAGCGGGATCGGACCGCTCGACGCCTTCGACAGCCGCGGCATCCCGCTGCACCACGCCGCCCAGGCCCGGGCATTCACGGGCGAGATCGACAACTTCGGCCCGCTCGACCCCGAAAAGAAGAAGGCCATCCGCAAGGGCTGCAAGGTGATGTGCCGGGAGAGCCAGATGGCCGTGGCGGCGGCCCAACGGGCCCTCCACAACTGCGGCGACGCTTCCGCCCATCACCCGCCCGAACGGTTCGGCTGCGTGTTCGGATCGGACTACATGCTCACGATTCCGGAGGATTTCACCTCCGCGGTCGCCAAGTGCCGTGGCACCGACGGGCTGTTCGACTTCCAACTCTGGGGCACCGACGGGATGCCACAGATCACGCCCCTGTGGCTGCTCAAGTATCTCCCCAACATGCCGGCGAGCCACATCGCCATCTACAACGACCTGCGGGGCCCCAGCAACTCGCTGACGCTCCGCGAGGCCAGCGGTCACCTCGCCGTGGGCGAGGCTGCGGTCACGATCAAGCGAGGCGCCGCGGACATCATGGTGGCCGGCGCCACCGGCACCCGTGTGCATCCGATGAAGACCGTGCACGCCATCCAGAGCGAGCAGGTGGCGACGGGTGACGACGACCCGGCGACCTGGAGCCGCCCCTTCGACAAGCACCGCCGAGGCATGGTGCTCGGCGAGGGGGCTGCTGTGGTCGTGCTCGAGGAGTTGTCACACGCGCTGGCCCGCGGCGCCACGATCCTCGGCGAGATCGTCGGCCATGCCGCGCGGTGCTCGACCGATCGCGCGGCTGTGGGCCGGCGCCGGCAGTCCGTTGCGCTCGCCATGGGCCGCGCCCTCGAGATGGCGGGCGTCCGCCCGGCCGACCTGGGGCACGTGCACGCCTACGGGGCCAGCACCGTGACTGGCGATCGGGAGGAGGCCGAGGGGATTCGTGACGTGCTCGGCGACGCGGCCCGCACCGTTCCCACCGTGGCGGCCAAGAGCCACTTCGGCAACCTCGGCGGCGGCAGCGGCCTCGCGGAGTGCGTGGCAAGCATCCTGGCGCTCAGCCACGGGGAACTCTTTCCACTCCTCAACCACGAGGCCGACGACGAGGCCTGCGGCATCCGGGCGGCGCGGCGGGGCGACCCGGCGGGCGACGTGTTCATCTCCACCTCGGTCACGCCCCAGGGCCAATCGGGGGCGGTGGTCATCCGTTCGTGGCGGGCCTCAGCGTGACGCGGGCCAGACGGCCTCTGCTTGACAGTCCCCCGCAAACGGCTTAGTTTTCACGGGTTGCTCCTCGTGAGGATGGCTGCTGGTTCGCGGATACGCTTCCAAATATCCCGGCGCATGAACGCATGCGGGGGTGTTTCGGCGCCCATGTCGTGATATGGCGTCGGCCGTGCCGGCACCGCCATTTCACGGTTGGCATCCGAGAACCCTATGAAGCCCGAAGAAATCCTCCGCATTGTCGACGCGATCCATCGCGACAAGAACATCGACAAGGAGATCGTTTTCCAGGCCATCGAGGCCGCCCTCGTCACCGCGCTGTCGCGGCAGTACGGCGAGACTTCGGTCATCACGATTGAGATCGACCGCGAGAACGGCAACGTGACCGGCACGCACGACGGCCAGCCGCTCGATACGGCGGAACTCTCGGGCCGGATCGGCGCCCAGACCGCCAAGCAGGTGATCATCCAGAAGATCCGCGAGGCTGAGCGAGACGCCATCCACGACGAGTTCGAGGAGCAGGTCGGTCAGATGGTGTCGGGCGTGGTCACCCGCTTCGAGGGCGCCACTGCCACCGTGCAGGTGAGCAGCCAGGAGGCCATCCTGCCGCGGAGCGAGCAGATCCCCGGCGAGTCGTACCATCCCAGCGAGCGGGTCCGCGCCACCATCTTCGAGGTTCGGAAGGTCGGCAGCCGCGTGAAGATCATCCTCTCCCGGATCCGTCCGCAGCTCGTGCAGCGGCTCTTCGAGCAGGAGATCCCGGAGATCGCCGACGGCGTGATCGAGATCCGAGCCATCGCCCGCGAGCCCGGGTACCGCAGCAAAGTGGCCGTGATCAGCTCCGACAACCGGATCGATTGCGTGGGAGCCTGCGTCGGTGTCCGCGGCAATCGCATCAAGAACATCGTCGAAGAACTCGGCGGCGAGCGGATCGACATCGTCCGCTGGAATGATGACCTCCAGGTGCTCGTTCCCAACGCCCTCCAGCCGGCCGAGGTGGACGAGGTGATCCTCTGCCAGATGCTCGGCCGCGGGATCGTGCTCGTCCGCGAAGACCAACTCTCGCTCGCGATCGGCCGCCGCGGCCAAAACGTGCGGCTGGCCAGCAAACTCTGCGGCTGGGACATTGAAATCATGACCCGCGAGGAGCTCGACCAGCAGATTGAGCGGGCGATCGCCGGGTTCTCGTCGATCGAAGGCCTCGACGAATCGGTGGCTGAGCGGCTCGTGGGCGAGGGCTTCCTTTCCTACGACGATCTCTCGGTGATCGAGCCCGATGATCTCATGGAAATGGGTGGCTTGACCGCAGAGCAGGTCGACGCGATCGTTTTAGAGGCCGAAGAACGGGCCAGTCAGGTCGAGGCTGCCGCCGCCGACGAGCGGCGGAAGCAGCGAGAAGCCGATCGGATTGCGAAGGCCACGGCCGACGCCGACGCGGCCGATGCAGTAGCAGCGGAGCAGGTGGCGGAGTCGGGGGCGGCGCCCGCCCCGGAATCCGTTCCCGAGTCGTGATGGTTGGAATCGGGCGTATGAAGGTGATCGACGTAAGGCGTTGCGAGAGAGGGTCGAGTGGCTGTCCGAATCTACACGCTGTCGAAAGAACTGAAGATCGACAGCAAAGAGCTTGTCGACCTGTGCACGCGCGCCGGCATTCAGGACAAGGGCTCGGCGCTGGCCAGCATGAGCGACGAGGAGGTGGCGAAGCTCAAGGAGTTCATCGCCGCCAAGTCTCGGCCGCCTGAGCGGCCCGCCCCCGCGCCGGTGAAGCCCGGCGCCCCTGCCGCAGCCAAGCCCACCGCCCCCGTCACCACCACACTCAAGCGCGAGGACTACATCGCCCCGGCCGGTGTGGCCAAGAGCAAGCCCCCTGAGATGGCGCCGCCGAAGCCGGTGGCCACCGAGCCCAAGCCCCGCCCGACCGTCCGCCCAGGTGGCGACGGCCCCAAGCCCGTGCCGCGGCCGGCCTTCAAACTCGCCCCCGTTCCGGCGGCTGGCCGTGCCCCGATCACGCCGCGGCCCGGTGCGGTGGAACCGGCGGCCCAAAAGCCTGACGTGAAACTCCCGCTCGATGCGATCCGGAGTGCCAAGGCAGGTGGGGCCAAGCCGCTCGCCGACCACATGCGGAAGCACGAGCAGCAGCGAGCCGCCGACGCCACCCGGCAACGGACCAGCGGCCTGCTCCGCGGCACCGGTGCGGCACCGACCGCCGTGCCGCCACCGATGGCGCCCGGCGTACGACCGCGGCGGACGCCCACCAAGGGAGGCGACGGCAAGGACGATGCGCTCGGAGGGCGTGAGCAACGGCAGATCGGCCGCCGGAGGATCAGCGACGGCCGCGGCATGGGCGATGACGAGTTTGGATCTCGGCGCCGGCGCGGCTCGCGGCCCAGAAAGAGCGGCGCTTCGACGGCCGCCCCGCGAAAGACCAACGCCTCGATTCAGGTGCCCTGCAACGTGCGGGCCTTTTCGGAGGCGATCGGCCTGTCGGCGGGCGAGGTGCTCAAGAAGCTGCTCTCCTTCGGCATGGGCCAGATGCCGAGCATGTCGACGGTGCTCGACCGTGACACGGTGGAACTGCTGGCGGCCGAACTGGGCGTGCAGCTCGATCTCAAGACGGCGGAGGATCTCGAGAAGGAACTGCTCGCCGGCTTCGACGCCGTCGACGAGGATCCGGCCCTGCGGTCGCCGCGGGCGCCGGTGGTCACGTTCCTCGGCCACGTTGACCACGGCAAGACGTCGCTCCTCGACAAGATCCTCGGCATCGACGTGGCCGCCCGCGAGAGCGGCGGCATCACGCAGCACATCCGGGCCTACACGGTCGACCGCAACGACAAGTCGATCACGTTTGTCGACACGCCGGGCCACGAGGCCTTCACGCAGATGCGTGCCCGCGGCGCCAACGTCACCGACTGCGCGGTGATCGTGGTAGCCGCCGACGACGGTGTCATGCCGCAGACGGAGGAGGCGATCAGCCACGCCAAGGCCGCGGGCGTGCCGATCGTGGCCTGCATCAACAAGATCGACCTGCCGGGCGCCGACGTCCAGCGGGTCTACCAGCAGCTGGCGGCCGCGGAACTCCTGCCCACCGAGTGGGGTGGCGAGACGGAAGTGGTGAAGACCAGCGCCGTGACGGGCGAGGGAGTCGATTCCCTGCTCGACACGCTGCTGACGATCGCCGAGCTCCACGACCTGCGAGCCAATCCTGACCGGATGGCCGCGGGCGTCTGCCTCGACGCCTCGATTCACGAGGGCCGCGGCGTCGTGGCCTGCCTGCTGATCCAGAAGGGCACGCTCAACATCGGCGATCCGCTGGTCTGTGGCGAGGCCACCGGCCACGTGAAGTCGATGTTCGACACCCTCACTCGGCGAAAGGTCACCGAGGCGGGCCCCGCCCGGCCCGTGTTCGTCACCGGCCTCGATGTGCCCCCGGGTGCCGGCGACCGATTCCAGGAGGTGGAGTCGATCGCCCTGGCCCGTGAGGTGGCCCTCGAGCGGGCCGACATCCGCCGTCATTCGCACCTGTCGAGCACCCCGGTCCATGTCACGCTCGAGAACCTCGCCGACCGGCTCGGTGCCGACAAGGCGCCCACGCTCAACCTCATCCTCCGGGCCGACGTCCGCGGCTCGATCGAGGCAATCCTTAAGGAACTGCAGAAGCTCGACCACCCGGAGGTCAAGATCCGGGTGCTCCAGGCGACGGTCGGCGGCGTGACCGAGGCCGACGTCCAGCTTGCCGACGCCTCCGACGCGGTGATCATCGCCTTCAACGTGGTGCCTGACGAGCGGGCCCGGTCGCTGGCGGAAGACAAGGGCGTGCAGGTCCGCCGCTACGACATCATCTATCAGGTGACCGACGACCTGAAGAAGGCGCTCGAGGGCATGCTCGCCCCGGAGAAGAGGGAAAACGAACTCGGCCGCGCCGTGGTTCAGCGAACCTTCTCGATCAGTCGCCTCGGCGTCATCGCTGGCTGCCGCGTGATCGCAGGCATCATCGCCCGCAACGCCCGCCTGCGGGTAATCCGCGACAACCGTGTAATCGGCGACTACGGGATCGAGTCGCTCAAGCGGGAGAAGGACGACGCACGCGAGGTGCGTGACGGCCTGGAGTGCGGCATCAAGCTTGCCGGCTTCAACGACCTGAAGGAGGGCGACATCTTCGAGTGCTATCGCGTCGAGGAAGTCGCGCGGACGCTGTCGTGAGCACCCGACGACTGTTGAAGGCGGCCGAGGCGGTTCGGGAGGTGGTCAGCATGGCCATCCTCACGGAGGTCCGCGACCCTCGCGTCAAGGATGTCACGGTCACCGGTGTGGAGATGGCCCCCGACATGCGGTCGGCGATCGTCCATGTGTCGATCATGGGTGGCCCGGCGAAGGAGAAACTCGCGATCCAGGGTCTCGCCCGGTCGGCAGGCTTCCTCCAGTCGCGGATCGCTGACCGAATCGAGACCCGCTACACGCCGAAACTCCGCTTTGAACTCGACGGGGGCATCAAGAAGTCGATCGAGATCGCCCGCATGCTCCACGAGGTCCTTCCGCCGCCCCCGTCGGACGGCGACACCGAACCATCATCCCCTTCCGTGGCCTCGCAGGACGACGCATGACCGCACCAAAGAAGCCCGCCGGAAAGAAGCCGGCTCCCGCCCCGAAAAAGCCCGCCCCGAAGGTGGCTGGGAAGCCCGCCCCAAAAGCAGCGGCTGGCAAGCCCGCTCCGAAAGCCGTCGCCAAGCCGACGGCTCCGGTGAAGCCGACCGCCCCGGCGAAGGCTGGAACTCCCGCCAAGCCCGTCGCTCCCGCCAAGCCCGTCGCCCCGGCGAAGGTGGTCGAGCCGCCCAAACTGCCACCGGAGAAGGTGCCGCCCCGGGCCCAGTTGGTTCCGAAGCTCTTCAAGGCGCTCAAGGCGGCGTACAAACCGGTCCCGTTCAACACCAGCCGGCCGCTTCTCGACCAGGTGCTCGTCGCCTGCTGTCTGGAAAACGCGCCGTACGACGTGGCGGAGAAGGCCTGCGCCCGTCTGATCGAGTCGGCGTTTGACCTCAACGAGATCCGCGTGACCACCGTGGCAGAACTCGCCGAGACGCTCCACGACCTGCCCGATCCCGCCCATGCGGCCCTCTCGCTCCGCCGCGTGCTTCAGAGCGTGTTTGAGTCGACCTACAACTTCTCGCTTGATCACGCGAAGAAGCACTCCTTGGCCCACGGCCTCAAGGTTCTCGAGGGCATGCATGGCGTGCCGCCGTTCGTGGTGGCGCACGTCGTCTCGACGGCGCTCGACGGCCACATGATTCCGCTCGACAAGGGTGCGATTGCAGCGCTCTACGTCTGCGGGATGACGACGCAGGCGGAATACGATGCGGGCAAAGTGGCCGGCATCGAGCGGATCATCGGCAAGAAGTCGGGCGTGGAGTTCAGTTCGCTCCTCCACCAGTTCGGCATCGAAGTGCTCACCAACCTCCACGGCAACACCGTGCGGAAGGTGGTGCAGGCCGTGAGCCCGGCGGCCCTCAAGGACCGCATGCCGAAGCGGGGCGAACCGCTGCCGGCTCCCACCCCGCCGCCGCCGGCCACCGACAAGGAGAGCCTCAAGGCTGCCGAGGCAGCGCGAAACGCCGCGGAGGAGCACCGCCCAGCCGGACCGCAGGCGGCCGCCCGCCCCGTGGGTAAGACACCGATGCCCCCCGCCGGTTCGGGACCGAAGAAGCCGGGCGACGGCAAGTCTGGGCCGAAGCCGTTCGTGGTGAAGCCGAACGTCGGCAAGCCGCTGACGATCAAGCCGCAGATGGCTCCGCCGCCGGAGCCGGCGAAACCCGCGCCGGCGGCCAAGAAGCCGACGCCTCCAGCGAAGCCGTCCGCCAAGCCCACGGCTCCGGCGGCGAAGAAGCCAGAGGGCAAAGGCGACCGTCACTCATCGGAGCTGAGCAAGCGGAAGCCGCGGTGACGGACGGCTGACGGTGGCAGGACAGGTGCGAGGGAGGAACACGCGTGGCCGGACATTCCCATTGGGCGAACATCTCTCGCAAGAAGTCGCTGATCGACGCCAAGCGGGGCAAACTCTGGAGCAAGCTCGCCAAGGCGATCATCGTGGCGGCGAAGCACGGCGGCGCTGATCCAGACGCCAACCTCCGGCTACGGTATGCGATCGACGCGGCCAAGGCCGTGAGCATGCCCAAGGACAACATTCAGCGGGCGATCAAGACCGGCACCGGCGAATTCAAGGGGGGCGACCTCGAAGAGTCGCTCTACGAGGGCTACGGTGCCGGCGGCGTGGCCGTGCTCTGCGAGATCCTCACCGACAACAAGAACCGCACGGCCCCCGAGATCCGCAAGATCTTCGAGATGTGCGGCGGCAAGCTCGGCGGCACGGGCTGCGTGGCCTACCTCTTCGAGCGGAAGGGGCTCGTGCGGCTGCCGCAGGCGGGCTGCGACGAAGACAAGCTCATGGAAGTGGCACTCGAGGCGGGTGCCGATGACGTGAAGCTCTCGGGCGACCGCTGGGAGGTGACCTGCGATCCGGCGGCGATGGCGGCAGTGGTCGACGCCCTCGGCAAGGCCGGCCTGGGCGTCGAGTCGAACGAGATCGTGCGCATCCCGACCAACACGGTGGACGTGGACGACGTGGAGACCGCGAAAAAGGTGCTGACCCTAATGGAGCGACTGGACGACCACGACGACGTCCAGAGCGTGTCGGCCAACTTCAGCATCCCCGACGAAGCCATGGCCCAGCTGGGCTGAGTGCCACGCGTTTCGTAGCACAGGTTTTCAACCTGTGTGCCGGGCCGCTCGCCGAGCTCAAACCCGATCCGGTCATCCTCCGTAGCCGCAGGTTGGCAACCTGCGGTGCCGTAGAACAGGTTACCAACCTGTTTTTGAATCGTCGCGCCGCTCGGGGGCACAGGTTGAAAACCTGTGCTACGAGGGCAGGAGCAGACACAGTGCGATCGACGCCTGCCGGCCCTACGGCGCCACCGCGGCCGCGGCCGGCTTCGGCTCGGCCGCAGACTCCTCCGGCTCGGAATGCTCGACCTGCGGCCAGTATTCGTCGAAGTCGAACTGCGGGCTGTTGTCGAGGTCGTGACACTCCAGGCAGTTGTTCACGGCCTTCTGCTTGCCCTCCGGTGTGGAGAGCGTCAGCACGATTTCTTGACGAAGCCGGTCCCGCTCCGCCTCGCTCGCCCGCACGTCGCCCCGCTCCACCGCCGTGTGCGCCGCCGCCGGGCCGTGGCAGTTCTCGCAGCCCTGATGGGCCAGCTGCGGCGTGGTCTTCATCCCGGCGAAGCCTCCCTCGAACGGCTCGAACCGCTGCGGCGCCCAGCCCGTCACGTGGCACGACAGGCATTCCGGATCGCCATCGCGCCGAGGCTTCTGCTCCTCGAGCGTGGTCAAGGCGGTTGCATGCGGCGTGTCTTTCCAGACGTCGTAGGCGGCCTGATGGCATTCCGCGCACGCCTCGCTCCCCGCGAACCGCCGGCCCGACGGATGCCGGATCGGCACGAGGCCGAGCCCTTCGAGCCCGAGCGTCTCCAGCTTCTGCTGGTAGGTGCCGAGCAGGTCGATCATGTCCTTCGACTCGCCCCAGCGGGCGTCGAGCGGCACCCGCTGCGTGCGGACGGGCTTGTCCTTGTCGGGGAAGAAGCCGATCGCCACGGCAAACATGCCCTTGTGGCCGAGCTCCACGAGCTTCGCCCCGCCCGGCAGCGGCGGCAGCTCGAGCGGCGGCTCGTCGGCCCCGCCGGCCGTGACCACGATGTCGAACTGCGGATGCTTCGCCGCCAGGGCCTTCGTCTCGTCCGGGGTCGCAAAGGCGAGCAGCACCTGATGGTCGCAGCCGGCCTTCGCGAGCTCCGCGGCCGCCTTGGCGAGCGATTCGCCGGCCGGCGCAAACTCGACGTCGGCGTTCTTGATCCGCGCCAGTTCCTGGTCGCCAAGCACGCTGGTGATGCCGATCTTCAATCCGCCCGCCTCGACCACGCGAAACTTCGGCGTGATCCCTGCGTCGAGTCCGAGCAGGCCGACGTTCGCGCTCAAGAAGGGCGTCGGCTGGTCGCCCACGGCGGCCACCCCAGCCACGAGTTCCTCGGCCGGGAGCCGGAGGTCACCGGGGCCGAAGCCGACGGCCGCATACCTCATCGCCCGCAGACCATCTACGATCGATTGAAACTTCGCCTCGGTCTGCCGGCCAAACCGCTTCACCTGATTACCCACGTCGACGGCCACGAGCGGCCAGCCTACCCCGTCGATGGCGCGGAGGAAGTTCTGCCGCCGGCTCAGACCGCCCTTCTGGTTCTCCTTGCCGGTGCAGCCGCAGGGCTCGATGTAGCCGTCGAGTTCGCCGGTAATCACGAGCACGGCCTGCGGGGTGGGCCAGTCGGTGAAGATCGGGCCGTTTCGCTCCTGAAATTTCTCCACAACCTCCTTGGAGACATTGGCCCCCCGCTCTGGCATCGCGGCGACGCACGCCAGGGAGAGGAAGACGATGAGGATCGCCGACACGCGTTTATTCATGGATGGCTCAGGGGCCGACCGCCACGCACACGGGAATCGTGAACTCGGGCGAGTCGGGGTGGCCGGTGGCGAGCACGATCCGGCCCGCCGGCCCCTGCTGCGAGCAGAGGTGGTTGACCGCCCGGCTGCCCGGCGGGATCACAATGTCGATCGGAATCCGCACCGCACCGCCGGTGCCGATCGGGCTGCCATCGCCGATCGTCACCTGCAGCGCTTCGGGCACCACTTCCCGGACCGTTGGCCGCACGCTGTCGCGATGCGGCCCCTTCGCCGTGAGAAACACCCTCGTGCGCAGGCCTGCCTTGCCGGAGACCGTCCCCAGCAGCAGGGCCTGACGGGAGGAATCCCATCCGGGGCCCGCCATGACAAGGTCACCCCCGACCGTTCCCTCCAGCGGAATCTCCGCCACGAGGGGTTCGGGCATCGTGAACGACACCCGAACCGTTCGCTTCAGCGGACCGATCGGCAGGCCGGGCTTCAGGTCGACGGTGAGCCGGAAGCCGCCGGTGGCACCCGTCTCAGCCGCGACCTCCTCGGCTGACAAAGGCGCCGTGGCAAACGAGACAGACTGGGCAAACTTGGGGTCGTCGAGGGCCACCTCGGTGACCGCGGGAGATTCGGTGCCGTAGGTGAACACGTCGCTCGTCACACGCTCGCCGGAAGAAGCCGACAGCCGCGGCACCGCGAGCAGATCGGGAATCGCCTTCCACGTTGGCACGACCGTGCCCTCCACCGTGAACACCACTTCCGGCCGCCGTGGATCGTCGGTGAGGATCGTGGCCTGCTGGCGGAACGGACCTCCCGGCGGTTTTCCTTTCCACTGCACGCGGATCTTCGTCTCACCGCCGGGCGGCACCACCCGCGTGCCATCTGCCGAGCCTCCTTCGATGGCCTCGAAGTCGCTCACAGTGCAGGTGCAACTCGTCGTCCCCTTGCGGAGGGTGAGCGGGCCGTCGCCTGCATTGCGGACGACGAACTCGTGAGAGCCGCTTCCGCCCGTGCCGAGCGTGCCGAAGGCGTGCCGCGTCTCGGCGGTTTCGACATGCGGAGCAGGGCCGGATGGCGCTGACGTGACGCGAAGATCACCTACCGTCCACGGAGTGGACCGCTGCAGAAATGCGCCGCTAGCCCCGATGGCAACGCCTGCCACGGCCGCCACAGCGGCTACCCACCACGCGTTCAACTTCTCCACGGTCATCGGCCGGCCACATCCTGCAAAGGCACCAGGTGCGACCGTGAACCGGCCGGCACTCCCAGCCTCACATTCTAGCCGCCGGTCAGACCTCGTCCTCGTGGAGGAACCGCCACGGCCGGTGGAGGCAGCACTGCCCAACCGTCATGTCCCCATCGCTTACGCGATTGGGCTTCCCGATTTGGAGGGGCGAGCGAGGGGCTGCCCGTGCCCCGAGAGCCGGCGTTGCTGGCCGAGCGCAGCCAGGATGGCGAAGCGAGGGCGGCATCGAGTGAGCCGAGGCCGGGAGGGCCGAGGTGAACGTCCGGCGAAGGGGCATGGGCAGCCCCGAGCGGAAGGCGGCGAGGAAAAGCACACAGGTTGAAAACCTGTGCTACGAGGGGTCATGCGACGCCAGTATCAGTACGACCGCGCCAGCACGCTGCGGCGGCTCACCGGCTTGCCGGTGACGACGCACGTGCCAGGCTCGTCGGCGCCCTCCATCGGGATGCAACGTACCGTCACCTTGAGCGGATCAAACGCCGCGGCCACCGCCGGGTCGTCGGCCACGTGCACGTGGGCAAAGCCGCCCTTGCCGGCCGCCCCCTCCCCTACCCCGAAGAAGTCGTGCACCTCCGCGGCCGAGAAAAGCATCAGGCCGGCGACGAGCGGGGCCGGGGCGAACCGCATGGCGTCACTCCGCCTTCTTCTCAGCCGCGGCCTTTTCGCGGGCCTTGCGCTCCGCGATCTCGGCGGCCATCTTTTGGTCGTATTCGCCCGACACCCGGCCCCACGACGCCCACCTCGCGAGATCCGCCTTCGCTTCCTCGTACGACTCGCCGCGGTCTTCAAGCCACTTCACGAGCTCCCGAAACTGCGCCCGCTTCTCAGGAGAATATTCATCGAGACGATCTTCTTCCATGGCGACCAGGTGGATCAAACGCTTGTGTTCGTCGTCCATGTACATCCGAAAGTCGGCACCCGCTTCGAGCATGAGCAGCGCGACATCGAACTGCCCCGGCCATCCCACCGCTTCCATCACAGGCGTTGAACTTGGGGTCAGCGCATTCATGTCAGCCCCCAACGCAATCAACCGCTTTACACGCTCCAGCTTCTCTTCGGGCTTCGGTCCCAATGCACCAATCACTGCCTTAAGAGGTGGATAGTTTTGATCGGCCAACCCCAGTCCTAGCTTCAGAAAGAACGGCTGATTCGGGTCGTCGCCATGATCAAACACTGCGTCAAAATAGCCAGGAAATGACGTCTTGCACGCCATATGCGTGACCGAGTCTCCAGGACTCATGTAGTTGCGAACATTGAAATCACTCTCGATCACGACATTCGGATTGGCGCCATGCTCAAGCAGCCACCTGAACCGAGGCAGGCGATTATCCGGAAGCGCCCACAGCAGCGGCGTCATCTTGCCCTTGCCCTGCGCATTGACGTCGGCCCCCGCCTTCACGAGCCGCTCCATCTCGGCCAGATCGTTGGCCTCGATGGCCTTGCAGAGCGCAATGACTTTCGGATCAGCAAAGTAGTCCTCGGCCTTCCATCCACACTTCTGATGGATCGTCCGGCCGGGCAGCAGGTTCGACAAGCCGCAACCAGCGGCGGAGGAAACAATGACGGCCGTGACGAGAATCTCTCTCAGCATGCGCATCGTTCGACTCTCCCGGTGCCATACCGCCGCTGCGACTACTTTGACAGATCGGAACGGCTGTAGCCGAGCATATCCACTGCAGGGTTCCCTTCCCTGAAAAGGAGGCCATACAGCACGACATTCATGTTGTGACACGTCACCAAAATGTCGACGCCACGCCCCGCACCTGCGGCTGCATCAAGGATGATGCCTGTCCCTTTCCTTCTCTCCTTTCCTCGCTCCAGCCGGTGGGAAGGTTCTAAAGGTAACTAATCCGCGATGTGCCCCCATCCACGATCGTCTTCACGACGGCGCCGTTCCGGGCTTCGTGCTGCGTGTGCGCTTCTATGCGTGGCACATCACCGCCACGAACGTCGAGCGATTCGCTCACCCGATCACATTTCGGAGCAGCCTTTGCAGCGTCTGCAAGTCGGCCGCAGAAAGGTGGCCCATGACGCGCATGACGAGACCTTGCTCGATGGTGCTGAAGACAGGCTTGAGCACCGATGCCTTGATGAGTCCAGCGCCTCGCCAGTCATCGACCATGGCCTCGCCGTAGCCCAGCGGCGCTCGCACCTGACTCGTGATCGCCATGATCACGATGTCCCTACGGCTGGTATTGTAGTCGACGATTGAGACGACGACGGCCGGCCGCTTCTTTGTGCCCGATTGATCAGTGAACGGAAACGGCACGAGCAACACGTCGCCGAAGTCGAACCTCGAAGCGATAGTCATTTCTGTCACATCCGGTCGTAAGCCGCATCGTCGTCGTTGTCCCAGACCTGCGCAAAGCTGGCTTCGCTGGCCTTGGCCGCGGCGAGCGCAAACCGCTGTTCGTTCTCCCGGGTGCGCAGAAAGTCTACGAAGTCCTCGACCTCGGCCAGCCGCTGCGGGGGGAGTTGCTTGATCTTGTCAAACAAGACCTGGTCGGGTGCGTTCATTGGGTTTGCCCTTGGGTGAAGGTATAGCCTGATCGACGGCGCATTCGCAACGGTCCGACAGTCCATGACTGTACCACGAGTGCTTGGGTAGTTGCTGTAGCCGGGCGGAACGTCACACGCGGCGATCTCTCAAGCGGCCGGAGCGCCTCCAGGATTTTGGGGTAACTAAACGCGCGTGTCCTGCTGCTAGCAGCACTGCTCCCGCGGCCGGTCGGCAAAGATTTGTCTTTTTTGCTTCCGCAATTCTGACTGCCGAAGTCGGGCGACTGGGGGCGGCAGCGTTCGAACGGATTCGTCAGGGCGTCGTTTCGATGTTCACTTGATTCATCGTGCGGTGCGCTGTGGCGATTGGCCGGCAGCTAGCCCGCGGCCAAGCCACCGAGGGCGTTGTCCACATGATGGACGCAACGCTTCGTGGCGATTGCATTCAGTCGCTCCTCGCTCGTTGCACAGTAGCTGCCGAGCCAGCGGGTCTTGCCGAGGAGCTTTTGGAGGTGTGAGTGCCAGTATTCGGGGCTCGTGCCGAGCCGGGTCATGATGCTGGCCACTTCCTGCGTGATCCGCGCTTTGCCCGTGCGGCAGAGCCGGGCCGTCCAGTCCACGAGTTCGAGATAGCTCGACAGCGAAAACCCGGGCAGCATCCCTTCGCGGGCCGCGCCGGCGGAACCTTCGCCGGCAGTTTTTCGATCCTGAAGCGGGCAGAGCCAGTGGGATTGCTCGAGGTCGGCTTCAATCCGCGCGGTGGCTACTGACGTGGCGGCTGCGGCGGCCTGGAGTGTGTCGAGGTCGCCTTGTGCGCGGACGTGATCCACCCGTTGCTTGATCGAGGTGTGCGGGGCGTCTTCCGGGGTTGTGGCGATGCCGGCGGCGAAGGGGTTCAGGTCGATATAGGTGCAGGTCGCGAGCAGGGCTTGTTCGTCGAGGACGGCGATCGACTTGTAGCGGGCTTCCCAGAACGTGCCCTTACAGTCGTCTTCCTTATTGGCGAGCCGGGCGAGCGGTTCCTTGAGCGCCTTCATGAACCAGCCGAGATCCTGCAACCGCTCGCGGTAGCGGGCCACGCGGGCGGTGTCTTGGCATTGGTGGTCGATCCAGGCCTGAACGGTCGCTGGGTTGTCGACGTCGAGGCAGGAGGGGCGGTAGACGGCGATCCAGCGGCGGACGACCTCTTCGTCGCTCCAGCCGTCGGCGATGCCGGGGTCAAGGCGGCAGAGGACGTGGAGGTGGTTGTCGAGGATTGCGAAGCCGCAGACAGAGACGGCAAATTGCTTGGCGAGGATTTCAAGCCGGGCTTCGATCCAGGCCTTGCGGTGCGTGACGCCCTCGCCGCAGAGGAAGGCCCGCCTGACGCAGCGGGAAATGCAGTGGTAGTAGCGAGTGACCCCGACGTCCACCAACTGCCGCCTGGGCATCGTCATCGCGGGGGCTCCTGCAGGATTCGGGGCGTAGTGTACGCCCGTATCCTACGGCTCCCGCGGCCGGTCGTCAAGGATTATGCCTGTCCTTTTTGATCTTTGTCCTTTTTGATCTTTTTGACCTCTTGCCCCCTCCCTTGGTTTCCGCCACCAGAGATTCTCTCTCTGAAAGTGGCGACGTTTAAGGGGGGCAGGTCAAGATCGTTGGCTTCGATGGCCCGGCAGAGCGCGATCACCTTCGGGTCGGCAAAAAAATCCTCCGCTTTCCATCCGCACTTCTGATGGATCGTCCGGCCGGGCAAAAGGTTCAACAAGCCGCAACCAGCGGCGGAGGAAACAATCACGGCCGTGACGAGATTCTCTCTCAGCATGCGCATCGTTCGACTCTCCCAGTGCCATACCGCCGCTCCGACTACTTTGACGGATCGGAACGGCTGTAGCCGCGAATACTCGGGACGGGAGCCGATTTCGTGCCGCAGTGCTGGCAACTCGCCGATCGGCAACACGTTCATCGCAGCCTGCGCCGCTCGCTGAACAATCGGCTCCCGTCCCGGATTTCCCGCGCTTGCTCGAGAGTGAGTGGCTCGCCCTCGTACACGAACCCTGGAGGAATGCGATAGTTGCACCACTCCTCGACAGGCTGACCTTGAACCGTAGCGGCGACCGCCCATGCACTGAGAACGATGGCCACAAGACCTTGATGCATCGTCGCGTTCAGGAACGTTTTCGGATCCGATGAAGTGCGACGCTACGGCACGATCGTCAGCTTGTCGTCCGGCGGGAGCCGAATGGTGTC
>JBAXOU010000032.1:0-22223 GCA_037133115.1 Planctomycetota bacterium | reverse complement strand
CGAAGCCAAGTGAGGCTGCTGGGACTCGAACCCAGGACCAACGGATTAAAAGTCCGATGCTCTACCGACTGAGCTACAGCCTCGGGAATAATCCTACCGACGGCCCGGAGTCGGGCAACACACCTAGGGAGCACGTCGGCATGCAACGGATTCTCCACTGGACGCTCATCGCCGGATTCGCCCTGACATGGGGCGGCACGGTCACCTGGGCACAAGCCACCATCGAGGTGGAAAAACCAGCGGCGGCACGCCCCGTGGTCGTCAAACAGGATGATGACGGCACGATCCTGCTCTACGGTCGCGAGGCGACGATTCGTGGCACCAACCTCCGCTGGGAACCGGAGGAGAAGAAGCGGACGCTTGGGTTCTGGACGAAGGCGGAGGATGCCGCGGAGTGGACCTTCGCCGTCCGTGAGGCCGGCACGTTCGACGTGGAGGTGCTGCAGGGCTGTGGCACCGGCCAAGGCGGCAGCGACATGAAGATCACGCTCGATCCCCTCGGCGAAAGTCCGCTCGCGCTCCCGTTCGTCGTCGAAGACACGGGGGGCTTTCAAGAGTTCCGCCCACGCACGATCGGCCGCGTCGCGATCACCGAGTCGGGCGAGCATATGCTCCGGGTGAAGCCGGAGAGGATCGCCAAGCAGGCGGCCTGCGACATCCGGCAGATCCGCCTCGTGCCGGTGAAGTAGCACCGGCGAATGCCCGAGAGAGGACTTGAACCTCCACCCAGTTACCTGGACAAGAACCTGAATCTTGCGCGTCTGCCAATTCCGCCACTCGGGCGAGTGGACCACTGATGGTATCACCAAGGCCGATCAGGAAAAGCCCCGCTCGTAGCGGTGCGAAAACGGCGACGCATCAATCATCCCGCCATCCACAATCCGTCCTTGGAGTCGCCGCCGTGCCCGCCGCCGATAGTTCCGCCGTGATCGTGATCCCCGCCCGCCTCTCCAGCACCCGCCTGCCGCGGAAGATGCTGCTCGCCGAGACGGGCCGGCCGCTGATCGCCCACACCTGGGAGGCGGCCCGCCGCTCTCGTGCGGCCCGCGACGCGATCGTGGCCACCGACAGCGACGAGATCGCCGCCGCGGTAACCGCCTTCGGTGGCACCGCGGTGATGACCTCGCCCGAGGCGCCGAGCGGCACGGCGCGGATCGTCGAGGCGCTGGCTCGGCTGCCCGCCGCCGATGTGATCGTGAACGTGCAGGGAGACGAGCCGGAACTCTCCGCCGCCGCCATCGACGCCGCCATCGATCTCCTCGACCGCTGCCCCGAGGCCGGCGTGGCCACGCTGGTCACCCCGCTGCGGCGGGCAGACGACCTCCGAGACCCGGCCTGTGTGAAGGCGGTCCTCACGCCCTGGCGACAGGCCGACGGCCGCGAGGAGGCAGGCTGCTGGAGAGCGATCTATTTCAGCCGGGCGACGGTGCCCGCAGCCCGCGACTGGAGCGACTCCCTGCTCACCGCGGAACCACCCTTCTACTGGCAGCACGTCGGCCTCTACGCCTACCGCCGGAGCGTGCTCGAGCGGTGGAACGCGCTGCCCGATTCCCGACTGGCGACGCTCGAGAGCCTCGAACAGCTGCGCGTGATCGAGGCCGGCATCCCCATCGCCGCCGCCAGGATCGATCACGCGGCCCGCGGCATTGACACGCCGAAGGACTACGCGGCATTCGTCGACCGCTGCCGCAGCACCACGCCTCACGGCGCCGGGCCTTCATGACCAGCTAGGCCTTGCGGGGCAGGATCTCGGCGAGCACCTTCGAGAGTTCGCCCGCCTGCAACGGCAGCGGCAGTAGTTTCCGCCGCCCGTCGACCTTTGCCGCGGCCGACACCTGCGGCTGCTTCGGGCTCACCATCAGGATCGCCGGCACGTCGGACAGATACGATTCCGTCGAGAGTTTGTTGAAGGCCTCGATGGCCGCCGCACCGAGTTCCCGGCTGCTGATCACCAGGAAGTCTGCGGGCAGCGGGATTGAGGAGAAGCGGGCGATCGCCCGCTGAGGATTCTCCGTCAGCAGCACGCGGAAGCCGAGCTTCGAGAAGAACTCGCGGAGGGCCTGCTGCGCCTTCTCGCCAGATTCCACGAGCATGACGCTCCCCTTCGACGCGGCGGCCGCGGCAGCCGGAGCGGCGGGCTTCGCCGCGGCGATGGCCGGGCTGGACGTGGGCGGCGCCTCGCCCGATCCCTGCCGGGCGATCACCGCCTCGAGGGCGAGCTTCACATCGGTCGCCGTCTGATACCGTTCGAGCGGATCGACGTGCATCATCCGCGAGACGACATCGACGACGTCCCGCGGTAGGTCTGGGCACCGCTGGCCCAGTGGCACCGCCTGCGTGAACCGCCGCGGGTCGCCCCGCACGCTCCGGTCGCGAGACTCCGTCAGCGGCGCGGCACCTGCCAGGGCCAGGTAGGCGACGGTTCCCAGGAAGTAGATGTCGCTGCGAACGCTGTCGTCGCGGACGCCGGCCATCTTCTCGAGGGCCACGTAGTCGATCGTCCGCGGCTTCTCGACGCGGCCGAGCACCTTCTCACCCGACTCGTCGACGCCGGCGAGACCGAAGTCCACCAGCTTCGCGCGGCCGGTCGACGAGATGATCACGTTGGAGGCCTTCATGTCGCGATGGGTCACGCCGCGGCGATGGGCGTATTCGAGACCGCAGACGGCCTGGTGGATCAGGTCGACCACCCGCGGTGCATCGACGGCACCTCTGATCTTCACGAGTTCGCGAAGCGTCTGCCCCTCGACGAACTCCATCGTGAGGTAACTCGATCCATTCTCCTGGCCGACGTCCTCGATCGCCACGATGTTGGGATGCCGGAGGAGGCGGCCCATCTCGCCTTCGTGCTGGAAGGCCCGGCACTTGTCGGGATCGTTGGAGAACCGGTTGCGGAGCACCTTGACGGCGAGGACGGCGCCGGTGTCACGATGGATCGCGCGATAGACCCTGGCAAAGGAGCCGGCGCCGATCTGATAGAGGATCTTCGCCCGGCCGAAGTAGTAGCCGCCCCGCTCGCCGCGCAGCAATCGTTCCAGCTGGAAGCCGGTGACCAACTCGCGGCGCACCAGCGCCTGACCAAACGCCGCCGCATCGAGCGCGTGGCCACCGGCCTCCGAGAAGGTCTCGTTGAGGGCCGCCGACGGGACGAGTTCCAGTTCGCCGACGAGGTGGAGCAGGTTGTCGGCCGTGGACGGCTTCATGGACAAAACGGCGGCTCACACCGCGAATCGTGCAGGGGCACCAGCCTCCATGAAACCACGGATTTGCCCATTTTGCGACCGCGTTGCCCATTTTCCCTATCTCGGCTGGAACCGGTACGCCAAGGACTGCTAGAAGCCCCCCGGGCAAACCTTCCCCGGATTCCCATGGCCGTGCGTGTTTCCACTCTCGTGACCCCCGTGCGCGCCATGGCGGCGCTCCTCGTCGCCATGTTCGTGACGGGAGTCTCGTGGAGCTTCGCCGGCGACACGCACGACGGCTTCGAGGCCCCCTCGCCAACATGGGCCGCAGTTCCGGCATCCGGCCGCGTGGTGGTGCACGAGCGGTCGGAGGTGTCTCCCCATCGCGGCCGCTCATGCGAACGGCTCGCCATCGAGACTGCGGCCGGCCAACCGCTGCGGATCGAACTCCCGTTCGGCCCCGCCGCGATCCTCGACGAACTCCGGGCATCGGTCTGGGTACGGGCCAGCCGGCCCGACGTGCGACTCGCCGTGCGGGTGGTGATGCCCGCGTGGGTGTCAGAGCGGACAGGCAGGCCCGTCGAAGTGCTGGTCCGCGGCGGCGCCACCCGCGACATCGATCGCTGGGAACTGCTCGACGTGGACAAGGTGCCCGAGGCGCTCTCGCGGCAGCTGCCGGCCCTGCGGCTCGAACACGGCACGGGCAGCACCGATGGCGCCCGAGCCACCCAGCTCGTGCTCGATGCCCCACCGACTCCCGGCCGATTCGAGATCGCGATCGACGACCTCCACGTGTCGGGCCTGCTGCCACCACCAGCCACAGCGACCGCCACCTCGCCGGTGGCTGATCCGCACCTTCAGCCTGCAGCCGCCTCGATGGCCATGCCGGTCGATCCTCCCGCCGGACTGTCGCGGGGCGTCCTCGACGTGGATGGCCTGCCGTTCTACCCGCGGTCGATCGACTGGAACGGCGAGCCACTCGAGGCGCTGGCGGCGCTCGGTTTCAACTGCGTGCGGTTCGCCGAACCTGCGTCGACGGAGCAGCTCGTCGCCGCGCGGAAAGTTGGCCTGTGGGTGATCTGCCCGCCGCCGCCGATCCCCGACGTCGATGTCCGCGAGCCCGACTCGCTGCCCATCCTCCGCAACTGGGACCGCGTGCTGATGTGGGATCTCGGCACCGGGCTTGCCGACGACGACGTCGAGGCTCTCGCGGAGCGGGGCCGCCGCGTGCGGGCCTGCGATCAGCGGGCCGGCAGGCCGCTGATCGGCTCCGCCGACTCCGGGCTTCGCACCGTCTCGCGTCACCTCGACATGCTCGTCGCCCGAAAGACCGTGCTCGGCACGTCGCTCGAACTGGTGGACTACCTGAAGTGGCTCCGCGAACGCCCTCGGCTCACGCGGCCCGGCACGCCCCTGCTGGCGACGATCTCCACCGAGATCGATCCCCGGGCGGCGCGACAGGCGGCGGCGATCGCCGGGGTCGGCGGCCGCGGCCTCGCGGTCGATGGCGAGAGCCTCTCGCTCGCAGCCTTCTCGGCGCTGGCAGCCGGCACCCGGGGCATTCTCTTCACGTCGACCCGCCGGCTCGACGGCGACGATCGCGAGGCACGGGCCCGCGCCGCCGCGGCCCGCGAGATGAACCTGCGGCTCCAGGTGCTCGAGCCGTGGGGTGCGGCAGGACGGTTCGCCGCCCAGGCGCAGACCAGCAGCGATGAGGTGCAGGCCTTCGTGATGGAGGCGGCCCGCGCGCGGATGGTGGTGGCCTGGCGGTGCGTGCAAGGGTCGCAGATCGTGGCCCGCCGCTACGCCGGGAGCGATGTCCCGCCCAACGAGGCGCCGCTCACGATCCTCGTCCCGGGCGTGCCGGAGGCGCATCAGGCCTGGGAGGTCGCGGCCGGGGGGCTCAAGCCGCTGCGGCAGCAGCGGGTGACAGGGGGCGTGTCGGTGACCATCGACGACTTCCTCACCCATTCGATCATCCTGTTCAGCGGTGAGCCGGCGGTGACGGCGCACGTGCAGGATCGGATCCGTAGCCTCACCGCCGCGGAACTCTCGTCGGCCCGCGCGGTCGCCGCGACGGCGCTGGCCGCTTCCGGCGACCTGCTCGGTCGATTGCCTCCGCAGGCGCTTTCGGGTCCGCCCCCCGTCAACGCCGTGCCGATGCTCACCGAGGCGGGCCGCCTCGCCGCCGAGGGCGAATCACTCGTCATCTCCGACCCGACCACGGCGATCATGAGGTTTCGGCGGGCGGCGGCGATCGCCGGCCAGTTCGAGCGACGCATCTGGGAGAACGGCGTGAAGGCCGAAGGCTCGATGGTGGCCAGCCCGCTCACGGCGTCTGACACCGCGCTCGCCGAAGAGTGGCATTTCGTGTCGGCCCGCGCCGCGGTCGTGCAGGGGCCCGAGCTGCTGAGCGGCGGCAGCATGGAACGCATCGAGGACCTCTCGGGGGGCGGCTGGCGGCACTTCGCCCGAAAGCAGTCGGACATCGTCACGAGGCTCGAGGTCTCGCTCACCAAGCCCGCCTCCGGCCAGGGATGCCTGCGAATGGCGGCGCGGCCGGCCAACAAGGAAGACCCGCCGATCGTGGTGGAGACGCCACCGCTGTGGGTCACGACGCCGCCGCTGCAGCCGCCGGCCGGCAAGCTGATCGAGATTTCGGCGCAGGTCTACGTTCCCAAGCCGATCGCCGGCAGCGTCGATGGGCTGTTCGTCTTCGACTCGCTCGGTGGCCCCGCGCTTGGCGAGCGCGTGGGAGCGACGAAGACCTGGCGGCGGCTCGTGCTCCATCGCATCGTGCCCACCGAGTCGTCGGGAGAGCCGCTCACCGTCACCTTCGCCCTCACGGGTCTCGGCGAGGCGTTCATCGATGACGTCTCGATTCGCACCGTGGAACGCGGCGACCCTGGCGTGCCGGCGATGCCCGTCTCGACAGGCGGCCAGCCGGGCGGGTTTCCGACTCCCCGCGACCTGCTCACGAGCCAGCCGCTTCCCGAAGCATCCGGGCCAGCCACGCCGCCGCCGGCACCACCGCCGCCGGCCCAAGCCCAAGCCTGGCCGGGCATGAACCTGGAGTGGCCGAAACTGGTGCCGTTCGGCCAGTCGGCCAACGAGCCGCCCCCGGGCCCAGGCGGCGGCACGGTCGATCCCTTCAAGCGGGCCCGCGCGGGCTCGACACCGCCGGCCTCGACCGGGCCGTAGCGCCCAGGGCGGCACGGGCCTTGGCGTCCAGGTCGCGGATCCGCTGCGTGCAGACCGCGAAGATCTCCTGCTCGCTCATCGCCGCCACCTGCTCGGCGGTGACGATCTCCCCAAACTCGAGGCGGATGCGGCCCGGCCGCGGCAGCAACCGCGTTCGCGGCCAGCACTCGAAGCCGCCGACGATCGCGACCGGCACGATGGGTGCCGCGGCCCGCTTCGCGATCAGGGTGAAGCCACTCTTGAACTCGCCAAGGTGGCCGTCGCACGTCCGCGACCCCTCGGGGAAGATCGTGACGGCCGCGCCCCGCTTGAGCCGCGCGATCACCACCTTCATCGCCTTGATGGCAGAGGCCTCGCGGTCGATCGGCACCGCATCGAGAGCCGTGATCACCACGGCGAACGGCTTGAAGCGGTAGAGCGAACTGCGGGCCAGGCTCGACAACCGGCGGTCGGTGGCCAGGCCGAGCAGCAGGGGATCGAGAAACGTCTGATGGCTCGAGAGCACGATGAGCGGGCCCGTCTTCGGGAGCGGCTCCACGAACCGCGATCGGAATCCGAGCAGCGACACACCGAGCGTGCGGCAGAGCACCCAGAGCAGGTCGTAGAGGCACTTGCCGAAGGGCGTGTGGCCTCCGCCGACCGGCACCTCGTCGTCGCTGCGGTCGCTCATGAGGACCGCGGCGACCGCCGCTCCTCGATCAACTGAACGAGCCTCTCGACGACATCGTCCTGCGTGAGGCCGTCGGTCTCGACGAGCACCGCATCATCGGCTGGCTTCATGGCTCCGACCGCCCGGACGCGGTCTCCCTCGTCGCGGCGATTCTGCGCGGAGAGCACGGCATCGAGCGACGAGGCCGCACCGCGAGCCGCCTCCTCGCGATGGCGGCGCAGGGCCCGCTCCTCGGGCGAGGCGGTGAGAAACACCTTGAGTTCGGCGTGCGGAAACACGACTGAGCCCTGGTCGCGGCCCTCGGTGACCACGTCGAGCCCCTCGGCGATGCTCCGCTGCATTCGCTTCATGACCTCGCGGACCGGCGGTGCGTCGGCCACCGGCCGCGTGGCGGCTGTGATCCGCTCCGTGCGGATCTCGGTCGATACGTCGCGGTCGTTGACGAACACGCGGCCGTCGCGAAAGGCGATCGCCAGTGACTCAGCGAGTGCCGCGAGGCCCTCGGCATCATGGAGCGATATGGTGCGTTCGAGCGCCACGAGCGTGACCGCCCGATACATCGCTCCGGTGTCCATGTAGAACCAGCCCAGGCGACGGGCCAGCGCACGGGCGGTCGAACTCTTGCCGGCGCCGGCAGGACCGTCGAGCGTGATGATCATCCCGCAAACCCCAGATCGAGTTGCAGCCATTGGTAGCGTTCGAGAGAAACTACGGTCCGAGTGCCTTCGATCGCAACGGCCGGCTCCGTCCGCGGGACGCCGGTGAAATCGACGGCGGTCGCCCGGGCGACCGGTCGCCCCCAGTCGATCGTCACTTCCCCGCCACGGCCGGCCGATTCCAGCAGGCCGACTCGGCCGGCGGTGGGCCGCCCGTCACTCGTGACGAGTTCTGACACCGTCAGCCGAACATGCTCCGGCATACCCGGGATCGCCGCGGCCAGCGGGCTGCCGGCAGCCAGCGCCAAGGCAGCATCCCAGGGCCGGCGGAGGCCGAGGCCGACCGCGAGTCGACGGGTGATGCGGCCAACCGTGCCGCCGGCAAGGAGCGAATCGAGCACGTGGGGCGTGGAGAGGAGATGCCAGGGAAGGCCGCCGGTGAGGATGGTCACCGCGTCGGCAGCCAGATCGACCCGCGTGCCCTCGGGCACGATCTCGATGAAGTGTGGAGCTGTGAATCTCGTCCGCTCCGTGGCCACCGACTGCGTGAGCAGGCTCCGGCGAATCTCCACGTGTTCGTTCTCGTGCCAGGCGAACCGAGCCGCAACGTGACTGTCGAGGAGCGATCCCGAGAGTGGCCTCTCGAGCACGATCTCGATGTCGAGGAGGGCGAGTGGCATGCCCTCGACGAGCGAGACACTCTGCGAGAATCGGGCCGCGGCGCCGCCATCCGCGGCGATCAGCCGGCCCCGCGAGACGATCGACTCGTGGCCGTTCTCGCCCGAGACCCGCTCGACCGCGTCGGCGACCATTCGCGTGGACACCACGCCGTCCTCAGCCGCTTCCCAGGCGCTGCCGCCGCCCTCCGCCGTCCGCGTGGTGCGCACGGCAAGTTGCTGCGAGAGTCGATTGGCTCCGTCGCGGTCACGGCGGAGCGAAAGCAGCCCGCCGGTCTGCGGGTGGGCCTCCACACGAATGAGCTCGTGCTCGAGCACGAGCCGGTCGGCGTCGCGGCTGGCCCCGGTCGGCACCGCAAACGAGAGCCAGCGACGAAGCGGCGGCGGCACCGCGCCGGCCGGGCGAGCCAGCGGCGCTGGCGGGACCACCGTGAGGGGCGAGGCGGCAGCCACGATGGCCCTCGCCTCCAGGGCGGCCTGCGCGACGGCCGCCGTGATCAGGTCGTCGCCGGTGGTGGCAGTGGACCGGGGCAGCGTCGGCGGAAACGCGTCGGGCTCCAGCGACACCGTCGTGCCAGCGCCTGTGGTGCGCCGGGCGAGTTCCCGCGGCGTGACGAACGTGCCGAGCAGATTCGTCCAGCGACCGATCCGACGGACGAGCGCGTGCCAGCGGCTGGCCGTCCCCGCGTAGTGGGCGAAGAGCACCGCGGCCACGTGCTCGCGGTCGAGCGCATCGCCGAGTGTCTCATGGAGGGCGAGCACGGTGCGTGCCGACCGGGCGTCGAGTGGAGCGGCAGCCAGCAGGTCGATCGCCGCGCCGCCGGCCTGCCAGCGGATCATCCCGCCACCGACATCGGGCAGCGGCGAGCCGTCGAACAGCGTCCAGATGCCCCCTTCGATGCCGGAGCCGGCGAGCAACTGCGGCAGCAGCGGAATCGCTCCGCCAGCAACCCTGGCAAACGACGCCGGCGGCGCGTTGAAGAGATTGCAAAACGCTTCGCGACCACGGGTGAACGAGTTGAGGGCGAACTCCGGGGTGGCCAGGTCGAGCGGCGTGTCGGCGGCGGGACCGCTGCAGAGTTCGACGCGGCCCGCGTCCACCGCCGCGCGAATGGCGGCAACGGCATCAGGGTGGGCGGAGGCGACCTTCGTGATCGACTCTCCGCTGGCGACGACGGCGACCGGCACGGGCGAGTCGATGGCCGCGACGAGCGCAGCTCCGCGGGTGGCGGCTGCGACGAGGACGAGATCGATCACGTAGGAATCGACCGGATAGTAGCGGGCACGCGTGGCGGAGAGGGCGTCGAACGCTTCGCGGAGTGCCGCCTGCCCCTCGTCGTCGCGGCCGGCCACGATGGCTCGGGCGGCTGCGACCACGGCGGCGAAGAAGCCGGTCGCTTCCAGGTCGGCGTGGGTGCGCATCCGGCGGGCAAGCAGCCCCGCCAGCAAGGCGGCGAGCCCGACCGCCCGAAAGTCGTCTGCCCACGTTGCTCCGGCCAGCGGGCCGGCGGGCAGACCAAGTCGGTCGGCTGCGGCCCGCTCGATCGCCTCCACGCCGACCGCCCGCCGCACGAACGAGGAGCCAACCGTGCAGACGGCGTCGAACTGGGCCGCGAACCGGTCGTCCCAGGTGGTCGGCACGATCCCGAGCAGCGGCCCCTGCTGCACAGGCAGGTCGATGCTCGCCCACTGGGGTGCCGCGCCAACCGCGGCCACGAGGGCCGGATGCCAGGCCGCCGTCCACGCGGCCAGGAGGTCGTCGGCCTCAGCCTCCTCCAGCCACGTCGGGAAGTCGTCGAGCGTGTGGCAGGGGAGGAAGACCGTCGTGCGTTCGAGAGCCATGGCTGGGAGTGTAGTTGATCGCGATCGTCAACCGGCCGGGCGCGAATGGGGACGGTTTGACACTCCCGGGAACGCGTTCGTAAAGTGATGAGGAGGCGGGATTTAGCCCGTCCAAATCGTCCTTTTCCCGGCCCACCCACCTCCGACCACCGCACCGGGAACTTGGCCCCTTATGGCTCGCAGTCCGTACGCCTGGGGAATCGATATCGGCAAGTGCGGCCTCAAGGCCCTGCGCTGCCAGGTGTCGCCATCGGATCCGCGCAAACTGATCGCCGACACGTTTGAGTACATCGAATACCCGATGATGCTCTCGCAGCCGGAAGCGGATCCGGTGGAGCTGGTGAAGGCCGCGATCGAGGAGTTTCTCTCGCGGCACTCGCTCGAGGGCGATCGGGTGGCCGTGGCCGCGCCTGGCCAGTCCGGCCTCTCCAAGTTCATCAAACTGCCGCCCATCGAGGCGAAGAAGATCCCCGACATTGTCCGCTACGAGGCGAGCCAGCAGATCCCCTTCCCACTCGAGCAGGTGGAGTGGGCCTGGCAGCGGCTCGCGGGTGGTATCGAGGAGAGCGGCTTCGTGATGGACGCCGAGGTGGCGCTCTTCGCGATGAAGAAGGAGCAGGTCAACAAGGCCCTCGCGCCGTTCACCAACGCCGGCATTGAGGTGGACGTCCTTCAACTCCAGCCGATTGCGCTGGCGAACATGGTGATGTTCGACCAGCTGCCCGCCCCCGAATCGATCGATCCCGACAATCCTCCGCCCTCGATCGTGCTCATCTCGATCGGCGTCGATTCGACCGACGTGGTGGTCACCAACGGCCTGAAGATGGCCCAGCGGAGTGTCCCGATCGGTGGAAGCACCTTCACGAAGGCACTCGTAAAGGAGATGCAATACACCTTCCAGAAGGCCGAGCAGGAAAAGCGGAACGCGGTCCGGGCGGCCGATCCGCGCGCCGTATTCAAGGCGATGCGGCAGGTGTTCACCGATTTCACCTCGGATGTCCAGCGGTCGCTGACGTTCTTCACGAGCAACGACAGGTCGCTGAAGATCGGCAAGGTGTTTCTGGTCGGAAATGCGGCGCGGCTCCGCGGCCTCTCTGATTTCATGGCCAAGCAGCTGAACCTCGACGTCCAGCGGTTGGAAAAGTACAACGCCCTCGACGGGGCGGCGGTCGCCGCGAACGGCTTCCGCGAGAATCGCCTCGCCTTCGCCACGGCCTACGGCCTGGCCCTGCAGGCGGCCGGCGCTTCGAGCCTCCAGACCAACCTCGTGCCCCAGGAGATCGTCCGCGACCGGATGATCGCCGCGAAGAAGCCCTGGGCGGTGGCGGCGATGCTCGGCCTGCTCTCGGCGGCGCTCGTGAACTTCGTGGGCATGTTCCTCGCGTGGCAGAGCTACGCTCCGGCAAAATACTCCCAGGCCTTCGCGGCGGCAGATCAGGCCAAGACGCGTTCGGCGGCGGCCGTCTCGGCCCTCGACGCCGTCAAGCAGAAGCAGGACGAAGCAGCATCCTGGCAGCAGTTTCTCGTGCAGACTCAGGAGCGCCGGTTCCAATCGCTCGACCTGATGCGGGCGATCAGGGCGCTCCTGCCTCGCGACCCCGGGGAAAAAGTACCCGAGAAGATTGCGGATCGTCGCGACATCCACGTGGACAGCCTCGACATGCAGTTCTTCCCCGACCTCTCCACCTGGTTCGCGGGAGTGCAGGGCAACTGGGCGGAAACGAAGGCCGCGGCGGAGAAAGAACGTCCCGAGGGTGAGCCGACCGCCCCGGCAGAGGGCGAGCAGGCTGCGGCTCCAGCAGACGGGGCCGTGCCTGTTTCGGAGACGCCACCGGCCGATCCGGCCGCCGCCGATGGCACGGCGGCCGCGCCGACTGGAGGTCCGAGTGGGCCGGGCTGGGTCGTCCAGATCACGGGGCATCACTTTCACAACGAAGAGCAGGGCAACGAGGGAGAGCAGTTCGTCCGCTCCACGCTCGTGAAGAACCTGCTCGGTGAGGGCGACGAGGTTCCGGTCGCCGCCGGCGAGAAGTCAGGCGACCTCGTGCCCGTCGCCGATCTTGGCATCGGCTACCCGGTGCTGGTGCTCTCGTCGCCGCTCCGGAAGGTCCAGATCCAGACGGGAGCCACCGGCGTCGCCCCCGGCCCCGGCCCCGGCCCGAGATTCGATGGTGGCGCTGTCGGCGCCGGCGACCCATCGGCGGGCACCGTCGATCTGAAGCGATACGACTTCATCCTCCAGTTCACCTGGCAGCCGACCACGCCCGGCTCGAAGCTCCCGCCCCCACCGCAGCCTGCGGCTGGCGAGACGGTGGTTCAGTAGCCGCGAGACCCCCTCCCATGCCCCAACTCCCCGAACAGATCCGCCCGTATGCTGCGGCGATCGCGAAGTATCACTTCTGGATCCTGGCGGCGATTGTGCCTGTCGTGCTGGTGCCGATGCTGATGCTCGGCACCGGCAGTCTCGACACACTCATCGGCGGCCAGCGATCGCAGATCGAGAGCCGCGTGTCGGCGCTCAAGAGCGTGCAGGGGATCGCCGAGCATCCCAACGAAGGCTGGTCGGAGGCGGTCGAGGCGCAGACGGAAAAGATTCGCGAGGAGACGTTCGCCGAGTGGCAGAAGTTCTGGCAGGCCCAGCAGTTTCTGCGGTCGTGGCCGCAACGACTTGGAGACGATTTCCTCAAGGCGGTCACGGCGCTCAAGCCGGGCGGCTCGCTGAAGCGAGACCTTCTCCTCCGCTACCAGAACACCGCGCCGGAACTGGTCCGCGAGTTGCCGAAGCGAATGGGCGCCGACGACTTCATGGTCGAGGGAGCTGCACCCGGAGCGGCGGGGCTCGACGCAGGCCCCGGCCCGCGAGGCTTGGGTGGGTTTGGCCAGCGGCCCGGGATGGACAGCGAGTTGGGCCAGCGGCCCGGTGGTGCCGGTCCCGCGGCAGGCGGCTCCGACGCGGTCGTGGCCTGGTCTGCGAACGATCAGAAGCGTCTCTTCGACTCGTTCAATTGGGAGAAGCCGCCGTCGACCACGCAGGTGCTTCTGGCCCAGGAAGAACTCTGGGTCTATGGGCTGTTCGCCGACGTCATCAAGAAGATGAACGAGGGTGCCGCGGGCCCGTTCAACGCGCCGGTGAGTTCCGTCGTCGAACTCGCCGTCGGCTATCCCGCGGCGGAGGAGCAGCCCGGCGGTCAGGGCACCGGGCGGGTCTTTATCCAGGCCGCGTCGGGGGCCGGTGGGGGCGGAGAGTTTGGTGGCGAGGGCATGCCGCCCCCGGGGATGGATCCCGGAATGGGAATGCCTGGGGAGGGTGGCGCCGTGGGCCGGCCGCTCAATCCGCGATTCGGCGGTGGCAGTGGCCCGGCCATGGGCGGTGCACCGATGATGGGCGGTGACGGCGGCATTGATCCCGCCGCGGCGCCAGTCGCTTCACCCGATGATCAACTCAAGGAATGGATCTACGTCGATTTCTCCGGCAAGCCGCTCACCGCCGCGGAACTCGCCACTGTTCCTGCCGCGAAGATGGTGCACCTCATGCCATTCGTGCTCCGGGTCACGATGGATCAGCGGAAGCTCGATGCGCTTCTCGCCGATCTTGCGACCAGCGCCGTCCCGATCGACGTGCGGCAGGTGCGGATCAACCCCTCGCAGCAAGCGGGTGGCCTCGGAGGCGGAGCTGGTGCCATGTCGGCACCCACGGACAACGGAGGACTTCGGCCTTTCGACGTGACGGTGGAACTGCGTGGCACGGTGGGCCTCGCGCCACCTCCTGACAAGAACGCAATCGGCGGGGGCTCGCCTGCCGCCGGGGAGGGCGGAGCATGAAACGGCCCAGCCTGAAGTTCGACAAAGATGCCATCCTTGGCTTCCTGCTCAACCATTGCGAGAAGTTCGTCGTTGGCCTGATCGGCCTGATCGGTCTCGGGCTGGCGTGGAACGGCGTCAACGCCCTGCGATTGAAGTCTGTCCGCAGCGATCAGACGCCGGCGGCGGTCTCGCAACTGACGGCACAGACCGTCCAGCACATCGACGCCGCCGCGAAACCTCCTGCAGACACGATCCGCAAGGGCGGCGATCTCGCCGCGGCGATCGATCCGTGGCGGCCCCAGCAGGTGAAGATCGCCCCGGCACCCGACATGTCGCTCTTCGATCGACCGCTCATGCAGGAACTCGCGAAGCGAGCCAAGCCCGAGGTGCTGCCGATCGAGGATCTCCGCGCCATCGCCGGTGTCGCCGTGCTCCCCGACACGACCGATCCAGCTGCGATGATGCAGCCGCCTGGACGTGGTCCGGCGCTCGACGCCCCGGCGCCGGAAACGCAGCCCCGACGCCCTGGCGGCCGCCGGCCAAAGCCGGGCGAGGAGCCAGTTCCTGAGCAACGGCCGGCTGAGTTCGATCCTGGGATGGCCGCCGGGCAGCGTGCGAGGGTGGTGCCGTACGTGCTGGTCACCGGGCTCGTCCCCGCCGCCAAACAGCGCGACGAATACCTGCGGGCGTTTGGTTCGGCGGGATTCCGCGATCCGCAACTCGATCTTCCACACTGGAACCAGTACCGCGTCGAGCGCACCGTGGTCGGCCCCACCGGGGCACCTCCCAAGTGGGAGCCGCTCAAGCTCAGGAACATCGAATCCTACGCGCAGGACGGCGGCATGGTGGCACCGCCGCCCAATCAGGCACCCGAAGCCATGCAGCAGGATCCGCTGCCGCCAGGCTTCGTGCTCGGAAGCACCGAAACCGACATCGGCTACGTCGCCCAACTCCCGCAGCGAATCGACGAGCCGTGGGGGCTGGAGGCCGTCCATCCTTGGTTTCGCTCGCAGTTGAAAAAGCTGCTCGAGGAGGCGGCCCCGGGCGTGCTGGGTGACTCACCCGCTGTGCCGATCGACGCCAAGCGGCTCAAGGATTCTGCAGCCGAGTTCGACGGCCAGATCGGTGTGCTCTCCGACATGCAACTTGTCGACGAGCCTTTGCGAAATGGCTCCATCGTCGCCTTCAAGGTCAAATCCGCCGACAGCTCCGTGACCTTTCCGACTGAGGCATTCGGCACAGGTGACCAGCCCGTGTTCGTGATGTCGGCGGCGTGGGCACGCTCGCTCGAGTTCGACAATGGCCCCAAGCGCGACACGAACTGCAGTCTCCGGGTGCGAATGGAGCGGATCGGAAAGGTGCCCGTCGCTCATATCCTGGGCATCACCTATCCAGCGGCCGATGGCGGGACGGAGGAGGAACTCGTCGATCCATCACCGTTCCCGTTTGCGGCCGGGGGTGGTGGCGGTGAGCTGGCTTTCGGCGGCGCCGGCGAGATGGGGGGCGCCACGCTGGATGGCGCCGAGTTCCGGCTCTTCCGCTTCATCGACACGACCGTAAAGCCCGGCCAGCGATATCGCTACCGCGTGCGACTCTCGGTCCGCAATCCAAACTTCGGCATCGACCGCCAACACCTCGCCGATCCGACATCGGCCAAGAACGAACTGCTGCCCTCCAAAGAGAGCAACGAAACGCCGCCCGTAAGCGTGCCCGATGCGACAGCCCTGCTCGTGAAGACCCTGACCAAGGAGGAGATCAAGGAAAAGAAACTGAAGCCGGGCTCGCTGCAGGTGCTCGTGCTGGCTCCGAGTACCGACACCGGCAACTACACGCTTCGCTCCCTGATCACCGAGACGGGCGGTCTGGCCAACGTCGACTCGAGCCTCAACAAGCCGGGAGACACGCGGACGAAGGGGGAAGAGGTGATGACCGGCCGCGTGCTCGTCGATGTCCGTGGCCGGCAGGACGAGTCTGGCAAGGCAGGCTCACCAGCCGAGCCATTCGAGATGCTCTTCCTGCGAAACGACGGATCGTTCGAGTTCGTCTCGGCCGCCGACTCGCAGCGGTTATCAGACCGCTACATGCCGACGCTCAACCCACCGTCGACCACGCCGGCAAACGACATGCCCGAGGGCTTCGATATTCCGGTACCGCGGCGAGGGTCCAACAAATGAAGACGCATCTCATGGCCATGCGCCTGGCGTGCCGCCGATTCCTGATGGTGTTGGCAGGCGCCGTCGTCGGAATCGCCGTCGCGGCGTCTGCGCCCGCGTTCGCCCAGGACGAACCGCAGTTCAGCACCTGGACGAAGGTGGAAGGTTCGGAAGACGCGAAAAAGTATTTCGACCAGATGAAGAAGGGCGAGTTCGACGCCGGATCGAAGGCGTTTCTCGAGCGCATCGCCCTCCCGCAACTCGCGGCCGAAGGAAACCGCAAACAGATTGAGCGTGCCCGACGTCGAATGCGGGACATGCTGCTCAACGAGAAGACGACCGAAGCTACGGCCCTCGACAAGGCTGCGAAAACGGCCGTCGACTGGCTCGTAGCGCAGGCCCGCAATCCTCAGGTGGAGCCGGTAGTTCGCGTGAACGCCATGCTGCTTGTCGGCGAGATTCGTGGGAAGGATAGCCGCCCGTGGAACGGGGCAGTCGGTCCTCTGGCCACCGTCATGGGCGATGCGGCACTCCCGGCGGGCGTGCGGGTGGCGGCCGCCGCCGGCCTGGCCAAGCACGTGGAGGCAACGAAGGCCGCCGGCACACCCGATCCCGGGCTCGCACAGGCGGCGACCAAGCCGCTCCTCGCCGTGATCGCGTCCCCCGCATCGGCGGCAGACGGTACGGCCGGTGACTGGCTCGTCTCCCGGGCCCTCGACATGCTGCCGACGGTGGCGGCGAAGTCGACGCCCGAGGCGGCCGCGGCCCTGATGGCGATCCTGGCCGATGGCGGCCGGCCGATCGATGTCCGCGTGCGGACCGCGGCGGCGCTCGGGTCTACGGCGACCGCCACCTCGAACATCGACGCCGGCGACGCAGTGGCAAAGATCCGCAGCCTCGCCGCCGAGGCCCTCAAGACCGATATCGCCTCTGCCGTGGAACGGGCGCTGACGGCCCGAATGAGCGGGCAGCCAATGATGCCAACGGCCTCGCGGGGATCCGAAGGAATGATGCCGCCCGGGTTTCCGGGAGCCGGGGGCGATTTCGGTGCGGGTGCCACAGTCGAAGATCCGATCGACTCGCTCGTGGTTCGACGGGACGCATGGAGGCTCATGACGCTCGCCACGGCGGTGGCGACGGCCGACGGCACGGCAGGCCTGGCCTCGCTTCTCACCGACGATGCGGCTGCCCGGGCCAAGAAGATCTCACAGACCCTGAGGGAGTCGGCTCTCTCGCTCGATCAGTCGCCCGACGCGGCCGCGATGAAACAGGCGTTCGTGGCGATCGAGCGACTCGGCCAGACGGCAGGATCCCGTTCCCCAGCTGCCACGAAGCCGGCCACAGCCCCGGCCACCGAGCCTGCCGCGGGAAGCGACCCATTCGGCGCGGGGAACTGATCCGGGTAGCAGTTGATCCTGAGGCGCTCACGAAGCGCGGGGCTACCCATGCCCGTCGCCGGGCGCTCGCTACGGGCATCCTGCCCTCCGCTCGCTCGATGCTTTCTCCGCTTCGCCATCCTGGCTTCGCGGAGAAAGCAACGCCGGCTCCCGGGCACGGGCAGCCCCTCGCGGCCCCCCGTAGCACAGGTTGGCAACCTGTGTGTCTTCCCAGTTCGCATTTGGCTCGGGTGCAACTCCGGAAGGAGGAGCAGCCGGATCGGAGGCACGCGCAGAAGCCGGTGAGACGTGTGCCCCGCGGCGGTCGCTCCGAAGCGTTTGAGCAGAGAACTCACACGTCCCGCCGGCGCCGAGCATGTCGCCGGCCGGCTGCGGGACTTCGCGGGTGCCTGTGCAGGTTGACAACCTGCACCTACTTTTTTCGGGCCAAGTCGCCGGGGGCATGGATGCCCCGGCCGCGTTATTTCTTGATCAGGTCGCGGACCGTCATGCCCGACGGAATCATCGGCAGGACTTGCTCCTGATAGGGCACCTGCACGTCGAGGATCGCCGGCCCCTCGGCGGCGATGAGCCGCTCGAGCGCCGGTACGAGTTCCTTCTTCGCCGAGATCGTCTCCGCCTGCCAGCCAAAGCCCTTCGCGACCATCACAAAGTCGGGGTAGCGGTCACCCGGCGAGATGCCGTCGCCCTGGCCCGAGGCCTCCGGATGACCGACCGGGCCGAGGTAGGTGTGGGCCCGATTGCCCTTGAAGAACCGGTCCTCCCACTGCACCACCATGCCGAGGTGCTGGTTGTTGAGGAGCAGCACCTTCACCGGGATGTTCTCGGTCTTGCAGGTGGCAAGTTCCTGAATGTTCATCAGGATGCTGCCGTCGCCGTCAATGTCCACGACGATCGCCTCGGGCCGGGCCACCTTGGCTCCCATCGCCGCCGGCAGGCCGAAGCCCATCGTGCCCAGACCGCTGGAGGAGAGCCAGGTGCGAGGCTCGCGGAAGGTGAAAAACTGGGCCGCCCACATCTGGTGCTGGCCCACGCCCACCGCGATCACGGTGTCCCGCGTACCGGTGAGCCGGGAAAGGGCCTGAATCGCCTCCTGGGCGAGGATGCCTGGATACGACGTGTCAAAGGAGTACGGATCCTCCTTCTTCCACTCGGCGATCTGGGCGTGCCAGGGAGCGAGGTCGGCGACCGGCCGCTCGACGATCGCGTTGAGCTGCCCGAGGGCCGTCTTCACGTCGGCCACGATCGGCACATGAACGACCTTGTTCTTGTTGATCTCCGAGGGGTCGATGTCGATGTGGACGATGAACCCGTGTTCGGCGAAGGCCTCGACCTTGCCCGTCACGCGGTCATCGAACCGTACACCGATGGCGAGCAGCAGGTCGGCCTCGTCCACCGCGTAGTTGGCATACACGCTGCCATGCATGCCGAGCATGTCCAGCGAGAGCGGGTCATCGCCCGGGTAGGCTCCGAGGCCCATGAGCGTCATCGTGACCGGGATGCCGGTCTTCCGGGCGAGCGCCCGCAGTTCCTCCGAGGCATCCGAGGCGATCACGCCGCCGCCGGCGTAGATCACGGGCTTCTTGGCCCGCTTGATCGCGGCGGCGACCTGCGCGATCTGCTCGGCCGGGGCCGACTTTCGCTGCTCCGGCTTATAGCCGGGCAGGTTCATCGGGCAGTCGTAGTCGGGCATGATCTGGGCGAGCTGGATGTTCTTCGGCAGATCGACGAGCACCGGGCCTGGGCGGCCGGTCGTCGCGATGTGGAAAGCCTCCTTCATCACCCTGGCGATGTCGTTGGCGTCCGTCACGAGGTAGTGGTGCTTCGTGATCCCGCGGCAGACCTCCACCATCGGCGTTTCCTGAAACGCGTCGGTGCCGATCACGCTGGTGCCCACCTGCCCGCTGAGCACCACCAGCGGAATGCTGTCGAGCTTGGCGTCGGCGATCGCGGTGACGAGGTTCAGGGCACCGGGACCGCTCGTTCCCATGCAGACGCCCGGCCTGCCGGTCGTGCGGGCGTAGCCCTGGGCCGCAAAGGCGCCTCCCTGCTCGTGCCGCGGCAGGATCGTACGAATCTGATCCTTATAACGGGTGAGCGCCTGGTGGAGTGGCATGCTCGCCCCGCCCGGGTAGGCGAAGATCACATCAACGCCGTGCCGCACGAGCGACTCAACGACCACGTCGGCCCCGGAGACGAAGGCTTCAGACGCTTTCGGCGGACGGGAGACAGTGGCCATGGGGAGGCTCCTGAGGGCAACGGGGACCGGAAGACGATCCCTCAACCATACACGATGAAAACCGCTCGAAAAACCGCCACCCCTGCCGCTACGCTTCTTCCGCCACCGGATTGGTCAGGCGGCCGATCCGGTCGATTTCGACGGTCACAGTGTCGCCCGCCTGGAGGAAAACCGGGGGATTCCGGGCGAAGCCGACCCCGTGGGGGGTGCCCGTGAGGATCACGGTGCCCGGCCGGAGGACCATGCTCGCCGAGAAAAACTCCACGATCGCCGGCACGTCGAAGATCATGTCGGCCGTGGTGCAGTCCTGCAGCACCCGGTCGCCGACGATCGTGCGGATGCCCAGGGCGCCGGGGTCGGAAATCTCGTCGGTGGTCACAATCGCCGGGCCGAGCGGGCAGAAGGTGGCGAACGACTTCCCCCGGCACCACTGCCCGCCGCCGCCGTTTCGCTGCCAATCGCGGGCCGACACGTCGTTGCCGCAGGTGTAGCCGAGGACGTGGGCGAAGGCGTCCTCCCGGCGCACGTTGTGGCAGGTCTTCCCGATGACCACGGCGAGTTCCGCCTCGTAGTCGACCCGGTCGCTCCGCAGCCGCCGCGGTAGCAGGATCGGGTCGCCTGGATTCTGCACGGCCCCCGAGTTCTTCATGAACATGACTGGATGCAGGGGCGGTTCGGCACCGCTCTCGGCCGCGTGCTTCTTGTAGTTGAGCCCCACGCAGATGATGTCGCGTGGTTCGAGAGGGGCGAGGAGTTTTTCCACCTCGACCTTCCGACCAGTGTCGTGCAGCGTCCCGAAGAGCTCACCCTCCAGGAGCGTCACTGGGCCGTCATCGTGCAACCGGCCGAAGTGCTCGGCCCCATCATTGAGAAATCGGACAATCTTCATGGATGTTTGCTCCTCACTCAGTGAGTGCCGTCAGGACTCGGTAGCCGGGCGGGTCGGTGGAAGTCGAGCCGAGGCGGGATATCCTTCCCGTCCGAAGGCGAGGCTTTCACCGCCCGCCCGGCAACGCAGGTCGCATGAGCCCAACGCCGGCTGCGGGACGGTGCGAGTTGGCTCGTCAACGGCAGGATAGCCGACGCGCGCCATCCTCGCACTGACACCTCCACCTGTCGGAGCGATACACTACCGCGGATTCGCTCCACCCGGGAGGTTCCTTTCATGCATCGCCAGTTCTTGGTCGCCACCTTCGTCCTCACGTCCGTCATGTCCGTCATGGCCCTCGCCACCGCCGCCCAGGCGTGCACGCGGTGTGTCTATCTCGGACCGAACAACACCGTGATGGTGGCCCGGTCGATGGACTGGGTCGAGGACCCGGGCTCGGAGGTCTGGGTGTTTCCCCGCGGCATGAAGCGGAACGGCGCCGCCGGCCCAGGCTCGCTCGAATGGACGAGCCGCTACGGCTCGGCGGTCGTCTCCTTCTATGGGATCGCCGCCGTGGACGGCATCAACGAAAAGGGCCTCGTGGCCAACACGCTCTACCTCGTCGAGAGTGACTACGGCCGATCGGCGGCAGGCAGACCGAACATGTCGATCGCCTGCTGGACGCAGTACGTGCTCGACTCGTTCGCCACGGTGAACGAGGCCGTGGCAGCGCTCGAGAAGGAACCGTTTACGGTCATCGCCCCGATCCTCCCCAACGGCGAACCCGGCGTCGGCCACATGGCGATCTCCGATCCCACGGGCGACTCGGCGATCCTTGAATACGTGAAGGGGAAACTCGTCGTCCATCACGGCCGGCAGTTCCAGGTGATGACCAACTCGCCCACGTTCGACCAGCAGCTCGCCCTCAACGCCTACTGGAAAGAGATCGGCGGCCTGACGATGCTCCCCGGCACCAACCGGGCGGCCGACCGTTTCGCTCGGGCGGCGTTCTATGTGTCGAACCTCCCGCAGACCGCTGACCCGAAGCGGGCGGTCGCCCAGATCTTCAGCGTGATCCGTGGGGTGTCGGTGCCGCTGGGATTCACCGTGCCCGACAAGCCCAACATCGCCAGCACGATCTGGCGCACCGTGTACGACCACAAGGACCGCGTGATGTACTTCGACTCGGCCACCAGCCCCACGGTGTTTTGGCTGCCGCTCGAGAGCCTCGCGTTCGACGCAGGGAGCCCGGTGAAGCGACTTGCCCTCAAGGCTGGCGAGACCTACAGCGGCGATGCGTCGGGGTCGCTGAAACCGGCCGAGCCATTTGCCTTCCTCCCGGCGAAGCCCGACTGATTCGCGTCGCACGTGGCCCTCTCGCGTCGTTGCGCCGCAGGAGCAGCCGCAGCCGGACGAAGGCATGCTCCCCGTTCCGGATTCACCTGAGGCCGATGATGCGGCGAGCCCAATGCGAACCGGGAAGACACACGGGTTGAAAACCTGTGCTACGAGAAGAGGCAGCGAGGGGCTGCCC
>JBAXOU010000031.1:0-22372 GCA_037133115.1 Planctomycetota bacterium | reverse complement strand
AGGTTGTCAACCTGTGCCGAATCTCCGCAGGTTGCCAACCTGCGGCTACTGCCCCTCGTAGCACAGGTTGTCAACCTGTGCCGAATCTCCGCAGGTTGCCAACCTGCGGCTACTGCCCCCCTCGTAGCACAGGTTGTCAACCTGTGCCCGCCAACGCCGCGTCACTCCAACTCTTCGAGCCAGGCGCGGATCTCGTTTTCGTACTCACTCGCCAGGCCGCCCACGATCAGCTGGCGGTGGAAGCTGGCCGCGCCCCCCTTCTTCATGTCGGCGTCTTCAGCGCTCGGAAACCGCTTGCCCGGATCGGGGGTGATCAGGCCGCGGCAGAAGTTCATCAGGAGCTCGTTGCAGGTCACTTCGGTGGGGAGGATCTGCGGCAGGCGATGGACCAGCGAGCGTTTGGCTTCGAGGAGGTCGCTGAACGACTGCAGCCCCGCAAACGGCGGCTGGCCCGAGAGCATCTCCACGAGCACGTAGCCGAGGCTCGCGAGGTCGGACCGCGGCGTGTTTTCCTTTCCCTCCAGCACCTCGGGCGCAGCGTAGGCCGGCGTGCAGGTCTTGGTGGGGGGCGGCTCGTCCACCGCGTGCGCGGAGCCGATGTCGATGATCTTCGCGTTGCCGGTCCGCTTCACCATGATGTTGGCCGTCTTCACGTCGGCGTGGACGATCCCCTCGCGATGGAGCGCCGCGAGCGCGGCGAGGCACTCGCGAACGATCGCGATCGCCACCCCCGGCTTGAGCCGCGACTGCTGCGGCCCCGCGGTCACGACCACTTTGTTGATGTATCGCCAGCGATCCTCGGTCACGCTCGCCTTCGTCCGCTCGAGGAGTTCGGGCGCGACGAGCCGGGAGAGGTCGTAGCCGTCGATCCACTCCATCTCCATCATCCGGATCATCCGCTGCTCGACGAAGTTTTGGACGTCGAGGAGGTTGTCCTGCTGGATCTGGGCGACGCGGGCGGCCACCGCCGCAATCCGATTCATCGCCTCGCCGTAGGCCTGCTCCGAGGCATACCGTTCGGGCGAGAAGATCTTCAGCGCCACCGGGAGCGTGAAGTTGTCGGAGCCGCGGCGGGTCGACAGGTAGACCACGCCCTGCCCGCCGGCCCCGAGCCGCCGGGACAGCGTGTGATACTCCGTCCAGTTGAGCCGGCCGGCGCCGAGCATCTCGGTGTATTTCGCCAGGAGTTCGTCGGGGCAGCGGCTCCCGACGTCGCCCGCCGCCGTGATCGTCGGCCGGTCTTCCTGCAGAATGGTGGTGCTCATGATGGCAGTTCCTCATCGGGCGGTTCGGGGAAGCCGAGTCGCTTGTCGACGAGATTCCGCAGGGGCCTGCCCGCGCGGTATCTCCGGAGATTATCGCAAAAAAAATCAGTCATCGCATCGATCCGGTGCTTGGCCTGCCCGCCGACGTGCGGCGTGATCAAGAGCCGCGGAGCGGTCCACAGCCGGCTCTCCGGCTTCGGTGGCTCTTCGGGGGTCACATCGAGGGCGGCGGAGTCGAGGTGGCCGCTTTCGAGCGCGTCCACCAGCGCGTTCTCATCGACCATCGCACCGCGGGCCACGTTCACGAGGATCGCCCCCTTCTTCATCCGGGCGATCGCCCGGGCATCGATCAGGTTGCGGGTGTGCTCGGTGAGCGGGGCGCAGAGGAAGAGGACGTCGATCTCGGGCAGGATGTCGAAGAGCGTGTCGGGGGCGCCGAGAAACTCGACCGCCGGCGGCTTCCGCACGGGAAACCAGTCGGTGGCGAGAATCCGCACCCGAAACGGCTCGAGGACCTCGACGAGCCGGCGGCCGTTGCCGCCGAGCCCCACGATGCCGACGGTCGCTCCCGTGAGATCCGCCGTGGGCCGGCGGACGAACTCGCGGCGGGCCTGCTGTTCCAGGAACAGCGGAAACCGCCGCGTGCAGGAGATTGCCATGCCGACGGTCTGCTCAGCCACTTGATCGGCGAGCACGCCCGAGGCGCTCGTGACGACGATGTCGGATGCCACGACCGATGGCACGAGGCAGTGGTCGAGCCCGGCGGCCGACGATTGGATCCAGCGGAGCCGCCCCCCGTCGACGACCCTCCCCCAGGGGACGGGCACCTTCGGGTGGCCGCAGAAGAGGTCGGCCGTGGGGAGTTCCTCCGCCACCCGCTCTTGACCCGCATCGACGAGCGTAGCCTCCGGCCACACCCCCTGAATTTGGGAGAGGTGGCGGGCTTCCACGGGATAACAGAGCACGATTCTCATGTCGGCGGTTTTCGCAGGGTGACCGCCAATCTGGCAAGCGTTTTTTCGATTTCGAAGGTATGCTGAGAGTCCACCGGCTGCAGGGTTGCTCGGCTCGTCCCCTCCGCGTCTTCCTCATGCGTCTTCCACTTCTCGCCGTCGCAGCGCTCGCTGTCCTGCGCATCGTCTGCGGCCTGCATTTCTTCCTGGAGGGTGTTTCGCACCTTCGGGATCCCGACTGGTCGAGCGCCGGCTTCCGCAAGGCGGCGGTCGGGCCGCTCGCCGACTTCTACCGCTCCACGCTCCCCGAAACGGGTGACTGGGCGGCAACGCTCGCCGCCGTCGACGACCGCTCCGCCGACGAGGCCTCGAAGGCCTGGCAGGCAAGCGTGGTCGCCTCGTGGCAACGGCTGCTCGAGACACGCTCGAAGGCGGTGCCGCTGTCGGGCGAGGCGAAGGACGCCGCGGAGCAGAGCCTGAAAACGGCCGGCGAGAATCTGGCCGACTACGGCAAGGGCATCGCCGACGATCTGGCCGACTACCGGCTCCAGGTCCAACGGCTCGCCGCCATGGAGCGGAAGCCCGGCTCCCGCGACATCCCGTTCGAGCGGGAGCGGCTTGCCAAGAAGCAGAAGGAACTTGCCGGCCAGGCCTCGGCATGGATGAAAGACGCCGCCGCCATCGGCCACAAGCTCGTCGCCGAGTGGGACGATCAGCTGCCCGACGCCGCCGCCCGCAGCCGGGCCGATGCCGCCGCCGGGCCCTCAGAGCTCTGGAGGGCCGACCGGTTCGTGAGCTGGTCGCTCGTCACGATCGGGGCCTGCCTCGTCGTCGGGCTCCTCACGAAGTTCAACGCGGTGGGCGGGGCACTCTTCCTGGCGAGCGTGATCGCCTCACAGCCGTTCTGGGTGCCCGGCGCCCAGGCCACATACAACCAGTGGGTGGAACTCGCCGCCCTGCTCGCCATCGCGTCCCTGCCGATCGGCGGCTGGAGCGGGCTCGACTTCTTCCTCAAGCGGTGGTTCCCGCAGGGCTGCTGCGGCAGTGCGAACTCCTGCAGCCGCTGATCCGTAGACCTTGAATTGCGACCCGAGGTGCCTTCGATGAACCTGACTGAACAGCAGAAGCAGATCGGCAAGGAAAACTTCGACGAGGCCGTGGCGATCACCCGCCGCGACTTCCTCGCGGGCACGGTGGCAGCCGGCGTCGCCACCGGGGCCGGTCTGGGCTCGATCTATTTCGGCTACGGCAAGAGCGTGGGCGACCCGCTCCGCGTGGGCTTCCTCGGCACGGGCGACGAGGGGAGCGTGCTCCTCGGCGCGCATAATCCCGAGTATCTCAACGTCGTCGCGATCGCCGACATTCGCCCCTACAACGTCTTCCGCGCCTTTCACGGCGACGTCTCCAGCCCCAGCGCCAACAAGGCCCGCCCGGGGCTGATGTCGAAGTACAAGTGGTCCACCGAAGACGCAGCCCGCGCGAAGGTAAAGGTCTACGGCGCCTACGAAGACATGCTCGCCGACCCCGACATCGAGGCGGTGGTGATCGCACTTCCCCTCCACCTCCACGCCCCGGCCGCCATCAAGGCGATGCGGGCCGGCAAGCACGTGCTCACCGAGAAGCTGATGGGGCACAGCATCCACGAGTGCAAGGAGATGGGCCGCGTGTCCCGGGAGACGGGCAAGATCCTGGCCACCGGCCACCAGCGGCACTACAGCATCCTCTACGACAACGCCGTCCACACGATCGGCACCGCGAAGCTGATCGGCGACGTCCACTCGATCCGCGCCCAGTGGCACCGCGGCAACCTCCCGGGCAAAGACTCGTGGAAGCCGCCGATGCCGGGCGACGCATCGTTCGCCAAGAAACTCGCCGGCTGGAAGAAGGATCTCGAGACCGCCAAGCCGGCCGACATCGACGCGCTCCAGAAGCAGATCGCCCAACTCGAGGCACAGATCCTCGACCAGGCCGTCGATGCCGCAAAGTATGGCTACACGGAAAAGACGATCGGCGACGGTACCGTTCGCACGCCGCTGGAGGAGTTGATCCGCTGGCGGCTCTGGAACCGCACGGGCGGCGGCCTGATGGCCGAGCTCGGCAGCCACCAACTCGACGCCGCCGGCATCTTCGTGTCGGCGATGCACGGCCCCGGCAAGAAGGTGAAGCCGCTGACGGTCACGGCCGTGGGCAACCGCAGCATCTTCCCGGCCGACCGCGAGATCGACGACCACGTTTATTGCATGTACGAGTATCCCGCTCCGGGCTACGAGGAAGACAAGAACAAGAAGATCGTCGTCACCTACTCGTCGATCAACGGCAACGGCTTCGGCGGCTACGGCGAGGTGGTGCTCGGCACGAAGGGCACGCTGGTCCTCGAGCAGGAGCAAGACGTGATGCTCTACAAGGATTCCTCGAAGGACACGCGGGTGACCGTGGCCAAGGCGAAGGACGGCACACCCACGCTCGACACGACCGAGAGCGGCGGCGGCGGCCCCGTGGCGGCCGGCAAGGCGGGCGGCGATGCGGCCCCCTCCCGCGGCTATACCGAGGAGATGGAGCACTGGGCCTGGTGCATCCGCAACCCGTCGCCCGAGAACCAGCCCCGCTGCAAGCCGGAGGTGGCGATCGCCGACGCGGTGATCGCGCTGGTGAGCAACGTGGCCCTGAACAACCCGGCCACGCAGCCGCGGATCGAGTTCAAGCCCGAGTGGTTCGACATCTCGAGCGACGAGACGCCCGAGGGCATCAAGCCCGACATCACCCGAGACGGCTACAAGGTCTGACAGGAGTCTGTTCGTGCAAGCCCAACGCCGTGAGGCGTGGGGCATGCCGAGCAAAAGCCGTTGTTCAAGCGTGGTTCGCCCGAGGCCTGACGGCCTTCGGCTTGGATGTCCCGCCCGCGCTCATCGGCGCAAGCCCTGCAGGATGATCTTGCCCGTCTCAACCACGGCGAGCGGCACGATCGCGAGTCCGATCACGAGCGGCCAGTCGCGGCTTGGTCCGCCGGCGGCCACTTCGAACACGGGCTGCGTCGGTGGCAGCGTGACGACGGCCACCTGCAGGAGTGCGGAGAGCGTGACCGCGAGCAGGAGCGCGGGGTTTCCGAAAAAGCCAAGCTGCAGCGTCGTGCGGCGGTCGCTGCGGCACGCGATCGCAAACAGGAGCTGCGCGAAGGCCGCCACGCAGAAGGTCACCGTGCGGGCGTGCTCGAGGCGGGCGTCATCGCCGCCCCAGGAAAGCCAGAACGCCGCCACGCAGACCGCCGCCACGAGGCTCCCGTGGACCACGATCTCCAGCCCGCGCCGCCACGGAATCACCGCCTCGTGTGGTGGCCGCGGCGGGCGGCGCATGATGTCGGGCTCCGGAGGCTCGACGCCGAGGGCGAGCGCCGGCAGGCCGTCGGTCACGAGATTGAGCCAGAGAATCTGAATCGCAGCGAGAGGTGCCGGCCAGCCCGCGACCGCCGCCACGAGCATCAGGAGCACCTCGCCGGCGTTGCACGACAGCAGGTAGTGGATGAACTTCTGGATGTTGTCGTAGATGCCTCTGCCCTCCTCTACGGCTGCCACGATCGAGGCGAAGTTGTCGTCGGTGAGCACCATGTCGGCCGCCTCGCGGGTGACGTCGGTGCCGGTGATGCCCATCGCGATCCCGATGTCGGCGGCCTGCACCGCTGGGGCGTCGTTGACGCCGTCGCCGGTCATCGCGACCACGTGGCCGAGTCGCTGCAGCGCCCTCACGATCCGCAGCTTGTGCTCGGGCGACACGCGGGCGTAGACCGCCGCCTCGGCGGCGACCGTGGCGAGTGCGGCGTCGTCGAGCGTGTCGATCTCGAGGCCCGTCACCGCCTGTGATGTCGCCGCGGCCAGACCGAGTTCGCGGCCCACGGCCAGCGCCGTGGCGGGGTGGTCGCCGGTGATCATCACTGGCCGGATACCGGCGGAGCGGCAGCGTTCGACGGCCACTTTCGCCTCTTCGCGAGGCGGGTCGATCATGCCAACGAGCCCCACGAACACGAGATCCCGTTCGACACCATCGGGAGTGGCGTCGAGGGGCTCCGCGTGCGGCATGGCTCGCCAGGCAAACGACAGCACCCGCAGCGCCCGGCCGGCGAGGCCCGCGGCGGCCGCGATGATCTCGCCGCGGCGCTTCTCGGTGAGCGGCACCACCTCGCCCGCCTGCTGCTCCGCCGTGCAGCAGGGGAGCACCGCCTCGGGAGCGCCCTTCGTGGCGAGCAGCCGGCCGCCATCCGCCGCCGGCACGACCACGCTCATCCGCTTGCGGTTGGAATCGAAGGGAATCTCGAACAGCGTGGGGACTGACGTGCGATGATCCGCCACGCCGGCCTTGATCGCGGCCACGATCAGGCCACCCTCCGTGGGATCGCCCACCACCCGCCAGCCGCCGCCGTCCGCGGCCGGAGTGACGGTGGCCGTGGTGCATTGGGCCGCGATCTCGAGAAGCCGGCGGAGATCGGGATCGGCCGCCGGATCGACACCGTCAGCGGCGCGAAACTCTCCCCGCGGGTCGTAGCCCGCTCCGCTCACGGCATAGTGCCGCTCGGCGGTCACCACGTCGCGGACGGTCATCTCGTTGCGGGTCAGCGTGCCGGTCTTGTCGGCGCAGATCACGGTCACCGACCCGAGCGTTTCCACGCTCGGGAGCCGCCGTACGAGGGCGTTTCGCCGGACCATCCGCTGCAGTCCGAGCGCCAGCACGAGCGTCACCACTGCCGGCAGTCCTTCCGGCACGGCGGCCACGGCGAGGCTCACCGATCGCAGCAGCAGGTCGGCAAAGCGGCCTGTCTCAACGAGCTGACGAACGCCGCCACCGCGAACCACCTCCACGACGAAGATCAGGCCCACGACGACGAGGCAGACCGCGATCAGGATTCGCCCGAGGCTGGCGAGCCGCTTTTGGAGCGGCGTCGGCTCCGGCGGCGCATGCTCGATGAGGCCCGCAATCCGACCGAGTTCCGTGGCCATGCCGGTAGCGACCACGATCGCCGCGCCGCTCCCCGTCGCCACCACAGTGCCGGCGTGGAGGAGCGAGTCACGGTCGCCGAGCGGCGTGTCGGCCGCCTGGGTAGCGCCCACCCTCTTCTCGACCGGCAGGCTCTCACCGGTGAGCGCCGACTCCTGGGCCGTGAGGGAAAAGGCCTCCACGAGCCGGGCATCGGCCGGCACGTGGTCACCCGCCTCGATCTCGATTCGATCTCCCACCACGAGTCCACGGGTGGGGATCGAACGAGTCACACCGTCGCGGACAACGCGGGCCAAAGGGTTCGACATCCCGCGAAGGGCCGCAAGCGCTCGCTGGGCGCGGTCCTCCTGCAGAAAGCCGATGACGGCATTGACGAGCACGATCGCCACGATCGCGGCCGTGTCGGCCCAGTCACCCATGGCCCCTGCGATGACCGCCGCCGCGATCAGGATCCAGATCACCAGTTCACGGAACTGGGCCAGGAAGGTCCGCCACCACGGCACCGCGAGCGGCTCCTCGAGCGTATTGGGGCCGTCCGTCGCCAGGCGCCGAGCCGCCTCTTCGGCGGAGAGTCCTCGCAACGAGTCGGTCGCCAGCCGCTGAACGAGCTCGTCGAGCGGAATCGCGTGCCAGGACGGCGGCGACGATGCCGCGCCGGGCAGTGACTCAGAACCAGCCATGGCATCGCCTGCGGGCTGTGACGGATGCACCAACTATTCTACGGGCATCGCCCTCGGCCGCGGGGTAGAGTTGGGGAGTTCCGTTCGCCCCGCGTGGAGTTCCGCCCGTGCACCGCCTCGCTCTGTTGGTTGTCACCGCCTGCTGCCTGGTCATTTCGGCTCCGCACGACGCCCAAGCCCAAGCTGCCCGCCACGGCACGCTCGGCAACTGGGGAAGCGGAAACTGGGGAGGCAGCAGTTTCACCGTCGGACGCAGCACGATGTATGCCAACGGCATGGTCTCGAACCGCGTCGGCGACCTCACGTACTTCAACAACGGCCTGGTGGGCAGACAGATGGGCAATGTGACCATCTACAACAACGGCCTCGTCTCGGTCGATGGCCGACGGGCGCGGTTTTACAGCAACAACTCCGTCGGCGTGCCGATCCGCGGCATCCCGGGTGGCATGGTCTACGGCGGCGGTTCGCCCTTCCCCTACGGCCCGACGCCGTTTCCCGCTCCAGCGTCTCGCTGAACACTGTAGTCAGCGATCACGGCCGGTCGGCGTTCACTCGCCCCGCATCGTACAAGCCCAACGCCGTAAGGCGTGGGGTGAACCACCACCAGACGCCGCGTCACGCGTGGTTTGCCCGCAGCCTCACGGCCGAGCCAGTGGCCAGTATGCTACCTCCGTCACGGTGCCTCCCACGGTATCAACGAAGGAGCGACGCAGCATGGATGGCGACGATCGCGGCGGGTTCGACACGGCCGCTGCCCGGCACGCGCTCGTAGGGCCGGCCGATCTCTGGGAGATGAAGCGGCGATTCCAGATCGACTTCCTCCGGGAAGCTGGTCTGCTTCCGCACCACCGGCTGCTCGACCTCGGCTGCGGCACGCTCCGCGGCGGCATTCCGCTGATCGAGTATCTCGATCCCGGCCACTACGCGGGCGTCGAGGTGCGCGGCGAGGTGCTCGACGAGGGCCGCCGTGAACTGGCGGAGAGCGGGCTCGTCAGCAAGCACCCGCAACTCGTGCATTGCGAGCGACTCGCCGAACTCGACCTCGGCCGGACGTTCGACGTCGCCTGGGCGTTCGCGGTGCTGATCCACATGGACGACGCGGTCCTCGACGATGCGGTGGCGGCGGTCGCCCGCCATCTCGACGATGACGGCGTCTTCTACGCGACGGTCAACGTCGGTGCAGAACCCACCGCCTCGTGGCAGGGCTTTCCCGTGGTGCACCGCGAGGCGGCTTTTTACGCCGACGCCTGCCGCCGTCACGGACTCGCGATGGCCGACATCGGCCCGCTGACGTCGTTCGGCCACCATCACCCGCGACTGTCGGCGGAGTCGCAGGCCCGCCAGCGGATGCTGAAGGTCACGAAAGCCTAGCCGGGGTGATCGACCGACCCGGTGGCGCGGTATTCTTACGGCATGCTTGAGCACCACACCGACCCGCTGCTTCCGCGCGCGAAGTTTCTGCTGCGGGCGTTCTGGTTTCTGTTTCTTTCGGCGGTCGTCGTGGGCACGGCGCTCGGCGTGGGAGTGCTGGGCTACCACTACCTCGGCGGCCTTGAATGGATCGATTCGCTGCTCAACGCCTCGATGATCCTGGGCGGGATGGGACCCGTCGACCAGATCGCGACGCGGTCCGGTAAACTCTTCGCTTCGTTCTACGCCCTGTTCTCCGGCCTGCTGTTCATCGGTGCGATATCGCTGCTGCTCACGCCCTTCGTGCACCGGCTGATGCACACACTCCACGTCGAGGAAGAATGAAGACTTCTCGCCCCACCCTTCCTGCAGTCTCGCCGTCGCGATTCAAGCGGCATGGTTTTACCCTCGTCGAACTCCTGGTGGTGATCGCGATCATTGCCACGCTGATCGGCCTGCTTCTCCCGGCCGTGCAGTCTGTCCGCGAGGCATCGCGACGTTCGTCGTGCGCCAACAACATGCGGCAGGTCGCCCTCGGGCTGACCATGTTTCACGACGCGAAGAAGACGCTGCCCCCCGGGTATGTCTCGGCCTTCGATTCGTCGGGCAATGACACCGGCCCGGGGTGGGGCTGGGCCGCGCACATCCTTCCCCAGGTGGAACAGGCCTCGCTCTTCAGCCAGATCAACCTGAGGGCACCCATTGAGGCGACTGGCTCGTCCGCACCACGAGAGAGCGGCATCGCGACGTTTCTGTGCCCTTCGGACACGGCGCCGTCGCCCACGTTCGCCGTCGGGCCCCGCGACCGCACGGGATCGCTGACGGCGACGAAGTGCCTGGTCGCGGCCGCCAACTACATCGGGTCCTTTGGCGTGGGCGAGCCGGGGATCGACGGCGACGGAATCTTCTACCGCGACAGCACCGTCCGGTTCAAGGACGTCACCGACGGCCTGAGCCATACCCTGATGGTTGGCGAGCGGTCCTTTCGCCATGCCGAGTCAACGTGGGTGGGGGCGGTGACCGGCGCGGGCCAGGCGCCCACGCCCGGCAGTACGATGGGCCTGCAGGTCAACAACGCCTCCAACTTCGTCCTCGGCCACACCGGCGAATCGTACAGCGGCCCGGCAGGCCCGACGGAGATCAACAACTTCACATCGCCCCACGTCGGCGGCTGCGTCTTCGGATTCGTCGACGGCCACACGTCATTCCTGGGATCGTCGGTCGACTACGACACCTACAAAGCCCTTTCGACCCGCGCGAAGGGCGACACCACCTCGGGAGACAACTGATGACCTTCCACTTCACGCGGCCGCTGGCGTGTCTCCTCGTCGTTTCGGCCTGCTGCGCCGGCTGCGGAGAGACCAAGCAGGAGATGACGACGCTGCGGCTCGAGGACGTGCCGCCTGACCTGATGAAGATCGCCAAGGAGCAGCTGCCGGGCGTGGCGTTTGACACTGTTTGGAAAAAGCCCGGCGGGACGTTCGAGATTCGCGGCAAGGCGAAAAACGGCAAGATTCGGGAAGTCGATATCCGCCCCGATGGGACGATCGAGGAAGTCGAGTAGGTCGGCCGGTCAACGCCGAGCAGGCCCGGGCCGCACAGGGTCGCCTGGGTGGGCCCTTAGAACTCAGCCACCGCCGGCTGCTGGTTCCATGCCTGCCGAGTTCTCGAGCATGTCGGCATAGGCGGTCGCCAGCAACTCGGCGTCGCGAATCTCAAGCCTTCGCATCAGGTCAGCGGCGATGGCATGGCCTTCCGCGGGCGATTGGTTCGGACGCAGCACGACCTCCAGCTCGAGGAAGTCGCCCAAGCCGACCACCGAATCGAGATGCACGCGAGTCTGATCAACCAGATACAGCACGCGAGTTTTCTCGACGACCTGCGTCGCGCCCAAGGCCCGCTGCAGGACTTGTTTCAGCGATTGGGGGTGAGCAACCGCGGCAATCTCGTAGTCGGATTGTGTGGCGGCCGTGGTGTTCGCACGGTGGTAGAAAATCAGTTCACCCTCACCCGCCCCGGTCTCACGCAGCTTCAGGCGGCCATTCACGCACCTGAAAAACGTGTCTCGCTGCTGGAGCGTTATGGGGAGCGTGTCGCTGATCGCCGCCACCAACGATTGTGTCCTCGGCCGATCGGCAATCCGGGCCTTGATCTCAATGTTTGACGGCATGGGCTTCTTTCTGCCTTCCACACCGGCGGCCAAGCACCGAGGCGATTAGCTCTGGGAGGACCGATCGGGTTTGTCCCTGGCTGCAGAGCCTACCTTCGAGCGTTGAACGGGCGGCCGACGAGATCACGCCTGTGGGACTGAGCGCCGACGGCGATTATGCCGATTACATGGGCAGGAAGGCCCGCAGGGGGCCGACTCGCAGGCACAAACGTGAGGGAGCACAACATGGGTAAGGGCAACAACTCGCAAAAGAACGACAAGAAGGGCATGAAGCCGAAGCAGGACAAGACGAAGCCTGCTCCGAAGAAGTAACGCAAGCGGCTGCCGAGCTTCGGCCAGCCGATCCGTCCACAAAACGAACCAGCCCTCTCTCTCGGGATTCCGAGAGAGAGGGCTGTCGTAGTACCCCCACGGGGAGTCGAACCCCGGTTTTCGGGCTGAGAACCCGACGTCCTGGGCCTCTAGACGATGGGGGCCAGTTCACTGACGTTCTAGCACTGTCGGCACGCGGGTCAAGCAGGCTTGAACCGCCGCCCAGACGGGCCGCACCACCGCTACCGCCGCAGGCCGAAGAGCTCCGACCTGCGCGGCCGCAGCCGGCCGATGGCAAACCCCACCGCCAGGGCCACCAGAGCCGCCCCCAGCGTCGTGGCCCAGCGCCGCCGTGCCGCCGCATACTCCTCCCGCTCGCGGTCCACCGCAGCCTTGAGGTGCACCGTCGCATCTCGCAGCCGTGGGTTCGTTCCCCGCCCCGGCAGCGGCCGGGTGGGCATCGACATCGCACCGACCGTCGCCGCCCCCATCCACGAGCCGGCATCCTCTGGCCACGCCAGCGGGGATGGCATCGACCGCGAGCCGGCGAACATCGCCGACTCCAGATCGTCGACCGCCTGAAGAAGCGTATGCGGCGATTCGAATCGCAGCGCTGGATCCTTCGCCAGGAGGCGGTCGATGATCTCGCACAGGCCGGCCGGGAGATCCGGCCGCACTGCCGCCAGAGGTACGAGCGGCTCCTTGATGTGCGCCATCAACACGGCCACCGCCGATGGAGCGGAGTAGGGAGGACGGCCCGCGAGCAGGTGATAGACCGTCGCGCCGAGCGAATAGAGGTCACTGCGAGCGTCGACCGTTCGGCCCTCGCCCTGCTCCGGGCTCATGTAGAGCGGCGTGCCGAGCGTCATGCCATCCTGCGTGAGGTCGAGGTTTTCGGAGAGCACGCGGGCGAGCCCGAAGTCGGCCACCTTCACCTCGCCGGCGAGCGTGAGCAGCAGGTTCTCCGGCTTGATGTCGCGGTGCACGATTCCCTGCTCTGCCGACCGCGCCAGCGCCGAGCCCACCTGCCTCAGCACCCACAGCGCCTGCTGCGCATCGAGCGGACCGCGGGCCTTGAGCCACGCCTTCAGCGACGGGCCCGCCACATACTCCTCAGCAAGAAAGTGGATCCCGTCGATGCAGGCCACTTCGTGGATCTGCACGATGTGACCGTGCACGAGCGAGGCGGCGGCCCTGGCCTCCTGCTCGAACCGCTCGACGGCGGCCGTGTGCCGCGCCGTCCCCGATCGCAGCACCTTCACCGCCACCTGCCTGCCGAGCGACGTCTGCTCCGCGAGATAGACGTCGGCCATCGCGCCACTACCCAAGCGGCGGACGAGCCGGTATCCTCCCAGACTCCTTCCGGAAAGATCCTGATCGTCGGCACGCTCTTCAGGCTGCGAGTTCATCGGGATTGAGTATCGGCAGGCCGTCGCGGCGCGGCAAACCATCCGCCCGCACCCGCCCGCTCGTCCCATTTTCTCCTTTGGAGCCCACGATGCCCAAGCCCTCCGCCGCCGAACTCCAAGCCGCCGCCCAGGCCCTGGACCTCGACTCGTCCAACTACGAGATCACGCTCGACACCACGCTCGGCCCGATCCGCCTCAAACTCGATTCCAAGGCGGCCCCCGGTCACGTCCGCAACATGGTGGCCCTGGCGCAGAGCGGCTACTACGACGGCGTCACCTTCCACCGCATCATCAAGGGCTTCATGATCCAGGGCGGCTGCCCCGAAGGCACCGGCACCGGCGGCCCGGGCTACAAGATCAAGGCGGAGTTCAACCCCATGCCCCACGAGCCCGGCGTGCTCTCGATGGCTCGCACCGGCGACCCTAACTCCGCTGGCAGCCAGTTCTTCATCTGCCTCGAGCGGGTGCCGCACCTCGACAATCAGTACACCGCCTTCGGCAAGACGGCCGACGCGGCGAGTCTCGATGTCGTGAAGGCGATCGGCAGCGTGCGGACCGGCGGCGGCGACAAGCCCGTCGAGCCCGTCGTGATCAAGAAGGCGACGGTCACCGCGACGCCGAAGTAGGGCCCCGCCACGCGCCACTCACGCCGGCTGTCGTCGGCCGCCGAGCAGCGTCTTGAGGCCAAGCACGACGAGCGCTAGCCCACCTGCTCCCGAGAGCAGCGTGGTGCGGTGCACCCACGGATCAGGCATCCAATGCGGCAGGCCCAGACCGGCCAGCGGCGATGGCTGCTGTGCCGCGGGAGCACCGGGCCATGCGGGCGGCGCAGCGGCTGGCATGGGGGCTGGCATCATCGCCTGGGCGATCACAGGCACGCCGGCCGGTTCGGCCACGTAGGTGGAGCGTTGCACGACGTCTGACACCGGCATGGCGGCGATCCGTTCCGTCGCCGGAGCGGCCGTGCCGATTCCCCGGTCGAGCGCCCGCGCCTCGGAAAACTCGGCGATCGGCGCGGGCGTGAATCCCTTGGAGCCGACCGACGCGAGAAACTCGCGAACCCGCTTGGAGCAGCTGCCGATCGTGCGGCCGTCGTTCTGGCCGAAGAGTACGCCCGCGATCTCCCGACGCTCGTTCAAGATCGGACCGCCGGAATCACCCTGCCGGGCCGTGGCCTTGAGTTCGACGAACTCCTTGGCGTAGCCCGTCCCGGGCGAGAGATACTCCGTGCACTCGCCGGTCTGTTCCCGATACACGCCACGGCCAAACCCGGCGATCGTCAGCCGCTCGCCGATCTGCGGCGGCGCTTCGGCGACCGGGATCGGCATCGCCGCCGGCTTCCAAACCACGATCGCCGCCAGGTCCCAGGCCTCATCCCAGCGGACGACCGTGCCGGCCGATTGAAATCCGTCGGGAAACTGCACGAGCACCGCCGACTTGCTGTCGCGAACGACGTGCCAGTTGGTGAGCACGAGTCCCTGCGACTGATTGACGTCTACAAGCACGCCCGACCCGAGCGAAGCACCGCTCGACTCGGGGGCCACGATCCTGGCGACCGCCGGATGGGGCGTGTGGCCGGTGTACATGTAGTCGGCGAGGTTTTCAGCAGACCAGCTCGCCGTGGGGTTGCCACCGAATCCCCAGCCCCACCACGACTGCTGCGCGATGGCGGAGCCGGTGCTGAAGATCGCGAGTGTCGACTGCAGGATCAGCGCAGCCACCAGCCGGCCGAGCGCAGACGCCGTGCGGCCGCCCATCGCCCCGTCGAGCCGGCCGTCACCTCTGCCATCGGTGTCCGAGGGCGGGCTGCCAGTGCCGTGTCGCATGGATGCCTCCCTTTCCGGTGGCCCGCGATCAGATTCTCACGCCCCGCACGGCCTGTCGCCGAATCTCGCGGTCGAGAATCCGACGGAGCAGTTCGCGGCGAAGCCGTTCTCGTTCTCGGGCCTTCGCTTCAGACGAAGACTTCGCTGTTCGCCCGGTGCGGGCGAACAGGCCGTGCTGATGAGTGATCATATCCGACGCTCCTCGGCGCGCGAGTCCCGGCCAGACTCGCACCGGGGGTGATCGGTCGCCGACTCCCGCCGTCTGCCGAGAAAGTGGCGGCGGCCTCACGAGCCGCAAAACCCGCAGGGTCTCACGCGGGCCGAACGTCAAATCCGTCGTGCGCGAGTGCCGCCGCGAGCGCGGCCACGTGGTCGTGGCCGGCGGTCTCCACCGTCACCTCCACGCCCGTGGAAAACACGTCGGCCCCCGAGAAGGCCCGGTCGTGCACGATCTCTCGCACGCTCGCACCGGCGGCCGCGATCGCGGTGGTCAGCCTGGCGATGCCGCCCGGCCGGTCGCTGATCCGCACCGCAAACCGCCAGCGTCGGCCGTCCACCGCGAGGCCGTGGTCGATCACGCGATCGAGGATCGTGAGGTCGATGTTGCCGCCGCAGAGCAGGAGCACAACCTTCCGGCCAGCCAGTTCCGGACAACGGCCCGCCATCACACCGGCGAGCGCCGCCGCGGCCGCGCCTTCCACCACGGTCTTCTCCAGTTCGAGAAGCCGCAACACCGCGAGCGAGAGGTCGCCTTCATCGACCGTGATCACCCGATCAACGAGCGGCGCGGCGAGCTTGAAGGAAAGGTCGCCCACGCGGCCCACGGCGAGGCCGTCGGCAAGCGTGGGGCGGATCGGCACCTGCACGGGATGGCCCGCCGCCAGCGACGCCGAAAAACTCGGCGCCGCCGCCGTCTCCACCGCCACGATCCGGATCTCGGGCCGCAGCGCCTTGGCCGCGATCGCCACGCCAGCCAGCAGGCCCGCGCCACCGGTGGGCACGATCAGCGCGTCGGCATCGGGCACGTCGTCGAGGATCTCCAGGGCCATCGTCCCCTGCCCCGCGATCACGCGAGGATCATCGAAGCCGTGGATGCGGGCGAGGCCATCGCGGTCGGCGATCTCCGCGGCGAGCCGACGGGCATCGTCAAACGTCTCTCCCTCGAGGATCACCGTGGCGCCGAGCCGCCGGCAGGTGGCCACCTTCACCAGCGGCGCAAACCGCGGCATCACCACGGTGACCGGAATGCCGAGCAGCTTGCCGTGGTAGGCGAGGCCGAGCGCGTGGTTGCCCGCCGACGCCGCCACCACACCCCGCGCCTTCTGGGCAGCGTCGAGAAGCATCAGGGCGTTGCAGGCCCCTCGCTCCTTGAAGCTGCCCGTTCGTTGGAAGACGTCGAGCTTGCAAAACACATCCAGGCCCACGGCCTCCGATAGCGGAATGCTCCGCGGACAGGGGGATCGCAGCACCCGGCCATCGATTCGTGAACGGGCCTCCCGGATGTCGGCAAGAGTGACGGCGGCGGTCATGCGTCGCCCACCCGCGCTGGCAGATGGAATGAGCGAACGTCGATCCACGACATCCCGCCCCGCCGCGCCGCCTCGAGGCCCAGATCGCTGTCCTCCCACACCACGCACCGCTCCGGCCTCGCGCCCAGTCGGCGGGCGGCCTCCAAAAACGGCTCCGGCTCGGGCTTGTGGCGTTCGGTGTCTTCGCTGGCCACGATCGTGTCGAAGGCGTCGGCGAGGCCGATGTGGGCGAGCACCTTGCGGCACACCTCCTGGTAGCCGCCGGTGACCACGGCGATCGGCATCCGGCCCCGCAATCGCCGGACCACGTCCACCACCGGACCGATCGCCTCGATCCGGGCCAGTTGGTCGAGAAACGCCCGCTCCTTCTCCTTCGCGGCATGATCCACATCGAGCGTCACGCCCGCCTCGCGGGCCAGCGTGGCGATGATGTCCCGCGTGGGGCGGCCGCCGAGTGCGTAGAAGCGGTCTTCGTCAAACGCCAGCCCGTGGGCCCTCGTCACCGTCAGCCAGGCGCGGTAATGCGCCGGCATGGTGTCGGCCAGCGTGCCGTCGCAGTCGAAGAGAATCGCGTCGGCCGCCTGGAGGTGCCACATCGTCGAAGCCTGGGGCTGGAGGTGATGGAAAGGCCGGCGGAGGGTGGAGTGGTGCCGGTTGCAGCGGATTTTCGGCGACCGAACCGCCGCCGACAACCCCGAAGGTAACCTAGGATTCCCGCGTACCCCTGGGGCTGCCTTCGGATTCCGACCATGTCGTTCCTCCCCGCCCTCGGCCTTCGCGGCCGTCTGCTCTTTTTGGCGATCCTGCCCGCGGCGGCGATCCTCACCGCTGCGCTGGGTCTCAACTACCTCAGGATGCGGACGCTGCTGCTCGACTTCGGCCAGGAGATCCTGCGCGAACGTGTCAGGGCGGTTGCGGCCGACATTGACCGCGAGACGGCCGATGCCGTCACCACCGCTCGGGTGATGGCGATCGCCGCCGAGCACGGGATGCTCGACAACCGCCTCCAGGCTCTGCGGTTCACCCGTGACGTGCTCGAGTCGATGCCTCAGTACGTCGGCTCCTACTTCGGCTACGAGCCCGATGCCGACGGCCTCGACGCCGCCGCGGCCCGGGCCGTCGACGCCTCGTCGGTGCCCACCGCAATCGACGTGAGCTCGCTCGCCGTGACGGGCTCCGCAAGCGACCTCGCCCTGCTGCCGCCCCAGGCCGTCAGCCACGACGGCCGCTTCGTTCCCTACTGGTTTCGCGACCGTAGCGACCGCACGCGGATCATGCTCAAGCCGCTCGTCGAACTCGATGGCCTTTACTACGAGGGCTGCAAGCGGCGATTCCTCGACGGTCGCGAGATCGACAAGGCGATGGTGACCGAGCCCTACGACTACGAGGGCGACCTGATGCTCGAACAGACCTACCCGATCGTGGTCGATGGGCAGTTTCGCGGTGTGGCGGGCGTGGACCGCACGCTCGAGCGGATCAGCGACGCCCTCGATGCGCTCAAGCAGCGGCAGGTGGCCCTGGGCTGGCATCCGGAAATCTTCCTTGTGAGCCGTGGCAAGGAAGACGCCGGCCCCGGCGGGCCGCGGGTGATCGCCACCACGCTCAAGTCGGCCGAGATGCGAACGAAGCCGATCGATGCCACGCCCTACGGCACGCTCCTCCGCGACTTCCACTCCGCAACCACCACCGACCGGGTGGTGACCGCCCGCGATCCGCTCACGAAGGTGGAAAGCCTCTATGCGGCGGCCAAGGTGCCGTCGGGTGGCTGGACGGTCGTCATGCAGATTCCGACGTCCGACCTCGTGGGCCGCGTGCAGGGGCCGCTGCTCACGTCGGCGGGGATCGCTGCCGCCGGTCTGGCGACGATCCTCGGCCTGTTGGGCTGGCTCACCACCCGGATGACCCAACGCATCGGCGAGGCGGTGGCCGCCTCGCGGCGGGTATCTCAGGGCGACCTCAGCGGCACGGTCGACATGCGGGGCGGCGACGAGACGGGCCAGTTGCTCCGCGATGTCGGCGCGATGACGGCGAGCCTCAAGGCGATCGTCTCGCAGGTGAAGCGGGCGAGTTTTGACCTCAACGCGACGGCCCGCCAGCTCACGGCGGCGGGGAACCAGCAGGAGGCGGCGATCGCCTCGCTGGGGGCGAGCACGAGCGAGGCGGCGGTGGCCAGCCGGCAGATTGCCGTGACCGGTCGCGAACTGCTCGACACGATGGGCGAGGTGGCCAGCGTGGCGGCCGACACCGCCCACGTGGCCGATGCCGGCCGCGAGAATCTCTCGGAGGTGGGCGACACGATGGCCCACCTGGAGCAGTCCACCACCGAGTTTGCCGAGCGGCTGGCCACGATCCGCCAGCGGGCTGAAGACATCAACATGGTGATCACCACGATCACCAAGGTGGCCGACCAGACCAACCTGCTCTCGATCAACGCGGCAATCGAGGCCGAGAAGGCGGGCGACTACGGCCAAGGCTTCATCGTGGTGGCGCGCGAGATCCGCCGCCTCGCCGACCAGACCGCCGTGGCCACGCTCGACATCGAGCGGCTCGTGGAGCAGATGCAGGAGGCGGTGAACACAGGCGTGGACGAAATGGGGCGGTTTGCAACGGAGGTGAAGACGGGCGTGGACCGGGTGGCCGGGATCAGCGGGCAGTTTTCCGACGTGATCGACAAGGTGCAGGGCCTGAGCCACCGCTTCGACAGCGTGAAGCAGGGGATGCAGGCTCAGGCGGCCGGGGCCCAGCAGATCACCGACGCCCTCGTCACGCTCAACGACGGATCGCGGGCGGCGGCCGACGCCCTGCGGGAGTTCAAAGACGCCTCGCAGCACATGGTGCAGGCGGTGGATGGCATGACCGACACGGTCAGTCGCTTCCGCCTGGAAGGGTGACGGTGATCTCCCGCTCGTCGGTCAGCCCCGAACGGTCGGTGACCACCGCCTTGAATCTCAGCGATTGAAGGTCGGTGCCCACCTGTGACGTCGTCAGCGTCACCTCTCCGGTCGTCGGATCAACGGTCACGAGCGGTGAATCGTCTCCGGCTTTCGGCGCCATGCTGTAGGTGAGTGTGTCGCCGTCATCGGCGTCGGCTGCCGCCAGAAGGAGCAAGGGCCGCTCCGTGCCCCGCGTGTCGGCGTCGATTCTGGCGGGGGACGTGAACTGCGGCGCCGTGACCACGCGAACGGCCCGCCACGAGCCGAGCCAGTAGGCATCGAGCAGCCCGACGGCCCTCCTGCCCTGGCCGCCGCTGGATCGGTCGATGACCGCTGCGGAGGTTGTGAAGGTGCCGTTCCGGTCGTAGTCGAGATACGGCTCATGGTCGCCGTGGACCCAATCTCCGTCGATGTCGACGAATGGCTCGCTTACCCGCACGCGACCACCGCCGTCTACGGTGGTGGTGGCGGTGCTTCGCTCAAAGTCGCCGTGGAGCAGGCGGTCGCGAAGCTGCGAATCGGTGTGGATGCACCGGGCAAACGCCCGCAACGCCTTGGCCCCTGCGTCACTCTTCATGCTGGTCATGTCGGGCTTGAGGCCGCGAGGGAGTTGCCACATCGACCAGCCCACGAGGACCGCTCCGGCGACGAGCATGCCCGCAACGCCGCCGACGACCAGTCCGCCCACCTTGTCGATCGCGCCGCCGAAGCGCACGTCGTCTTCCCGTACGATTTCGCCGATGCCAAACCTGCACGCGGCTGCGGCCACGGCAAACAGGCTGCAGTAGGAGGCCGTAAGCGAATACGCCGCCGGACAGTCGAACGATTCGAGAAACGCCGCCCCCGCGGGCGCCAGCGCCAGCGCCCCGAGAAACCCGGTGAGCAGCACGAGGCCGACGACGGTCGCCAGAAACAGTCCGTGCCGGTAGCCAAACAGGCCGAGCAGGACCACCGATACCGGCAACACGGCAGCGGCGGCGACGCCGGACAAAGACATCGCAGCGAGAAGTTCCGTCATCGCTGCCCTCCTTTCGCCTCTTCGGGCACGACCCGATCGACCTCGTCGAGGGTGGTGAGCCCCTCGACGGCCTTGTGCAGGGCGGAAACGCGGAGCGTCTTCATGCCCTGCTTCGCGGCGGCTGTGCGAATGCCCTCCAGCGACGGCCGGCCCACCAGCAGCGCTCGGATTGCTCCATCCACGAGCATCAACTCGTAGATTCCGGTGCGCCCCCGGTAGCCGCTCTGCCCACATGCGGCACAGCCTTTGGCCCGGAAGAGCCTCGGCACCTTGTCGGCAGGCAGGCCGTAGCGACGCAACTCCTCAGGTGAGGGCGCGTAGGCGACGCGACAGTCGGTGCATAGCGTCCGCACCAATCGCTGGGCCAGGATCGCGGTCACGGCCGACTGAATCAGCGAGGCGTCGATGCCGATGTCGAGCAGCCGGGTGACCGTGGTCGGGGCGTCGTTTGAGTGCAGCGTGGTGAACACGAAATGCCCGGTCAGGGCCGCCTGCATGGCGATCTCCGCCGTCTCCTTATCTCGGATTTCGCCCACGAGGATGACGTCGGGGTCCTGCCGCAACACCGCCCGCAGGATCGTGGCGAAGGTGAGTTCGGCGGCGGTGTTGACGGCGGTCTGGGAGACATTCTCCAGCTGATACTCGATCGGATCCTCGATCGTCACGATGTTGCGGACGAGCCCGTCGATCTCGCTGAGCCCGGCATACACCGTCGTGGTTTTGCCCGAGCCGGTCGGCCCGCAGACGATCAGCATGCCGTGGGAGCGGTGGACGACCGACCGCAGCGTCTGCAGGGTCGATGGCCGGAGGCCGAGGCCGCCAAGCCCTGCATTGAGGATCGCCCCGGAGGGGTCGAGAAGCCGCAGGGCCACCTTCTCGCCAAAGCCCGTTGGCCCCGAGTTCACGCGGACATCAAACCGTCTGCCATTGGCGAGCACGGCGAAGGAACCGTCCTGCGGCCTCCGCCGTTCGGCGATGTCCATGTCGGCCAGCACTTTGATGGCGGAGATCGTGGCCTTCCCGGCCTCGGGTTCCAGGACGATCGCGGGCTGCAGCAGGCCATCGATTCGGCAGCGGACCTGAAACTCCTGATTGGCGCGGGGCTCGAGGTGCACGTCGGTGGCCCGTTTGCCGACCGCATCTGCGATCACCTGCCTCACCATCCTGATGGCCTCAGACGTCTCGTGATCGAGTTGGTCGATATCGTCGCTGTCGTAGGCGTCGCCTCCCTTCTTGAGGAGGACCACCCCATCCCGCTGGCGGCCTGGGGTCACACCAGTCGCCGCCCCGATGCTCCGGGCCTGGCCTTGAACCATGCCGATCGCCCCAGCGATGTCTTGCAGGAGGCCGGCGACCGCGGCGAGCGGGCCAGACCGTGGCTGCCAGCCGGCCTTCGTTCCGCGAAGCACAGCGTAGAAGCCGCAGGCCATGACGAGAAACAACGCCAGCGGCTCGACGATCCGCATGCCCCAGTTGAAGCCGCCAAGAAACAGCCCGGCTCCGATGGCGGCCAAGAGCTGAGACCACGGGGTCGATCGCCCGAAGAGCCTGCGGGCATCTCGGTCGATCCAGACGGTCGCCACTGCCCAGGCGATCGCGACCACGAGCCAGACGACTCCCTTCGTCGCAAAACCCGGCGGCAGGGAGGTTTCGTCCAGAACCATAGAGAGGTGGAAAGCTGACGCTGACGAGGGGCTGCGAGGAACCTGGGCGGAGTGTATCTCGCATGAGCCCCCCCGGGGGAAAGGGCGTGAACGATGCTGGCAACCTGGGCAATCCCCGGGCCATATCCCGGTTTCGGGCTGTCTGCGGGAAATGCTCATGGATCGGGTCGTAGCGGGTCGATCACTCCTGACGATCATGCCGGTTTTTCGGCGCGGGGAA
>JBAXOU010000030.1:0-22685 GCA_037133115.1 Planctomycetota bacterium | reverse complement strand
GGGGCCTTCCCGATCGCGTGGTAGGCGAAGCCGCGGGCCTGCATCTCGTGGGGCGAGTAGAGGTTCCGGCCATCGAAAATCACCTTCGCCCGCATCCTGGCGGCCATGGCGTCGAAGTCGGGCCTGCGAAAATTGCCCCACTCCGTCACGATGGCCAGGCAGTCGACGCCGTCGACCGCCTCGAGGCTTCCCGTCGCGTAGGTGAGCCGGCTGCCGTACATCGCGCGAACGTTGTCCATCGCTTCGGGGTCGTACACGCTGACGATTGCGCCGCCCGCCAGAAGCCGCTCGATCAGTTCGATCGCCGGAGCGTCGCGGACGTCGTCGGTCCGCGGCTTGAACGCCAGTCCCCAGACCGCGACCTTCTTCCCTGCCAGGTCGCCGCCGAAGTGGGCATCGATCTTCTGGCCGAGCACCTGCTTCTGGGCAAGATTGGTCTCATGGACCGCCGCGAGGATCCGCGGGGCGAGGCCCTTGCTGCGGGCCATCGACGCCAGCGCCTGCACGTCCTTCGGGAAGCAGCTGCCGCCGTAGCCGGCCCCGGGAAACAGGAAGGCGAAGCCGATCCGGCTGTCATGGCCGATGCCGCGGCGAACGTCGTCGATGTCGGCCTCCATCCGCTCGCAGAGGTTTGCCACCTCATTGATGAAACTGATCTTCGTGGCGAGCAGGGCGTTGGCCACGTATTTCGTCATCTCCGAACTCTCGGGCGACATCGCCAGGAATGGATTCTCAGTGCGGAGGAACGGGGCGTAGAGCGCCTTCAGGATCTCACCGACCTCGGGCGACCGCACCCCCACGACGACGCGATCGGGCTTCTGGAAGTCCTCGATCGCAGCCCCTTCCTTGAGAAACTCGGGGTTGCTGGCGACGCGGCAGTCGCGACCAAGCGCCGCCTTCAGTCGCCGCTCGATCCCCGCGCACGTCCCCACCGGCACCGTGCTCTTGGTCACGACGACAGCGTGCGGATCGAGGTGTGGACCGATCGACTCGACGACCTTCCAGAGCGCCGACAGATCGGCCGAACCATCGGCGGCAGGGGGAGTGCCAACCGCCAGAAACACCACCTCCGCACCTCGGATCGCCTCGATGGTGTCCGTGGTAAACCGCAGCCTGCCGGCCTTGGCGTTGCGCTGGACAAGTTCCTCGAGCCCGGGCTCGTAGATCGGAATCTCACCCCGGTTGAGCCGCGCGATCTTGTCGGCGTTGATGTCGAGGCAGGTAACGGCGTTGCCGCTGTCCGCAAAACAGGTGCCCGTCACCAGCCCCACGTAGCCCGTTCCCACGACCGCGATCCGCATGGCATAGCCCTTGTTTTGTGACTGATCAAAAAAAGCGCGGGCCTGTTTCAGGCATCAGCCGGCGGCGGGGCGTCGGCCTCTTCCTGCTCGCTCGGCGGCACGGGTACCACGGCGGCTAGCCCGTCACCGTCGTCGACCCGCATGATCCGCACGCCCTGGGTGTTGCGGCCCATCGGGCGAATCTCGTGGACGTTCACCCGCTGAATCTTGCCGCGGGCGGTCATCATCAGCACCTGGTCGTCATCACGAACGGAGACGATCGACACGACCGAGCCGTTGCGGGCGGTCGCCTTGATGTCGCGAATGCCCTTCCCGCCACGACGCTGGGTGCGGTATTTCGCCCCGCTCGAACTCGCGTCACCCTCGGCATCATCGCCGGCGGCATCGACGGCCTCCGTCTCAACAGCAGCCTCGTCGCCCTCCTCGCCGGGAGCCGGCCCCGACACGGGGGTGCCGGCGCCGAAGGGCGTCCGCTTGCCGTACCCGTTCTCGCAGACGGTGAGCAGCGTGGCCTCGGGGTCGGCCACCACCATGCCGACGAGCCGATCGCCGGCGCCGAGCTTGATGCCGCGAACACCACTCGTGTCCCGACCCATGGGCCGGGCGTCTGACTCAGGAAAGCGGATCGCCATCCCCTTCGCCGTCGCCAGCACCAGTTCGTCGCCCGGCTTCGTGATCACGGCGTCGATCAGTTCGTCGCCGTCGCGGAGTTTGACCGCGATCAGACCCTTCGTCCGCCGGCGGCGATACTGCTCCAGCGCCGTCTTCTTCACCACGCCGCTTCGCGTGGCGAGCATCAGGAACTGGTTCGGGTCCTCGAAGCCGCCAACGGCACGGCAGTCGGCCACCTTCTCCCCCTGCTCGAACTCCAGCAGGTTGACGAGCGCCCGCCCCTTGGCGTCACGCGCCAGTTCCGGCAGTTCGAAGACCCGCATCGAAAACACCTTGCCGAGCGTGGTGAACACCAGCAGCCAGTCGTGGGTGCTGGCCACGAACAGGTGCTCGATCGGATCTTCCTCGTCGGTGCGGGCGCCGGTGAGCCCCTTGCCGCCCCGCCGCTGGGCACGGTAGACGTCGGCGGCCGTCCGCTTCACATAGCCGGCCCGGCTGATCGTCACCACCATCGTGGCCTCGGTGATCAGCTCCGCCATGTCGCGGATGTCGCCCGCCTCACCACTGATCTCGGTCCGCCGCTCATCGCCGTGCTTGGCCTCGAGTTCAACCAGTTCCGCACGGATCAGGGCCTTGATGTTCGCCTCGCTGGACAGGATCCGGCGGAACTCGCCGATCTTGGCGAGAAGCTCGCGGTGCTCGCCGCCGAGTTTCTCATGCTCGAGGTTCACGAGCTGGCCGAGCGTGAGCCGCAGGATCGCGTCGGCCTGGACTGGGGAGAGGCCGTAGGTCTCGGCAGCGCCCCGCTCCTCCTGGAGGACGGCGAAGCCCTCGGGCCCGAGCGCCCGCTCCAGGAGCGCCGCCGGCGCCTGGAGTTGGCAGAGCCGCTCCTTGGCTTCCGCCTGCGACTTCGACGAGCGGATGATCCGAATCACCTCGTCGATGTTTGCCAGCGCGACGAGCAGCCCCTCGAGGGTGTGCTTGCGGCTGCGGGCCCTGGCAAGGAGATGCTGCGTGCGGCGGCGGATGACCGCCGCGCGGTGCCGAAGGAACTCCTCCAGCATGTTCTTGAAGGAAAGGATCCGCGGCTTGCCGTCAACGAGCGCCAGAAAGATCAGCGAGAACGATGTCTGCAGCGGCGAGAACTGGTAGAGCTGATTGAGAACGACGTCGGGATCGGCGTCTCGCTTGAGCTCCAGGATCAGCCGCACCGGCTCCTTGAGATCGCTCTCATTGCGAATCGCGGAGATCCCCTTAATGCGGTCGTCGTTGACGAGTTCCGCGATCTTTTCCTCGATCGCGTCACGAGTCTGCTGATAGGGAATCTCCGTGACGACGATGCGGTTTCGGTTCTTCCCGAACTCCTCCACATGGGCGCGGGCTCGGAGCGTGATCGTGGAGCGGCCGGTCATGTAGCCGCGAATCAGGGCCTCGCGGCCCATCACGATGCCGCCGGTGGGGAAGTCGGGGCCGGGCACGATCTGCAGCAGTTCGCCCATCGACACCGCGGGGTTGTCGATCAGGGCGACGAGGGCCCGGCAGACTTCGTCGAGGTTGTGCGGCGGGATGCTCGTGGCCATGCCAACCGCGATGCCGCCGGCCCCGTTGACGAGCAGGTTGGGAAACCGGCTCGGCAACACCACCGGCTCGGTGTTTCGCTCGTCGTAACTCGGCACGTAATCGACCGTGTCGAGGCCGAGATCGTCGAGCATCATCGAGGCGATCGGCGAGAGCCTCGCCTCCGTGTATCGCATCGCGGCGGCAGGCAGACCGGCGATCGAGCCGAAGTTGCCCTGCTTGTCGATGAGGACGTGCCGCATGTTCCATTCCTGGGCCATGCGGACGAGCGTCGGATAGATCACGCTCTCGCCGTGCGGATGGTAGTTGCCGCTGGTGTCGCCGGAGATCTTGGCGCACTTCACGCGAGAGGCACCCGGCGAGAGATTGAGGTCGTTCATCGCGACCAGAATCCGACGCTGGGAGGGCTTGAGACCGTCGCGGACGTCGGGCAGTGCCCGGCTCACGATCACGCTCATCGCGTACGTGAGATAGCTGTCCTTGAGTTCTTGCTCGATTGGCAGCTCGATGAGCCGGCCACCGGAGATGTCGCGCAGTCCGTCTTTCTCGGGTCGCGTGTCGGGGCTCTCGTCGCCATCTGCCGGGGGGTTCTGTTCGTCTGCCAACTATTCGGCCTCCGGCCGCGTGCGGACCCGCGTCGGCCATTCAGATGGGCCCTGCGGCGATGCTTGAACATACCCGTCCCCCGGGGTCGGTCAACCGGCTCGAAATACGGAGAATTCGGCTCGTTTCGTCCGCTTTGTGACGGCTTGACCCGCGCCAGCTCCAGCCCCTACTCTCCCGCCCCCTGCAAACACGCCGGGGGCTGTGCCGTCGCGGCCTGCCGCCACCTTTCCCGGACCGGGCCCTGTCATGCCGATCACCCGCTCATCAGGCCTGGCCATCGCAGCCCTGGCGGCGATCGTGCTGCTTCCCAACCTCGGCGGCCCCCCGCTCTGGGACGACGATGAGCCGCGAAATGCCGCCTGCACGCTCGCGATGCACGCCAGCGGCGACTGGATCGTGCCGACCTTCAACGGTCGCTTGCGGGTTGAGAAGCCGGCGCTGGTGAACTGGCTGCAGCTCGCCGGATTCGCGGTCGCCGGGGTCAACGAGACCGGAGCTCGCCTCGCATCGGCCGTGCTCACGATCGGCACCTGCCTGCTGACGGCCCTGATCGCCGGCCGCGTCTTTCGGCCGGACGTCGGCTTCTGGACCGGTGTCGTCATGGCCACCTGCCTCTGGACGGGAGTGGGCGGGAGAGCCGCCACGCCCGATGCAGCGCTCGTCTTCTGCACCACGCTGGCCCTCTGGCTGTTTGTCCGCGGGACGTGTCGTCCCACACGCGACGGCACCGGCTGGCGAAACGGGCCCGTCGTGGTCTCCGTGCGCACGGCGGCCTGCGTCGGTGCGGCCTGCGGCCTCGGCGTGCTCGCCAAGGGGCCGATCGGGGCGATCCTGCCCCTCGCCGGCCTCGGCCTTTTCTGCTGGTGGCAGGCGTGGCTCGATCCGGGCCTCACCGGTTCGCTTCTGAGTCGACTCGCTGCCACGACAAGCACGGCGATCCGCGGGCTGCGGCCGCTGGTGGTCTGCGGCGCGGCTGCCGCGGTGGCCACGCCCTGGTATGCCGCCGTGACGGCGCAGACAGACGGTGAATGGCTGCGGGGATTCCTGCTCGTGCACAACGTGGGCCGCTTCACCGCGCCGATGGAGGGGCACTCCGGATCGCCATTCCTCTACTTCCCTATGGTCATCCTGCTGGGCACCTTCCCGTGGTCGATGGCCTCCGCACTGGTCGCCGGACACGCCGCTCGGGCGACCCGCGACGCCGTCGGCATGCGGCTGGCCGTGTGCTGGATCGCCGCCTGGGTGCTCCCGTTGTCACTCTCGGGCACGAAGCTGCCGGGCTATGTCTGGCCGGCCTATCCAGCAATCGCCATGGCCATCGGGCATTTCGTGGCGGAGTGGATCCGCCAGCCGGCAGCGACGACCGACCGCTGGATGCGAGTGGCCTGGATGCTTCTCGGTGCATCAGGCGTCGCCCTCGCGATCGGCTTGCCGATTGTGACGCATCGCATCGCCCCCGGCGCCGAATGGCTCGGCCTGATCGGCCTCGTGCCGATCGCCGGCGCTGCAGCGGCCTGGGCTTGCCAGTCGCTCTCGTCGCGAATCGCCGCGACCTCCGCGTGGGCGGCGACGGCCTGCGGCACCGTGGGCCTCCTGCTCGCCGTCGGACCATCGGCCGTGGGCCATGCCGGCGGCATGCGGGATCTCGTCGCCGGGCTCGGGCAACGGCACGATGCCGCCATGCCGATCGCGACGTTCAAGACGCCGGCAAGCGCGGTCTTCTACGCGGGACGCATCACGACGTGCGGCGCGGTGGAGGAACTGGCCGGGCCGGCGGCAGCGGCGGCCTTCGTCGCCAAAAACCCCCGCGCCCACCTCGTCGTCGACGCCCGTTTCGAGGAACAGGTGACCGCCGCGCTGCCACCCCAGTATGCCGTGCTGCGGGCTGCAACGTCCTTTCCCTCCGCACGGCAGATGCTGCTCCTCGGCCCGAGGGACGACGAGCCGCCGGCGCGACTGGCCGCCGAGCCGTCGCTGGCGCCATCCCACCGCTGACCGCACCTCCGTCTTCGAAACCGCCCAGGAACCATTCCGATGCCCAGCTGGAACCGTCCCGTTCTCATCGTGCTGTTTGGCGCCCTCGCGACGCTCGCCGTCGCGACCGCGCCCACGCCGCTCTGGGACGAAGACGAGGCCCGCTTTGCGGCGATCGCACGAACGATGGTCGAGACCGGCGACTGGGTGGTGCCGATGTTCAACGGCGATCTCGCGGTGGACAAGCCGGTGCTCATGCACTGGTGCATGGCAGCCTGCATGAAGGTCTTCGGGATCAACGAGTTTGCGGCCCGGCTGCCTTCCGTCATCGCCACGCTGCTGACAGCGCTGGCACTGTTTCGTGCAGGCCGCCGCTGGTTCGACGACACCACAGGAGTCGTCGCGGCCCTCGCCTACGTCGGCTGCCTGCTCGTCTCGATCGAGGCGCACGCCGCCACGCCTGACGCGATCCTGACCGCCCTGACCGCCTGGGCCACACTTCTCGTGGCGGAGGCCGTCATGCCGGGGCCCGACGGCCGCCTCCGGACGTGCTCCCTGGCGACGGCCGCGACCGCCGGACTCCTCCTGGGCCTTGCCATCGTCTGCAAAGGCCCTATTGGCTTCGTCGGACCGCTCGCGGTGCTTGGCCCGTGGGTATGGTGCCTGGCGATGCGGGCCCGCGCGACCAGGCGGGGCACTGCAGGATCGGGCATCCGTCAACTCGCCGGCGAGGCCATCCCTGCGGCGTTCGATACCCTCTGGTGCCTGCGGCCGCTCACGCTCACGCTGGCCGCGCTGGCGGCTGCGGCGCCGTGGTACGTCGCGGTGACGCTCCGCACCGACGGCGCATGGACGAGCGGGTTCTTCTTTGTCCACAACGTCGGCCGGTTCATGGCCCCGATGGAGAAGCACAGCGGCGGCGCGCTGTTCCACCCACTCACCATGCTGGTGGGCTTCTATCCGTGGTCGTGCTTCCTGCCGTTCGCCCTGGTCATCGCGGTGTGGCGGCTCGCGAAGGGCACGATCTCTGGCGTCACTGCCGCTGTCACGCTCTTAACGCTCGTCTGGCTGGCCGTCTGGGTCGGTGGGTTCTCGGCGGCCGCCACGAAGCTCCCCAACTACGTGCTGCCCGCCTATCCAGCCGCCGCATTCCTGGTGGCGATCATCGCGGTCGATGCGGCGAGAAAGGCCGCGACCGGCCAGTGGCCGCACCCGCGGTGGATGGCCACCGGCCTGGCATCGCTGGCCTTCGGTGGCGTGGCCACCGCAGTGACGGTGATCGTCGCGACCCGCTTCGGCATCCCGGGAGCGGAGGCGGCTGCCGCCGTGGGGATCGTCCCGCTCGTCGGCACCGCCGCCTGCTGGATGCTGGCGACGCGCCGGCCGCTGGAGGCCGTGGCCGCATTCACCGTCACGGGACTCGTCTACGCCGCCCTCGCGGTCGGACCAGCCCAGACGCGGCTCGCGGCCGCGAACACGCTGCCTGGCTTCGTGGAAGACGTCCAGCGCGGTCGCGAATCGGCTCGCCTCGGCACCTACCTCGTCTCCAGCCCGAACGTCGTGTTCTACGCGCGACACGCGGTGATGCGGCTCGGCGACGGCAGCGTCGCGGCGGTGGCGGACTTTTTCCGTTCCGCACCAGACACGCTGCTCCTGATACCCGAAGACAGTTTCGCCGCGATCGAGTCGGCGCTGCCTCCCGGGTTCGGGATCGTCGGCCGGACGCGTCCCGTGTTCCGTCCGCACGACCTGCTCGCCGTGGGCAGGCTGACCGAGACTACGCCGCGGACCGCAACGCTCGATGACGAGGAGCCCAGGCGATGAGCGACCACGCCTTTCCCACAGCCGCCGATGGCGGCGACACTCAAGGCCCGGTGTTCTGCAGGACCACGACTGAGCGACCCGTTCACGGGCTGCTCTCGGTGGTGATCCCCTGCCACAACGAGGAAGAGGTGATCGAGGCGACGCATGCCCGGCTCGCCGAGGTGCTGCCCGCCACCGCGCTCGAGTTCGAGATCATCTACATCGATGACGGGAGCCGCGACGGCACCCTCCGGCGGCTCGAATCGATCGCGGCCCGCGACCCGCGGGTCCAGGTCATCGAACTTGCCCGCAACTTCGGCCAACAGGCGGCGATGTCGGCCGGCCTGGCCGCCGCCCGCGGCGACGCGATCGTGATCACCGACGCCGACCTTCAGGATCCACCCGAGGTGATCCTCGAGATGGTCCGTCGCTGGCGCGAGGGCGTCGACGTGGCCTACGGAAGGCGACACTCTCGCGAGGGCGAGACGAAGTTCAAACTCGTCACGGCGAGCCTCTTCCACAGGCTGTTCGCGCGGATGATCCCCTATCCCATGCCGGTCGACACGGGAGACTTCAAGCTCATCGATCGCGCGGTGGCCGATGCGGTCGTCGCGCTGCCCGAGAAACGCCGCTACCTGCGGAGCCTCGTCCCCTGGGCGGGATTCCGCCACGAGCCCGTCTGGTACGACCGCCACTCCCGCGTCGCCGGGGTCACGAAGTATTCCCCGTGGAAACTCCTCAAACTCGCCGGTGACGCGCTGATCCTCTCGTCCGACGCCCCGGTGCGGCTCACCTGGATGGCGGCTGCAGCCTTGGCGGCCATCGGCCTTGGCGGAATGGCCGTCGCCCTCGCGCCGTGGTGGGGCTCCACTGCTGCGAAGCCCGGCCCCTCGCTGGCGGCGATCACGGCCGTCGTGGCGCTCGCAGCCGCCGTGCAGACGGCTGCCGTGGCGATCGTCGGCGAATACGTGGTCCGCGGTTACCGCGAGGCCCAGGGCCGGCCAACATGGGTGGTGCGACGCACGATCGGCCCCAGCCGCGCCGCCACCCGCACCACCTCGAAGGCCGCCTGAGACGGCTCACACGTGAGGCTCGGGGCTCCCCCGTAGCACAACTGTGTCTGCCCATCGCGGCGGCTCGGGGCTGCCCGTGCCCGTCGCCGGACGCTCGCTACGGGCTCCGGCCCTTCGCTCGCTCGATGCTGACTTCGCTCCGCCGGGCACCGATCCGCCGCAGGCGGATCGGTCGTGGCTGCGCTTGTCAGCAACGCCTGCTCCCGGGCACGGGCAGCCCCTCGCTGTCCCCCGTAGCACAGGTTGTCAACCTGTGTGCCTCTCGCTGCCTCTCGTAGCACAGGTTTTCAACCTGTGTGTGGTCCCGGTTGGCGTTGCGCGTGCAGCATCGTCACTCACGTCTGATTCCGGCTGCGGTGCCGCGCGACATTCACTGGTACGAGTCACGCGAAACCCGCTCGCACAGCCTCGCGCTACTTCGCGAGGGCTGCCTCGATCGCGGCAATCATCGCAGGATCGTCGGGAGCCACGCGGGTCTTGAACCGGCCGATCACGGCGCCGTCGCGACCGATCAGGAACTTCTCGAAGTTCCAGGCGATGTCGCCGGGCGGGTTGGCCGACTGGGTAAGCGCCTTGTAGAGCGGCGGCGCATCGGGCCCTTTGACCGTGATCTTCGAGAACATCGGGAAAGCAACGGCGTACTTCGACGAGCAGAACTCGGCGATCTGGGCGTCGGTGCCCGGCTCCTGGGCGCCGAAGTCGTTCGCGGGAAAGCCGATCACCACGAGGCCGCGATCCTTGTAGGTGTCGTAGAGTTTCTGGAGGCCGGCGTACTGCGGCGTCGCGCCGCAGCGGCTGGCGACGTTGACCACCAGCACCACCTTCCCCTGGTAAGACGCAAGATCGACCGGCTTGCCATCGAGCCCGGGCATCTCGCCGGTGAGCGGCGAGGCCGCCCGGGCATTCCCGAGGGACATCATCCCCACCATGACGAACGCCAGCGCCACGACCGAACGGATGAGCATCATGAAAGGAGTTCCTTGTCTGGGGAGGTCTGGTGAGGTCACGGGAGAATGGAGGAGGCGAACCCGATGCAACCCGACGTCGCCGGCGTCGCAGCGGATCCTGCCGCCATTAAAGGCATTCAGCCCAGGGGCGTCCACTGGTCGAACGTCGCGGCCTGCCCGTGGAGCGTGCCGGCGGCATCGACCAGATTCCAGACGATGGCCCGTTCAATCTTGAAGCGGCGGCCGGTCCGGGTGATCCGCACCCCCGAATAGTCGTCAACAAAGCCCTCGCGACGGGTCCGCTCGAGCAGCCGTGACCGCTCCTCCCGGTGCACGAACTCCGCTGTCAGCCGCGACGGCGTCCGCAGCATGACATCGGCGTCCATCTCCCAGAGCCGCAGCGCCGCGTCGTTGCCATACGAGAGCATCGGGTCGAGCTCGGTGCCGTGTGCGACCACGACGAACGGCGACCGATAGAGCCGCTCGGCCCTGGCGATGTCGCTCCCCTCGGGATCGACCAGCGGCCGGCCGAGCAGTGTGGCGTAGGACTCGATGATCAGCCGGGCCCTGGCGACCCATTCTGGCCGGCTCCAGGGTTCCGGACTTGTCGCTCCCCGTCGCTTCACGTCGAGCGGGCCGCCTTCAGGATCGGCTTCCGATTCCAGGCCAGAGCCACGGCGAAGCCGACGGTGGCGAGCAGGAACGTGCCGGGCTCCGGCACGGCGGCCACTCCACCCAGGTCACGCATGCCAGGACTCGTGGCGAAGGAGAGCGAGTTGTAGGTGCCCGAAGTCGTGTCCACGCTGTACCAGAAGCCGCTGGTCAACGCAGGGTTCGTCGGATCAAGCGAGTTGACCCGGTACTCCTGACCGTACAGCGTCGAGAAGTCCTCGCTGAACGCCAGTTGCACACTGATCGGGTTGCCCGACGAGATCACATTCACGGGATTGGTCGCACTCGGATTGAGCGTGTTCATGTCCAGCGTGAAGAAGAGCCCGCCCGAACCGGGCGTGGTCGATCCGTAGAGGATACCGGTGTCGCGATGGATGGCGATGTCGCCAAACCCCATCCCCGAGGTGCTGCCACTCGCCGAGAGCTGATACGCCGTGGGCGTGCCGCTGAACGAGGGAACGTTGCCGGTGTAGGTGATCGGGACCTGATAGAGCTTGTTGTCGAAGTCATCGCCCTTGCCGATGTACCAGAACGCCCCGTTGTAGAAGCTCGCGTCCTCGGGCGGAAAGTCGGCCGAGTTGCCGAACGTCGACGCTGGAGCGACAGTGCCCGCGCCACCGCTGGTGGTGTTGTAGTAGTAGAGGTCTCCATTCGATCCGAAATAGAAGAGGTTATTCCTGATTCGATCGGTCGCAAAGCCGTTGGCCTTGACGCCCGTCGACAGCGAAGTCGCCACAAACGAGAAACTCTGGCTCTGGACGTCAAAGAGATTGATGTCGTTCGTGGTCGTAACACCGTAGATGAGGGCCGGCGACAAGGAACCCGCGTTCGCGAACGGCATGACCGCCATGCCCATCACAAGGGCGGCGGCACAGGCAACGGTTCGGGGCAAGCAGGCGAACGAGGCACGCATCAGCAAGGTTCCTTTTTCTTCCGGAAATCCATTGGCGATAACAACCGCCGTCCCTACCCTGGAGCGATTTCCGTGCCAAACTCGACCGGTCTCAAAAATATTTTTCCGGGCGGAGTGATCGAACCCCCTTTTTACGGATGCATCTCATCCAGAAAACCTTGTGAACAACGGGTTTTCCTCTTCTTTTCCCGATTTTTCCGACTCATCACTTTCGTGAGGCCGGCAGCCGGTCTTCGCAATAATTGCGAAATGAATTCGCAATTGTGGTGAAATCGGTTAGGCTCCAAAAGTCACCCGTGGCCGGGAACACCAACTGCTCCGCCAGTCCTTGAGGCGGGGCCAACGGACTCACCTGTCTCAATGGAAGCCTCACCAGCATCCCCGCCGACAACCCCGTTCGCTCGTGCCCGCCCCGCTGGCCGGGCCGAGAAGCGCTGGCCCCGACTCGAGGGGGAGTCCGAGGTCGTCCGCCGCCTCGAGGAGAACATCGCCCGGGTTGCGACCTTTGATTGCTCGGTGCTGATCACGGGCGAGACCGGCTGCGGCAAGGAAGAGGTGGCTCGGGCCATTCATGCCGCGGGCCCGCGAAACGACAAGCCCTTTGTGGCGATCAACTGCGGAGGGCTCGTCGCGGATCTCGCGGAGAGCCAGCTCTTCGGCCACGAGAAGGGCGCGTTCACTGGAGCATTTGGATCCTCGCGAGGCGCGTTTCGCGCCGCCGAAGGCGGGATCATCTTCCTGGATGAGATCGGCGAACTGCCGCTCGACCTTCAGCCCAAACTGCTTCGGGTTCTGCAGCGGTGGGAAGTGACACCGGTCGGCTCGACCGAAGCCCACGCGATCGACGTTCAGGTGGTCGCGGCCACGAACCGCGATCTCGAGTCGGACGTCGCCTCTGGCTCCTTTCGCGAGGACCTGCTCTATCGGCTCAACACGATTCACCTCACGGTGCCTCCGCTCCGCGCACGCAAGGAAGACATCCCGAGGTTCGTCGAGCATTTCTCGGCCCATTTCGCCCAAGAATATGGTCGTCAGCAGTGGGTTCCTGATGGCCGGATGCTCGATCGGTTTGCGCGGCACTCCTGGCCAGGCAACGTCCGGCAGTTAGCGCAGACCATCCAGCGGGTCTACGTGTTCGAGGATCGGGTTGATGCCGTGCTCGCCGAGGTGTTCGACGCCTCGGCGTCCCCAACCGCCCGTGCCGTCGGGGCAGCCGCCGAAGCCAACCTCTCCCCGCCGATCGAGACGGAGGCCGCGGAAGAGTTCGTGCCGGTGGATGAACCGGCGGCGACCGAGCTACGGGTGCCGGTCTTCAACCTCGAAGAACTCCGGCGTCTGGCGGTCCGTCAGGCGATGGAGCTCACTCAGGGCCACCGGGGCCAGGCGGCCACGCTGCTCGGTGTGTCGCTCAACACGATGACACGACTCGTCGCCGAAGCGTGTCCCGACGTTCAGCCGAGGTCCGGTCGGCGGCGGGCACCCCCGCCCCCCCATCCTCGCTGACGGCGCTTGGGCCGCGAGGCTGCGGCCACGTGGGCGGCTGGCCTAGCGAGTCGTCAGTGCGAGCCAGGCTGATGCCGACGCCACGGCAAAGCCCGCCGTGAGGAACGCCCACGCCCACGGACTCGGCCGCACCCGAATGGTGCGGATCGCCCGCCGCAGGCGGCGGCTGAACTCAGCCCAGGCTTCCGCCGATGTCCGACCGGCCGCAATGACGCTGACCGTCCTGGCAGGCCCCCGTTCGTCGAGGTGCACCTGGAGCCCGCGGGCCGGCAGGGCGGCCGTTTCTCCGGCCCACCGAGCCGTGGGATCGAGGCCAGCCGCCACGGAGGCCACCACCGGCCTCATCTGATCGAGTCCGACGTTGTAAATCACCATCCGCGGCCGCGCCGCGAGCACCGCACCGGCCACCACAACCGCGAACCCGAGGAGCAGGACAGCGGTCGTCCAGGCGGACGTACCCGCGCCGGGCTGCAAGAGGGCGAGCGGGCCCGCGATCACCATCCCCGCGATCCCGAGCGTCAGCAGGGCCACGTCGACGTGGCCGGACAGTGCCACCGGCCGCGGTCGCAGATGGAGGCAGCCCACGGCGACAAGGTAGGCGGCAACCGGCAGCAGCGCGGCCCACAGCGGCACTTCCGTCAAGGCGATCCGCATCACCAATGCTCCCTCAGCCTCGCCAGGCGAGCCAGGCCAATACCACCAGCCACGCCGTCTCCACAATCGCTGCGGCGGCAAACCATGCCCACGACCGCCGCTGCCCCACGGGAAGCTCGTGCGGTCTCATCGATCACACCGGATCCGGCACGACGAAGGCGAGGTCCCGTGAGAAACCGTCGTCGAACCGATAGACGTCGCGGAAATCCTCGCGCTTGTCGGCCCGCGTTTTCCGCATCTGGCCAATGCCGATCATGTTGAAGACGATCTCGCCGATGTCGTCCGTGCGGCGGATTCCCCAGGCGCCCAGCACCGTTGGGGCCAGATAGCCGTACTGCTGCAGGCCGTATTTCCGGGCGGCCTCACAGAGCTCTTGGCCCGAGACGTGCCGCTCCACCTGGCGCCTGCGGCGGCCCGGCTTGGATCGGGTCGTGCCGCTCGACTCCGTTGGCAGGGGCTCGAGATCCTCGGTTGGCGGCTCCTGCCCCATCCCCAGCGACTCCTGGGCGAATGACAGCGACTCCAGCACAAAGAGGTAGGCATCCAGCGTGTAGCGGCGGTCGCGCTGCAGCAACTGAAAGAGCGGGTGGGAAGGATCGACCAGCGGCATCTCGGGGCATCCGGGGCCTGACCGGGGAGGTTTTCGGCCGAGTATACCCGCGCCCGCTCTCCGCACGAGATACGCGGCCGGAGCGGTGCGACGCTTCCCGGCTTCACCGCGGCAAAAAGGCTACCGGACAGTTCCGGCCGCGGCCTGCGGACCCGCAGGCTGCGCCTGAAGATCCTCAAACACGTACTTGTAGCCGAATGGCGTCATCGGCTTCGCGAAATCGCGGATCATGTCGAGACCACGGTCGATGAGATTCGTCCGCGGGTCGAACTGATAAACGTCACGATCCTGCCCGGCCGGCTTGTAAATCTGGATCGCGAACGGCATCAGGTCGCGGGCCTGAAGGATCAACTCAACCTTGGAGAAGTTGGCGGCGTCCGCCTGGAATTTTGGCAGCGACTCGAGCCAGATCTGATCCCGAACGTCGGGTGGCGTCACGATCCTCATCCAGTATCGCTTCTTGAGCGTGTCGGCCTTGGCGCCGAACACGAACGGCAGCGGACCGTCACTGATCGCCTTGCCACGCATCTCGGCAGGCAGTTTGGTCTCGCGGAGTTGCCGTTCGCTGTGACGGAACTCGTAGATGCTCTCACCGTTGCACACCCAGTGCTCGCCGGTGTCGCCGCCACGAGTCTCGTACCGCCGCGCCTCCGGACTCCACTGCTTCGTCTCCTTGACGCGAAACAGCCCCTTGTCGGGCGCGGCATACTTCAATTCGCCCGTGCTTTCCGCGAACGCCAGCCGTTCGCCATTCGCATCGGCCGGACTCCAGGCGTTGTATTCCCATTTGCGGAACGTGCAGGCCCACGTCCGCACCGCGGCGTTGCGAGTCTCCCACGCCGCGAGCAACTGATCGAGCGCCGCCTGCTGCTCGGGCGACAATGGCGCCGGCTGCTGCGCGGCTGGCGCCGCCACAGCGACCCGCTGCGGAGGCTGTGGCGCCGGCTGCTGGGGTGGCTGCGGTTGCTGGGCCGGCTGCGACCATGCCACGGCCCCGGAGCAGCCCACGACGACGGCCGCGACCATGCGCGCGATCGTGCGAACGGACGGCGTCGGACGGCGATGCATGGCTGATCTCCACGAGGCAAGCCGGGCGGGCGGGGGACTCTAGCAGGCCCCGGCGGCGGCGGCGAGGCCGGTTCGCTGGCGGTTTTCCCGCTGGCGGCCCGCGGTATCAGCCCGTCGCGGCGACGGTCGCCCGGAGGTCGGCGAGTTCCCGGGTGAAGCCGCCGGAGAGGATGGGGAACCGGCACCAGGTCTTGGGATCGAGATTCTCGTCGTCGAGGTGAAACGATGGGGCATACCGTTCCCGCTTCCACTGGTTGCGGCTCCAGAGGACGAAGAACCGTTCCGTCCAGGCGGCCAACTGCCGCGGATCGTGTCCTGGAAACGCTCCGCGAAGTCGCAGCCATGACTCGAGCGGGGTCTGCTTATCGCGGATGGCCGCCCGCTCGATCGCGTCGAGGACGTCGTAGGGCATCAGATCAGACTCGTCGGTCTGGCCCGACGCCGCTGGCCTGAGTTCGGCGGTCGGCGCCTGGACGTTGACCGCCGCGAGTGCGTGGATCGGCCCGATACCCTCAGGGCCTCCCTGCTCGAGCCAGCGAAGCCACCGGCGGAGATAGGCCTTGTCGATGCCGGCGAGCGGCGCGATCCCGCCCGACGTGTCACCGTCCATGGTGGCATAGCCGACTGCGGCTTCGGAGCGGTTGCTTGTCGCAACGAGGAGGGCACCGGTGATGTTGGCGATCATCCACACGCCGGGCGACCGGACCCGTGCCTGAATGTTCTGGAGTGCCACGTCGTCGCGGTCCCACGAGAGGGGCCGGCCGATCGCCCGTGACACGATGGCCTCGTAGCCGCGGACAATCTCCTCGATGTCAAACTCGTGAAAGGTGGCGCCGAGGGCCTCCGCCAGCCCGCGGGCCGCAGTCCGAGTGACATCGCCGGAGTTGGCTGTCGACTGGTAGACGCAGGTGAGCGTCGCCGTGACGAGCCGGCGAATGGCATCATCTGTGACGGCATCAGGCGCGGCCGCGCCAAGCCGCCGGGCGGCCTCGACCACGGAGAGTTCACTCGCCGCAAGTCGCACGGCAATCGCGACCAGGCAGGCCACGGCTGATGAGTCGGCGCCGCCGCTGGCCGAGACGACAAACCCACGGGACCTACTCTTGCGAGCGTAGTCGAACAGGCCCAGGGCTACGGCCCGCGTGAACTCCTCCTCCTTGACGTGGCCGCCGTGCTCCCAGGCGTCACGTGCATCCCCAGTCAGAGCGACCGTCACCCGCGCGGGCGTGAAAGGCACGTCGATTCGGTCCCCCTCGACGGCATCGGCGATCGGCTCGACGGCCAGTCGCGACTGGGCCAGTCGCAGGGCATCGACATCGATGTCGGCCACCGTCAGCACGCGGTCCGCGAATGAAAACCGCCGCCCCGCCGCGAGCATCCGGCCAGCCGCGGCGACGAGCACACCGCCGTCGTAGATCGCGCGTCCCGCCTCGTTGCCGACGAGGTTGGTGTAGACGTAGCCGGCGGCGAACGCCCGCGAACCGTCCTGCACGAATCGACGGCGGATCTCGTCCTTGTCGAACGCGAAGTGGCTGGCCGATGGATTGAGGATCAGGTCGATGCCCCGGGCCGCGAGCGCCGCCCCTGGCCGGTCGGCCACCCAGGCGTCCTCGCAGATCTCGAAGCCCACGCGAATCCCGCCGCAGGCAAACCGGAGGTCGCCGATTGCCACGTCGCGGTCGGCGACCGACACCATGCCCCGGCGACCGCGAACCCACGGTCGGAACCACCGGGGCTCGTAGTGGATGCCGTCGCCGGCGAGATTCTGCTTGCAGGCGATGCCCGCGATTCTCCCATCGACGACGAAGGCCGCTGCGTCAAACAGGCTGCTCTCGAAGCGGATCGGCAGCCCTACCGCCACGGCGATCCCGCGAGTGGCCGGCACGATCTCGCCAAGCACCTCCAGCGCCATCCGCTGCACCCCGGGTGACTGAAAGGCGTCTTCACAGCCGTAGCCCGTAATACACAGTTCCGGCAGGCAAAGGATCGAAGCCTCGGCGCCACGGGCGGCGGCGATCGCGGCGAGGATGCGGTCGCGGTTGCCGTCCCAGTCGAGGGGCGTCTGGTTGAGGGCACAGCCGGCCACGCGGATCAGGTGCATCGTGGAATCGATTCAGCAATCGCTCCGCGGACATTGACAAAACGACCCGACACGGGTTTTCCATGAGCCTTGCGCGACCGTTTGGAGAAGCCCAACGCCGTGAGGCGTGGAGTGAACAACCGGCAGACACCGCGTTCAGCGTGGCTCGCCCGCGGCCTCACGGCCGGTCGGCTTTCACTCGCCAAGCACTCGAACGCGAGGATGATGTGTGAGCCGTGTGAGTCCATGCCCTCTGTGTACGGTACGCTCAGCCCGGCTCTTCCAGATACGTGTAGCCGCCCAGGCCCTCTTCGTAGAACTTCAGGAACCGCCCCGCCTGGCTGTCGCAGATCCGCCCTTCGCGGACTGCCTGCTCGATCGAGTCACGGAGTCGCTGCACGAGCTGGTTCGAGTCGAACTCCACGTAATCGAGCACCTCGCGAACGGTGTCTCCCTTGATCACGGCGTCCACCACCACCTCACCACGTTCGTCCATGCTGACGTGCACGGCATTGGTATCGCCAAACAGGTTGTGGAGGTCGCCGAGGATCTCCTGGTAGGCACCGATGAGAAACGCCCCGAGGTAGTAGGGCTCATTCTGCCAGGTGTGGAGTGGCAGCGTCCTCTTCACGTCACGGCGGTCGATGAACTGGTCGATCTTGCCGTCGGAGTCACAGGTCACGTCGCCGAGGACCGCCGCCTGTGAGGGACGTTCGTTCAGCCGATGGATCGGCATCACGGGAAAGAGCTGCTTGATGGCCCAACTGTCAGGGATCGACTGGAAGAGTGAGAAGTTGCAGAAGTAGGTGTCAGAGAGCGACGCCTGCAGGCCCTCGAGTTCCTCCGGAACGAATTCGAGTGTCTTCGTCAGCTTGTGGATCCGGCGACAGATCGCCCAGTAGAGGTTCTCCACGGCCGACCGCTGGTCGAGCGGCAGGTAGCCGCTTGAGAAGAGGTTCATCGCCGTGTCGAGCGACTGCTGGGCGTCGTGGTAACTCTCCAGGAGGTTCCGCACGTTGATCCCCTGGTAGGCCTCCCAGAGGTCGTGCAGGGGCTGCTCCGCATCCGCCGCAGGCTCGGTCACCTCACTGCTCCCCCCCTGCTCCGACACGCCGAGCACGCCGAAGATGAGCATGCTGTGGTAGGCGACCACAGCACGGCCACTCTCGGAGATGATCGTGGGGTGGGGCACGCCTGCCTCGTCGCAGGCGTTTTGCACGTGGGAGACGACGTCGTTGGCATATTCCTGAAGGCTGTAGTTGACGCTCGACTCGAAGTTGGTCTGCGAGCCGTCGTAATCGACGCCCAGCCCACCGCCCACGTCGAGATAGCGGAGGCCGGCGCCGCGTTTCACAAGTTCCGTGTAGATGCGCGACGCCTCGTTGAGCGCCCCCTTGATGTGCCGGATGTTGGTGATCTGGCTTCCCTGGTGGAAATGAAGCAGCTGGAGGCAGTCTTCCATGCCCCGCGAAGCCAGCAGCTCGAGACCCTTGATGAGTTCGCTGGCCGTGAGCCCGAACTTGCTCCGAAAGCCCCCCGACGACTGCCAGCGACCGCTGCCCCGCGTGGCGAGCTTCACCCGCATGCCGATCCGCGGGCGCACACCGAGTTTCTCCGCGTACTCAAGGATCAGGTGCAGCTCGGAGAACCGCTCCACGACGGGGATGATCGTCCGCCCGATCTTCTGGGCGAGCATGGCCGTCTCGATGAACTCCGCGTCCTTGAAGCCGTTGCAAATGATCGGCGTGTCGTTGTCGGCCAGCGCGATCACCGCCAGGAGCTCCGGCTTGCTGCCAGCCTCCAAGCCGAAATGATAGGGCTTGCCGAAGCGGAGCACCTCCTCGACGACCTGCCTCTGCTGGTTGACCTTCACGGGATAGACGCAGCAGTAGTCGCCCCGGTAGCCGTTCTCCCGCATCGCATGGGTGAACACGCCGTGCAGTTCGCCGAGCCGGTGCTGGAGGATCTCCGCGAAGCGGAGCAGGATCGGCAGATCGATGCCCCTCACCTGGAGGCGGTCGACGAGTTGCTTGAGATCGATGCTCTTCGTCGGATCCTTGTCCGGGTGAACGAGCAGGTGCCCATTCGGCCCCACCGAGAAATAACCGTTGCCCCAGCGTGCGACCTCATAGAGATCGGCGGCGTCCGCGGTGCTCCAGTGCTTCAGGTCGAGATCGACCGCCATTCGAGGCCCTCGCTCGGGAAGAGGGGTCTGCAGATGTTTCGGACCGCCATCGCCAGCGAAGACGTCGCACGATCGTCGCCTGGGCAAAGTGTAGCGTCGCTGGCCCTCAAGGCCATGGCAATCCGCGGCGGCGCGGCGGATCAGACCCGCACCCGCGTCCATCCGGGTCGGGCGACGATCGCTGCCATCGCCAGCCCCCGTGCCGTCAGGTCGGCCGCCATTGCCAGCCAAGCGCCCCGGGCGCCGAGCCCCATGCCGACGAGTACGCCGAAGCCCCCGGGGAGTTCGACCTCGCGATAGGCGAGCAGGACCGCCAAAGGCAGGCGAATCACCACCAGGCCCAGGAGGTTGACGATCAGCGGGAGCCGGGTCGCTCCGCCGCCTCGCAGCCCGCCGGACAGCACCATCAGGAGCGCCAACGACGGCTGCGCAAAGGCCACGATCCGCACCAGCGATGCCGCACGATCGGCGACCTCCGGCCCCGCGCCGCCACCGGCGAACCAGGTCGACAGGGGCCCTGCGAACCGGAAAAATGCCGCGCCGACGAGGCCCATCAGGAGGGCGGCGATTCCCGCGGCCAGCCAGACGCCGTTGCGGGCCCGTCGCTCGTCCCGGGCACCGAGAGCCTGCCCCGCGAGCGTGGCGGCCGCGACCTGGAACGCGCTGCCGGGCAGGAAGGCGAGCGACTCGATCGTCACTGCCACGGCGTGGGCCGCGGCATCGACGTTGCCCAGCCGGTTGACGATCGACAGGAAGGTCAGGTGGCAGGCTGCGTTGGCGGCCGCATCGACGCCCGCTGGCACGCCCACGCGGGCGATCCGTCGCTGCCACGCGGTGTCGGGAATCCAATCGGCCGCCCGCGGCCGCAGGCCGCGGGCGTTGCCCACGAGAATCGTTACCACGCAGACGGCGCCACAGCAGTAACCGGCGAACGTTCCCCACGCCAGGCCCTCCCACCCGAGCCGAGGCAGGCCGCCGGCTCCGGTCGCCAGGGCGAAGCTAGCCGCCGCATTGACGACGTTCACGACCGACATCGACACCAGACCGGCCACCATGTCTCCAGCCCCGCGCAGGGCCGCGACCCCCACCCAGATCACCGCCATCGCCGGCAGCGCGGGGAGGACGATCGCGAGATAGCGTTCCGCCAGCAGGCTGCTCTCCGGCGGCAGTCCGAGCGACTCCACCAGCCTGCTGCCCCAGACTGCCGCCAGCATCGCCATCGCAACCGTCGGCGCGATGGCCACGAGTCCACACTGCGCCAGAGCCCGCCGGGCCGCTGCCGGTTCGCCGGCCCCAACATGCCTGGCGACGAGGGCCGTCACGGCGGCGGTTGGGAGCGCGAAGAGCACCGGGAGAAACGCCAGGCAGTACGCCACCAGGCCCACGGCAGCAAGGGGCTCGGCACCGGCGAACAGGTTGCCAGCCAGCCACTTGTCGACGAAGCCCACCGACAGGGCGAGCAGTTGCTCCAGGAGGACCGGGAGCACGAGCCTCGCGAGCGGCTTCGCCGTGCCTGTGGAACGAGGCATGCCGCCGCTTGACGCCGCTGCACCACCGCCCGCATCGCCTCCGGCTGCCGCTGTCAGGCGAAGAGTTCCTTGATGGCCTTGCCGGAGTTGGCGATCTTCATCGGCCGGCCGTTCTTTGCCGTGAACGTGGTCTCCAGCGAGACACCGAGCGCCTTGAGCACGCTCGCCATCAGATCCTGCGAGGCGTAGGCCTCCGAGACCACCTCCTTGCCGTCGGCACTCGTCTCACCGACGACCACGCCCCGCTTGAATCCGCCGCCCCCCACGACCGCGCTCCAGCTTCGTGCCCAGTGGTCGCGACCACCGCCACCGTTGATATTTGGCGTGCGGCCGAACTCGCCCATCCAGATCACAACCGTGTCGTCGAGCATGCCCCTTTCGGCGAGATCCTCCACCAGCGCGCTCATCGCCTGATCGAGCACCGGCAGCTTCTGGTTCTGGAGCGTGGGGAAGATGGTGGCGTGGTTGTCCCAGCCGCCAAGATCGACCTCCACGAACGGCACGCCCATCTCGACGAGGCGACGGGCCATCAGGCAGCCCTTGCCGAAGCCGTTATTCCCGTACCGCTCTTGAACTTCCTTTGGCTCCTTGGCCACCTTGAAGGCGACCATCTGCTTGCTGGTCATCAGCTTGACGGTCTTGTCGAGAACCTTGGCGTGATCGTCGGCCGACGCCCCCCGCCGTTCCTTGATGAACCGGCTCTCGATCGTCGCCAGCATCTCCATCCGCAGGGCAAGCCGCGTCGGATCGACGCCCATGTCGAGGTTGCGGACGTTGCCGTTGGAGTCGACCACAAACGGCGCCCACGTCATGCCCAGGAATCCTGGCCCGACGCTGCCGCTGCCCACCGACACGAAGGGCGGGATCTCGAGCTGCGGCACCTGGTCGGCGAGCTCATGGGCGATCACCGAGCCGTAGCTCGGGTGCTCGACGTTCGGGTTGGGCACATAGCCCGTATGCATGTAGTAGCGGCCGCGCATGTGGTCGGCCTCGCGGGTGCTCATCGACCGTACGACCGCCATGTGGTGCATCTGCTTGGCCATGAGCGGCATGTACTCGCAGATCTGCACGCCGTCGGCACTGGTGCCAATCGGCTTAAAGGGGCCGCCCGTCGCCGCCCCCGGCTTCAAATCCCAGATGTCCAATGTGCTGGGACCGCCCCCCATCCAGAGCATGATCGCGGCCTTGTGCCGCTTCTTCATGTCGGTCGCGTTGGCGAGGATCGCGTTGGTGAAGGCGGTGGCCGGTGCCGCCAGTGCCGCGGCGCCGGCGAGGTGGTTGAGGAAGTGCCGACGGCTCATGCCGTCTGGAAGGTCGATGAATCGCGACATGGTTCGACTCCCTGCAAGAGTTCCAAGGCTGCCGCCCCGACTCCGTGATGCCTTCAGTATCGTCTTTCGCCGTTCCTGCCGCCAGTTCGAGGTGCGCCGTGACTGCCGTTCCGGAGTTTGTGAGCCGACCGGCCGTCAGGCCGCGGGCTGTTCGTGGTGCGCCGCTCGGGGCTGCCCATGCCCGTCGCCGGACGTTCGCTGCGGGCATCCTGCCCTTCGCTCACTCGATGCTGCCCTCGCTTCGCC
>JBAXOU010000029.1:0-22736 GCA_037133115.1 Planctomycetota bacterium | reverse complement strand
GTAGAGCAGGTTGTCAACCTGCTCGGAACTTGGCACAGGTTGACAACCTGTGCGACGCGAGGCCCTCAGCGCTCGAGCGTGACACCGCCCAACGCGGCGAGGTGGCGCTTGACATCCGCGGCGGCGTCGCCCGACGGTGAAAGTTCGTGGCGAATTCGTGCCGAGAGTGGCCGGCAGTGAGGGTCGCGGCGAACGTCGGCGAGGTAGTCCTGAAGGACCGTGCGGCGTTCGGGCGTGGTCCGGAGCAGCCAGTGCACCCAGCACCAGGCTTCGGCATAGTGGTCCTGAGACATCTCGCCCGCGGCCGACAGCGCCTCAAGCCGGTCGAGATCAGGCTGCCAGGTGCCCTCCAGGAGCCTCCCGGCAAGATGAGCCACGTGGCCGCGGTGCAGGCCGTTGTCGCTTCGCGGGGTCTCGAAGAACTCGGCAATCCCCTCGTCAAGCCACAGGGGCACCGCGGGCACGACGGCGTGAACGTAGCCGTGCGTCGTCTCGTGTCGGAGATCCTCGGCGATCCTGTCCTGCCACGGCGCGAACACGGAGAGCGTGGTGTCGGTCTCGACGAAAAACGCCCGCCGCGCCGGAAATGACGGAAACCGGCGGGCCACAAAGGCGTCGTAGCGTTCGGTATTTTCGAAGAGGTAGAGGTGGACGGGTTCGTCAGACACAGGCAGCCCCAGCTCCTGGCTGACGTCGATCCGCAGGCCGTCCAGTTCCCGCACGAGGCGATGCTGGCCGGCGAGTGGAAAGTCGGCGTGGATGACCAACTGCCCGGCCGTCACCTCACTGCGATCTGGAAGCCCGTCGCCGGCCGCGACCATCGAAGCGGCCACCGCGGGGGCCGATGCTGAGAAGGGCAACGCCGCGAGGTGGGCACACCCACCGGCTGCCAGCAGGGCACCGCACGCCCAGACCGAGATGGATTCCGCACCTTTCGCCATGCGTGACATGTAGGGAAGCCGAGAAGGCCGCGTCAACCACGAATCCCGCTGGATGGCGGCGCCACATGCAGCAAGATGCCTGAGAGCGACTCGAGTGACGCTGGCCGCGAGAGGACGGCCGTGGCCCCCATGCGGATCGCCGCCGCCGCCGTCTCCGATCGAGGAAATGAGTCGAGGAGGATAATGGCGGCATGAGGGCGATTTGCGGAAAGCAGGCCCGTCCAGGTGATGTGGGAGGTGTCGAGGTCGCCGGCGTCCCAGACAACGGCGTCGGCGGTGTGGTCGATCGGGGGTCTCCCCAGTCGCCGCCCGACAACCGCGTGCCCGGCAGCGGCTACGAGATCCGTGACCGCCTCGACGTCGATCGCCCTGGTGGCGGCCACTTCCACCCGCGCCGGCCTTCGCGGACGCATGGCTGCGATCCGCCGCGACGCCTCCAGCAACCGCTCCTCGCGTCGGGCGGTCGCCGGCATGCCCAGGGTGCCCGGCGCGCCGACCGCTCGGTCGCAAAGCCACCACGCAAGCCGCCCGGGCAAATCGTTCCAGGCCACTTCCTCGACGCCTGGAAGCGCCGGGCCGCTGCGCCGGCGGCCTTCGACGAGCGTGGCTGCGACCGACACCAACGGCGCCAGCGGCCAGCGACGCGACACGGTCACGCAGTCGGCCACGCTCCACGAGATCGCGGCCGAGGATGCCAGCAGGACGGCCGCCGGTGATCGGTCCCTGATCGACTCCGGTGGATTCGCCACCGCGGTGGCAGGTGAGACGGCGTCGAGCACATCAGCACGTTCGGCAATCCACGCCCGCGCGAGTGCGAGTTCGCCACTGGCCTCCGCTGGGCCGATCCAGAGGACGGGAGGAGGGCGGCCAGGAAGGACGGGGGCCATTCGTATCCTCACGGTGATCCGACAAGAAGCAACAGCGACGCTACCCCAGAATCGCGCGCCGGGGCAAGGCGGGCTGTCTGCGTGAGTCTGCGGGATGTTCGCCCGCAGGTGGCTGAAACCCGGCTTGACCCATCTTCGACGCCATCGACAATCCGCTGTCGGCTCTGCTCAAGGACGGGCGGGTCAACCTGCGAAGGCACGCCCTGTGCGGCCTTCGAACTACGTTCGGCAGGAGGCCGTCATGCGTGATTCTGCGACCGGGAAGGGTGGGGCGTCGGGCCGGAATGGCCGCCGCGATGTCAGGCTCTCGAAGCTGGTTTCCGGGGCCCGGTTCATCGGCTGCGACGACATCGTGGTGAGGTCGTGCCAAGACGAGGCAGGCCGCTGCCGCCCGGGCGATGTGTTCGTGGCGCGGGCGACCGACCACGGCGACGGCCACGAGGCGGTGCCGCTGGCCATCGCCCGCGGTGCCGTGGCGGTGGTTGCGGAGCGGATCATCTCCACGGAGGGAATCCCGCTGTGCCTCGTCCCCGACGCCGATTGGGCCCATGCCCGGGTCTGCCACGCGCTCGCCGGCGATCCGTCGCGGGAGATGCGGGTGATTGCCGTGGCCGGTACCAGCGGCAAGACGACCACCGCATGGCTGGCGGCCGCCGTGCTCGCCGAGGCAGGCCATCGCGTCGGCGTGCTTTCGGACCTCGGCTGCCTTGGCCCCGACGACACCGAGCCCACGGCGGTCGATGTCGTCTCGCCGGCGGCGCTGGCACGCGCCCTGGCCGGATTGGCCGGGAGCGGCTGCTCGCATGCGATCGTCGAGGTTTCGAGCCGCATGCTGGCTGCCCAGGCGACCGCCGGAATGACCACTGACACCGTTGTCTTCACCAACCGTGTCGCCGCCCACCTCGACCGCCATTCGACGCCGCGGGCCTATCGGAACGTCCTGACGCGGATCATGAAAACGCTCGCCGACGACGGCTGCCTGGTGACGGGCCTGTCTGCGGCGGCACGTCGTCCATTGCTTGCCGTGGCGCCGGCGCAGACAACACTGATCGAAGCCGGCCTGCGGCCCGACTGCGACGTCCACGCCCGGCCGCTCGACGGCAGCCTCTTCGGCCGCACCTTTCTACTCGAGTCCGGCGGGCAGACGATGCCGGTGTCGGTGGAGACACCGACGGTGCCATTCGTTCGTGATGCGGTGCTCGCCGCCGCGGTGGGCTCCCGCTACGGCGTGACGCTCGAGCACGCGGCGCGTGGCATCGAGGCCGCCGGGTCGTTGCCCGGTCGACTCGAGCGCATCGATCGCGGGCAGGACGCGGCGGTGTTTGTCGATACGCCTTCGAGCATGCACGCCGTGGCGGCATCGATGGCAAGCCTTCGGCGGCTGACACGCGGGCGACTAGCGGTGATCGCTGACGCGTCCGTGGCCCGCCGTCTGGGCGGCAGGTCGTTCGCAGGCCGACTTGGTCGATGGAGCGACGCCTGTCTGGTCGTGCCCACCACTGTGGCTGCGGACGAGCCGACCCAGGAGGACGTCGTGGCCTATGCCCGCGTCGATCGCCTGCTCGCCTCCCTCGGTCGCGGTGACTGTGTGGTCGTGCTCGGCCGCCGGCCGCGGGGCCATTGGCTCGGAGGCCCCGGGGGCGGACAGACGTCGTTGGCGATGCTGGTCGACGGATGGCTGCAACTCGCCCACCCGGCGGAGCCCCCGTTTGCCGGCCGCCGGGCCGCCTGAGATCGCCGCCGGCGGTGCGGGCGGGCGATCCCGGTTCGGCATGGACGGGCCGCCGCAGGCTGAGGCACAATCGGGCTGCCAGCGCGAGCGCGTGGGCACCGAGGGATTCCATCGATGAACCAATCAGCCCGATCGTCCACCCCTGGCGATGCCGCGTCTCCGTTCGACGACCTCGGCGTTGCCGTGTCATCCCAGGAGCCCCTGGCCCACCACACCTGGCTCGGGCTCGGCGGCGCGGCATCGTGGTTTTGCGAACCGATCGACACCGAGGCCCTCGCACGCGTCGTGGGGCGGTGTCACGAGCGACGGATCCCACTGCGGGTGATCGGCGGCGGATCAAACGTGCTCGTTCCGGCGGGCGGCTTCGACGGCATGGTCGTGCGGCTTTCCGCGCCGGCGTTCTGTGGGATCGATGTCCAGAGGCCGGCCGTGAAGGTCGGGGCTGGTGCGAAGCTCGTCCACGTCGTCTCCGCTGCCGTGCAGGCCGGGCTCAGCGGGCTCGAGACGCTCGTGGACGTGCCGGGCACGGTGGGTGGCGCGCTCGTTGGCAACGCGGGCGGTCACGGCGGTGACATCGGCGAGCGGGTGGCGGACGTCACCGTGATGCTCGCGGACGGCACGACCGAGGTTCGCGATCGGTCGCGATTGGCCTTTGAGTCTCGCTGGAGCAACCTCGACGACTGCCTCATCATCGGCTGTCGGCTGGAACTCGACGAGGAGGATCCGACCGCCCTCACCAAGCGAATGCAGAAGCAATGGATCGTGGGGCGGTCCACGCAGCCGGGCGGCACCAGGACGGTGGCGATGATGTTCAAGGATCCGCTCGGCACCACGGCTGAGTCGCTGATCGCACAGTCTGGCGCCCGCGACCTCCGAGCGGGCGATGCGAGCGTCTACGCGCCGCACGCCAACTATGTGATGGCTGGGCCGCACTGCTCCAGCGACGACGTGCGGACGCTCGTGGAAACAGTCCGCTCACGAGTCCGCGAGAAGCTCGGGGTCGAACTGACGCCGCAGATCGAGGTCTGGTAAGGCCGTGCCGCCCGGGGTTCCAAACCAGTCACCGCGCCGTCGTGAACCCGCTGGGGAGCAGGCATCCCCGGCTCGGTCGGCAGCCTTTCTCGTTGAGCACCGAGCCGGCGTCGGCGCGATGGTCGTCGCCATCGCCGCGGTCGGTCTGGGCTGGGCGGCGTGGTCCAGGCTCGGCGATCGCGTTCGCGGGGCGGCCGACCTGGTGCTGCACCCCGAATCGATCACCGTCGAGGGCGTCGCGCCGTGGGTGCGGGCCGACCTGAAGTCGGAGGCGCTCCGGGATGCCAGCCTCGACGCGGGGATACCGCTCGACGACCCGGAACTGGTTCGCCGTATCGCCCGGGCGTTTGCCATGCATCCGTGGGTCCGCGAGGTGGTGTCGGTGACTGCAACGCATCCCGCCGCGGCCGACGTCGTTGTGCGGTGCCGCGAGCCGGTGGCGATGGTGGCGGTGCCGGGCGGCCTGCTGGCCGTCGACGCCGAGGCCGTGGTGCTCCCAAGTGATGACTTCACCGCCGAGACCGCCGCCGAGTATCCGCGGATCACGGGTGTGCCGTCGGGACCGCAGGGCGCCGTGGGTTTTCCCTGGGGCGATCCGCTGGTGGAGGAAGGATCCGCCGTGGCCGCGGCTGTGGGGCCGGATTGGAAGTCGCTGGGCCTGATCGGTTGCCGGCCCGCCGGCGGAGGCTCACCGACAGCGCGGACGTGGGAGTTGGTCGACAACAAGGGCCGCACGATCCTCTTTGGCGCCGCGCCGGGCCATGAGGCGGCCGGCGAGCCGACGGCAGCCACGAAGATCGCCCGGCTGAGGGCACTGCCGGCGGGGGCTTCGGCCGATCTGACCAAGACCCCGCAGCGGGCCGACGAGCCTCGGTCGATCCCTGCGGGCTGAGTGCTTCCGTCAACCGGTGGAGCAGAATCACAGGGATGCGTCTTTCATCGTCCACATCGATGCTCTGCGTGATCGACGTGCAGGAGCGGCTCGTGCCCGCGGTGGCTGATGGCCACGTCGTCGTAGCCCGCTGCCGGCGACTCGCAGAGGGGGCGCGACTGCTCGGAGTGCCGGCGGTGCTGACGGAGCAGTATCGCAAGGGGCTCGGGGCCACCGTGCCCGCACTGGCCGAACTCCTCCCGCCACCGCTCGAGAAGCTCTCGTTCAGCTGCTGTGGCGCCGAAGGGTTTGCGGCAGCCATTGCTGCGAGGGTCGGGCAGATCGTGCTGTGTGGTCTGGAAACCCACGTCTGTGTCGCCCAGACGGCGCTCGATCTCTTGGCCGAAGGTTATGCGGTGTTTCTGGCGGTGGACGCGATCTCGTCGCGACACGCGATCGATCGCGACGTCGCCCTGCGGCGGCTGGTGGCGGCCGGCGCTGTCCCGACGACGTCGGAGGCCGTGCTCTTCGAATGGTGCCGCTCGGCGTCGCATCCGCAGTTTCAGGCGGTGCGAAAGCTCGTGCTCTGACGCTCATCCGCCGAGCGACGCGACCGTGGCATGGTGACGCGAGCCGCGACTCGCGAGCCGGATTGAACGGGCTGTCGGCGAATCGATCGAGATCGTCACGTCGAGCCGTTCCGCCGGCAGGGCGTCGGCAATCCGCTCTGGCCACTCCACGAACGCCCAGGTCGCACGGGACAGCGCGTCGTGCCAGCCGATCTCGTGGAGGTCGTCGGAGCCGATGAGCCGGTACATGTCGGCGTGGAGGATCGTCACCTCGGGCCCGACGTGCTCGTGGATCAGGCCGAACGTGGGGCTCACGACCGTGGCCGGATCAATGCCTGCCGCCGTGGCGATCGCCTTCACGAACGTGGTCTTCCCGGCGCCGAGGTCGCCGTGCAGGGCCACGAAGGCTGGGCGGGGGAGCGTGGCAACGAGCGAGCGGGCGAGCGGCTCGAGCGCCGACTCGTCGGGCACGTGCACCGTCGCCTCGCGGACCGAGCCGCCCTGATGGTGGTCATTGGTCAAAGGCATGCTCGTAGCCCCGGGGGATGAGCGGTGCCGTGGAGCCGTCGGCAAACCGTGCGGTGAGCCCCGCGCCCGCGACCACCTCACCGATGACGGTGAAGGGCGTGCCGGTGACCGCCACCGCCTCTGCGGCGAGTCGCCGCGCTTCGTCGGGCGGCATCGCGAGGAGCAGTTCGAAGTCTTCACCGTCGGACAGCGCGCGATCGAGCGGGCGAGCGCCGTGGCCCGCCGTCGCCGACATGCGAAGGGCGTCGGGATGGATCGGGATCGCGGGGAGATCGAGGAGCCCTGCGGTGCCGCTGGCGCGCATCATCCGCGCAAGGTCGAGCGACAGCCCGTCGCTGACATCGATCGCCGCGTGGACGTCGAAGCGGCTCGCGATCGCAAGGGCTTCACGGACCCGTGGCACCACGGCCAGATGACGGCCAAGCAAGCTGCCACCACACGCCCCGCTGACGACGAGCAGGTCGCCGGGCCTTGCCCCGTCGCGACGCCAGGCCCGTCCCGGGGCGACGCTCCCGATGGCGGTGATCGAAATCACGAGCGGCCCGTCCCAGGCGTTTGTGTCGCCGCCAGCGAGGGTGATGCCGTGCTCCAAGGCCAGCGTGAGAATCCCGTCGAGAAGGCCGCGGCCGATCGTGTCGCCATGCGCACGAGGCAGGGCGACGGCCGCGACCGCGGCCTCGGGGCGAGCTCCCATCGCTGCCAGGTCGCTGAGATTCACCGCCAACGCCTTGTGGCCGACCATCCGCGGGGTGCACTCGGGCCCGAGGATGAAGTCGACACCCTCCATGAGCATGTCAACCGTCACCACGGTGCGACGCTCGGCGGGTGGCCTGAGTACCGCTGCGTCGTCGCCCGGCGGAACCTCCAGCCTCGCGTCGGCAGGAATACGGGCGAGCAGGCCGGCAACGAAATCGAGTTCCATGCCCCGATTGTCGCTGCGGAGCCGCGGGACGGAAGGGACCGACAGGTTCCCTCCGGAAACGAGCGGGTTGCCTAGCGGCGGACCGTGTCCGAGACCATGTGACCGAACAGCGTCTCGCGGCCTCGCAGCACATAGAACTTGATCGGGTTGAGATGCTCCTCGATCGCCTTGTCGAGAATGTATGACACGTTGTCCGGGGCAATCGTCTCCCAGACATGAAGCCCCACCAGGATGTCGCCCTCCTGAATCCCCTGTTCGGCCGCCGGCCCGCCCTCGCGGACTGCCGTCACGACCAGGCCGCCGCGATAGCGGGCCTGGAGCTTCTGCACCTTGGCCGCGGGGGCTGGCTGAAGCCGCAAGCCGATCTCGGCCCAGCAGCGGTCGTCGAGCGACTCCGAGTCGCGAGAGACCTCGGCGAGAGACAGTTCGATCTGCTCCTCACCGCCTGAGCGGACCATGGTCACCGGGATGCTCTCACCAGCCTTGTGGCCGATCAGGGCGCGCTCCACGTCGAGTTGGCGGGCCACGGCCAACTCGCCGATCCGCGTGATCCGATCACCCGCTTTCACACCCATGCTCTCGGCCGGACTGCGTCGGTGAACGGCCTCCACCACCGCGCCCTCGCGACCATCGCATCGCACCACGAGTCCGTGCCACGTCTGGTCGATCCGCTCGACCGACATCAGCCGCGACACGATGTCGAGCACGCGGTCGATGGGGATTGCGAAGCCGATCCCCTGGGCACCCGCCCGCACCGCGACGTTGATGCCGATCACCTCACCGTTGATGTTGAGCAGCGGTCCGCCGGAGTTGCCCGGATTGATGCTCGCGTCGGTCTGAATGAGATCCTCGTATCGCTGGGTGCGGCTGACCTCGACGTTGCGATGCAGGGCCGAGACGATCCCGCGGGTGACGGTGTGCTCGTAGCCGTAAGCGTTGCCGAGTGCGAGGACCGTTTCCCCGATCATCAGGTCGCTCGACGTTCCGATCGTCGCCACCGGGAGGCGGACGTCGCTGGCGATCTTGATGACCGCCAGGTCGGTGCGCGGGTCATGAGACACCAGCGCGGCCGAGGTGGTCTTGCCTGAGGCGAGCGTCACCTCGATCCGCCGCACCCCCTCCACGACATGGTAGTTGGTGACCGCGTAGCCGCGGGGGTCGATCACCACGCCGGTGCCCATCCCGTTGACGCGGCGAACCTCAGCTTCCGCGCCATCGTCACCCCCGATGAGCTTCTGACCGTGAATGTTGACCACCGAGTCGCGCTGCGACTCAATCGCCATCACGATGGCGGTGCGACGTGACTCGGCGACGGCGTCACGCACCAGACCAACGGCAAGGAGAGCCAGAAGCGGGAACCATGCTGACGACCTCTGCATGCCGAATCGCTCCCGACCCCCGTGACGGTGGACGCCGGCCACCCGGCGACAACCACACCTTGCGGGAAAATCGGCCGCTTGGCGGTGGCCGTCCACCGGCAGTGCTCCAGCCCGTACACCTTTCCAGTGGGGCCCTCCCGGGCCGTCAGGCGGGGGCGGGGCGGAAAAACCTGCCGTCCCGAGGAAACGGGTTCATGTTTCCGACGCGGGCCCGGGCGGCCCGCCGTCGCCGTCCTTGGTCCCCATCAGGAAGGGGATGATTTGGAGGGCCAAGAACAGCCCCAGCACCAGCAGAACGATGATCGGCCAGGCATCGACCAGGCCTCCCGCAGCGGTCCAGCCGAACTCGCGGGCCACGCCGGCCACGAGCGTGGCGACGATCACGACGACCAGGGCCACCATGATCAGTCCGCAGCCCAGAGACGCCATCGTGCCCTTGAAGGTGCCGAGTTCGGTGAACTCCTCACGATGGAGATCAATCGACCGCCCCCTGGAAAGGCTGCGCGGTACCGTCTCGGCAAGTTCAATGGCGCGGGCGGCATCGGACCACGAGGCAGTTGGAATCGCTTCGGGGTCGCGTGGCGAGCCGTGGCCGAGGGCGGCGTCGAGCGCGGCGAGCGTGGCGGCTCCGCGGTCGAAGCCACCGCCGTCGGCTGCACCGTTCCACGTCCAGTCGCGGGAGGACTCGTCCGGCGCCTCAATCGTGACGCTCTCAGCCGCAGACTGCAGCCGAATCGAGAGGCCGGGTGTACCAGCAGGCGCCACCTGCCAGCGTACAGGCAACTGCGTAGCGCCCGTGAATCCCACCGCCAGGGTCGGCCAGGCCGCCTCCGCTTCGGCGGCCCCGAGTGTGGACAGCTTCGCGGGGTCGCCCGCGATGGCCCGCACGAGGTCGGCATCGCGGGAGAGCTGCGCCAGGACCGCGGCCTTGGAGCGGTCGGTCATGCGGCGTTCGAACTGAAGCGACTCGGCCGCGGCATCGACTCCGGCCAGAGACGCCTCGATGCGTCCACGGAGTCTGGTCACAAACGGATGGAGGCGGTCTGGCAGGCACGGCACGAGACGGCTCCCCGTGTCGCGGCGGATCATGTCGAGTTCGTAGGCCCAGAGCATCGAGAGTTCGAGCGGCTGCGAAAGCACCAGCGGCCTACCGGCCTGAACGAGGGTCCGCACCGCTTCCGCGCGGACGGTGTTCCAGCCGTCGGCGCCGACGAGCACGGCGTCGCAGGTGGCTGCGTCGAGAAGCGGCTCCCAGGATGCGGTCTCGGTGACGAGGCCAAGGACCCTCAGGATTTCCGCCGGGACGTCGTGGGCGGCCACGATCCGGTCGCCCCGTCTGGACGCCGCCAGGGCGACTTCCGCGAGCTTCGCGTCACAGCCTAAAAGTCCGATCCGCAGCATGGCAGGGTGGTGGTATGGTGGACGGGGCATCGGGATCGACCAGCCGGGCGAGAGTCGCCCCGCATCATGGTCGGTTTCATACACGATGCAGAATAGCCGCCCCGCGGGAGCGGCGGTATCGCCCGCAGGAGGCCGGCCCACCCCATGCACGCCGAAGTGATCGCGATTGGTGACGAACTGACCTCGGGACAGCGACTCGACACCAACAGCCGGTGGATGGCCACCGAACTGGGGGTCTTGGGTGTACCGGTGACGTTTCACACGACCGTCCCTGACACGCTGGAGGCGGGCATCGAGGCATTTTGCCTCGCGGCGGCCAGGACGCCGTTGGTCGTCGTCACCGGCGGCCTGGGGCCGACCGCGGACGACCTCACCCGCGACGTGCTCGCCGCGGTGGGCGGGGTTCCGCTCGATCTGTCGCCCGAGGCCCTCGCCGACGTCGAGGCCCGGTTTTCGAAGCGGGGCATGCCAATGCCCGAGTCGAACCGCCGCCAGGCGATGTTTCCCCGGGGCAGCCGCATCATCCCAAATCCCGAGGGCACGGCACCGGGCATCGACACTGACCTTCCCGGCGGTCCTGGGCGAGCGTGCCGCGTGTTCGCCCTGCCGGGTGTGCCGGCAGAAATGAAGGTGATGTGGAAGGCGAGCGTCGAGCCGGCGGTGCTGGCGATGCTGCCCGACCGGGCCACGATCGTGCAGCGACGGATCAAGTGTTTTGGCGCGGGTGAGAGCGCGGTGGAGGCGATGCTGCCCGACCTCGTCCGTCGCGGCCGTGATCCGCTCGTGGGGATCACGGCACACGAGGCGACGATCACGCTGCGGATCGCGGCGCGGGGCCGACATGAGGCGGAGTGCCTGGCGAAGATGGCTCCCACGGAGGCGACGATCCGCGAGTGCCTTGGCACGATCGCCTACGGCGTCGAAGACGACGAGATCGAGGACGCCGTCTTGGCGGCGGTGGCGACGAGCGGCACGACGCTCGCGTCTGTGGAGTCGGGCACCGCAGGGCGGGTGGCGACGTTGCTCGCACAGGCCGAGGCCCGTCGGAAAGCAGGCGTTAGCGTCTTTCGGGGCAGCTGCGTGATGCCGGCGGGAATCGCCGACGTCAGGGCGGCCGCCGAGAAGGCTCGCCGCCAGTGGGCCGCAGCGGTCGGCCTCGCCATCGGCGACGTGCGGCCGACGGCCGAGGGGCGTCGGGCGGTGGATATCGCCATTGCCGACGACGCGGGCGTGACGGTGACGGAGCACGTGTTCGGCGGTGGAGCCGATCTCGCCCCCGTCCGGGCGGCCAAGTGGGCGATCAACCTGGTGCGGCTGCGCATGCTGGAACGAGGAACCCTGTGATGTCTCCTGCCACCCCGGCGAATCGGCGGACGCTGCTGCTCTGCGCTGGGCTCGTCGCCTTGGTTGGCTTGATCGCGTGGCCCTCGTTCGTGGGGCGGATGCAGTATGCCCGCACCCGGGCCGAGCTGGCGGCCATCCGCGACGCGGCGGCGCGGGCGGAACTGACGTCGGTCGGCAAGATGTTCACGACCCTGGCGAGGATCATCGGCCCGACGGTCGTGAACGTAACGTCGAAGAAGCGGCTCACCTCGGTGGCGGACGAAATCGCGGCGCTCCGCGGGCTCCGACCGATCGGCAAGACGGCCGAGGAGGTGGGGTCGGGGGTCATCGTCGAACGTGACGGGGTGATCGTGACGAACTATCACGTGGTCGCCAACAGCAGCGAGGTTGACGTCGCACTTGCCGACGGTCGCCGGTTCGCCGCCACACTGATCGGCGCTGACGCGGGCACCGACCTGGCGGTGCTGAGGATCGACGCTCAGGATCTGCCCGTCGCCACGTGGGGCGACAGCGACACGGTCGAGACGGGGGAAATGGTCTGGGCGATCGGCAACCCGTTTGGTCTCGACCGCACGATCACCTACGGAATCGTCAGCGCCGTGGGGCGAAAGGGCGTGCTGGAAAGTCCCTACCAGGAGTTCCTCCAAACCGACGCAGCGATCAACCCGGGCAACTCCGGTGGCCCGCTCGTCGACGTCCACGGCCGCGTGATGGGGATCACAACGGCGATCGTCGGCAAAGACTATTCGGGCATCGGCTTCGCCATCCCAAGCAACACGGCCCGGAAGGTCTGCCGCGAGATTCTTGAAGACGGGTATGTCGAGCGCGGCCACCTGGGCATGCTGCTGGCGTCGTCTCCGCCCGACGTGTTTGGTGCGCTGGTGGTCGCCGTCGAGCCACAATCGCCGGCGGCAAACGCAGGCATCCGGCCCGGGGACCTCGTGGTGTCGTTTCACGGTGTGCCTGTGGCCGAGCCTGCCGGTCTCGTGCTGCAGGTGACCCGAACACCGATCGGGGAGAAGGTTCCGCTCGGCGTGGTCCGCAGCGGCACAGAGGACACGGTCATCGTCCAGGTCGGCCGACGGCCGCAGTGATGGAGATCCCGGTGGTGTGCGTGGGTCGCAGATCGTTGGAGGGCCTGTCGGCCGCCGTGGTCAACCCGTGGGCGCGTCGCCTTCAGCAGGCTTGTCATCGCCGCCGCCCGGCAGGTCGTCGAGCATGCTGGAAAAGTTGAACTCGCCGCCGCCAAAGGCCGAGAAGCCGCCGATTCCGGCGCCCGCTTCATCCGCGGGCGTTGGCTCTGACGAGGATGCCGCGGGCTTCGGCGTGGGCCTCTCGACTGGCGTGCCCTGCGGTCGCGCCCGCATCTGACCGGAGACGGTTTCGAGCCATTCCGCCGTCGGAAACGCATACGGCCGGAACTTCTCCAGCGTGCCGGTCTCCTCGTGAATGAAGAGCGCCCGCTGGGGGCCGAGCTTGGCGGCGATTGGGGTGTCGACCAGCTGGCTCGAGTCGTTGCCGCTCATCTGGAAGAGCACCCGCAACTCAAACTCCTTGATCGCGTTGCGGTCGAACGTCCGCTGGAGGTTGGTGAGCGAGTCGCACCAGATGACCATGTGGATCCCCACCGGCGGGCCATCCTTGAGGAGCGTGAGGAAGTTGTCAGCCGGCGAGGCCTTCTTCTCGCCACCGAACGAGAAGCCGAAGTCTCCCTCGTTCTTGCGGAGTTCGCGGAACCGACCCAGGTCGCGGACGATGACGAACACAGCCTCGCCGTCGAGCACCTGCTCTTCGAGCCGTCGCTTCACCTCCGCCGCGAGCCGCTCCACCGCGTCGCCCACTCCGAAACGGCCGACGACCTCCACGTCGTGCGGCAGGTGCGCCGCCGCACGCGAGATGAGAATGTCGGGTTTTTCCTCGGCGATCGCCGGCTCCATCAGCACGAACCGACCCGGCCTGCCCAACGCCCCGCCCGGATGCGGATCGCAACCGGCGGCGAGGCTCACCATCGACATCGCGAGGATGGCCGCACCGAGATCCTCCCGCTGTCCCACGATCAGCATGTTGGCGCCCCCCTGACGGCGGAAGATCGCCGCGGTTGGATCCTTGATGGCGATCGCGTCGCCCATCCAGGCGAGCGGGGCCACGAGCTCAGCCCCATGAACGGTGCCCGAGTGCAGGAGCTCGGTGAGCAGCGGGTTGAGCGCCGGATCGGCGGCCTGATTGCCGTCGAAGACGATTCGTTCGAGGTGCGGGATGTCGGTCCGCCGGTCGGCGAGCTTCCGGAGCGCTCCGAGATACTGCTCCCGTTGCTCGTCCGTCAGGAAGACGACCTGGAACGGGTTGTTGCCTTCGAGCATGCCGTTGGCGTCGTTGTAGATCGCCTCACCGGGACGGGTGAGGAGCCGAGCCGCCGTGTTGTCCTCGGAGAGGATCAGGCTCGAGTCGGCCTCGTTGCACTGCAGGGCGATGCGGATGGCCATTTGCCCCATCGTGGCCCGGGGCAGGCTGTAAGAGCCGCCCAGCGTCTGGGAGCCGAGCAGCACGTGGATGCCGAACGCTCGGCCCTGACGCACGAGTCGGTCCAGGATGAGCGTTGCATCCTGGGCGATCTTGTCGTCTTCGACGAAGATTTCCTGGAACTCGTCGATGATCAGCAGGATCCGCGGCATCGGATCGGGATGGCCCGTCTGCCGGAATCCACCCACGTTCTGCACCGACAGCTCGCGGAACAGGTCGCCACGCCGCTTCAGTTCGCGATCGAGCTGCTCCATCACGGAGAGGCCAAACTCGCGCTCGCTCTCGATGGCGATCACGCGGGCATGCGGAAGGGCGTAGTGGTCGTAGAGTTTGAACTCGACCCCCTTCTTGAAGTCGATGAGATAGAACTGGATCTCGTTGGGGCTGTACTGCAGCGCGAGACTGGTGATCATCGCGTGCATCAGCGTGGACTTGCCGGAGCCCGTCTTGCCCGCGATCAGCAGGTGCTGGCTCGTCCCCTTGCCCAGCTTGAGATACTGGAGCTTCTTGGCGCCGGCCGGTCCGAGCGGCGCGAGCACCTCGTTCGCCGTGCTGCCGTGCCACCACTCGCTCTCGGGGGGCGCGACGCGATCGAACGGGACGACCACCCGCTTGGCCGCCTTGGCCGCCTGCCCGACCCGCTGGATGATCTTGGTGAACACCTCGTCCGACGGCGCCTGCTCGACCGTGAGCGGCCACTTCGACCACTCGGGGTCTTTCCAGGTGTAGGTGCCGTCCTTGAGCGTGAGCACGGTGCAGTGCTGCTCGACGTCGGCCAGGGAGAAGCCGGACGGCATCTGCTGGGAAGGATCAATCGAGAGGATCACGTAGACGCCGCAGCGGGGGCCCGACGCGGCGATGCTGGCGAGCCGGCGGGCGCTTGTCTCGTTGAAGTTGGCCGGAAAGTTGGCCACGGCGACGAAGCGATACGGCTCCGGCACTTCCGCATCGGCGTTGTAGGCGCCGATCGACTGGTACTCGTTGCGCAGGTATTTCTGGATCACCACCTCCATCTGCTCGGTGATGTTCGCCAGCTGCTGCTCGATCAGCTGCGGCTCCGTCCAGATGCGGCTCGTGACGAGGAGCTCGTCGTAATCGGCGAGGTGCATGAAGCCGGCGAACTGCTTGCCGAGGCCGAGCGGATCGATGATCGTAAAGCGACTCTGGCCGGCGGGCAGCCCGGTCGCGATCCGCAGCATCAAGGCCTGCATCATCTCCGAGGAGGTCTCCTTCTCCTCGGGCGTCGTCTTGATGAGCACCGATGATGCGACCGGCCAGGCGAGCACGGCGGGGCTCGACCAGGCGGTCGGCCCGAAGTCGTTGAGGACCGCATCGGCCGAAACTCCGCCGGGAATCCGCTCGAGCGTGAGGTCCACCGACCCGAAGCGAAGCCCTGGAGGCGGGTCAGCCGGCAGGGCGACATCGTCACGGGAGAGGTCGTCCCACGACCGAAACGCGGTCGCATCGATCGCATTGGCCTCGGCGTACACCGCCGCTGTTGATTCGCGGGCTGCCTTCCACTCGGCGACCATCGCGGCGTGTGACTCATCGCGATGGCGATTGGCCGCCGCGAGTTTTTCATCGCGATCCCGCTCGATCCGCGCGAGAGATTCCGCCCGATTCGTCTCAAGCTCCGCCAGCTTCGGCGGATACTTCTTTTCAGCCGTCTCGCGATGGGCAGCGACCTTGGCGGCAAGTTGCTCGCATGCCGCGGAGAACTTCGCCTCCAGGTCGGTGGTGGCCTTCTCCTTCTTGGTGACGATTGCCGCCTGTTTTGCCGCCGACGTGGCGGCACGCTCCTCCGCGTCCTTCTTGAACTGGTCGTCCATCCGCGTGCCCTGCTGGTCGCGGCGGGTCGCCAGGAAGTCGTGGCAGGGCTTCTGGAGGCCGATCGCCTGTCCGGCCGCCGAGGCGAACTCCGACGCCAGGCCCGACAGAACCCCACGGGCCTGCGCTCGGAGCCTGCCGATCGTGAAGAGTCCACCCCCGATCCCCACTCCGGCGAGCGCGGCGGCCACGCCGAGCCCGACCGGGAGCGGAAGCCGCATGCCGAGGATCGTCGCGATGGCGGCCACCGCGGCAAGCAGAAGCGGCACGGCGATCGCGGCGGCGGTGACCCCGGTGCCGAAGGCCGTCTTCGCGGCCTTGTGACTCAACAGTTCGGCGGCCTTCTCCTCAGCCGTCGCACGCAACGACTCGAAGGCAGCCTTGATGTCACCGGAGAGCGGCTCTGCGGGCGCGGTTCCTTCCAGAGCGACCGAGGTCAGCTTCTTCGGTCCGAGAAACGCGTTGACCTTCGCGGCGGTGTCGCCGAGCTGTTGGACGGCCGCGGCCAGCTCCTTTTCCGCCTTGGCGAACAGCCGCAGCGGATCCTTCCGCTTCTCCTTGAAGACCTCGCGGAACGACCCCTCCTCGAACTGATCCTCCTCCTTGGTTTGTTGCACCAGCGCGCTGGCGTCGCGGGTCAGTTTCGTGAGCATGGCTGCCCGCTGGTCATCGAGCTTCTTCCGCTCGGCGGCCAGCGAGGCGTCGAGCCGCTGGAGAATGGACTGGTATTCCTGCTTCGTCGCGTCGATCTCGTCGGTGCACTTCTTCCGGGTGGCGGCGAGGGCGGCCGTGGACGCCTCCTGCGTCTGCGCGACGGAGGACGCATGCGTGGCGGAGATCTCGTTCTCCTGCTGCGACCGCTTCCGTGCTCCGTCGCGGAGGATGTCGATCTGTCTGCGGAGCACGCCCGGGTCATAGACCGTGGGCTGGGTTGCGGTCGGTTCGGTGGCGGTGGTGGTGCTCAAGGGCGCATCCTCGCGGGCGGGAACTGGCGGGGCGGGGCGGCTACATGCCGTCGGAGTCGCTCACATCACGGATCGCGCGGTCAAGAACCTCCGCGAGCCGGCCGAGGGCGTCGAGCGTTTCTTTGACGCTTGGTGTGAGCGGGTCAATGTTGTCCGTGTGGAAGGCTTTCGCCCGGACGTCGTGCCAGCCCTCGGTGGCGACGTCCCATTTGATGTTCAGTTGCTTGAGCGCGTTGGCGAGTTTTGACGCGCCGCTCGACAGGTCGCCGACCCTCATGATGCCTGGCTCCCATTCGTTGGCGGTTGCGGGGTGGCGGCGGGCTTCGTGGCCTGCCCCTCGTCGAGTTGGCGGGTCACGGTCTGGCCGCCTGAGCCACTCCCGCCGCTGGCGTCTCCGGTGGGCGATGCGACCTGGCGATACGCGTCGAGCGCCTTGAGCATCTTTTCCAGTTGCGCCATCGCCCGCGGACAGTCGACGTCCACCACCTCGCGGAAGCGGACCAGCCGCACGCAGGTCTCCCGGAACTGCTGCTGGACCAGGGGCGTCCAGCGGCGGACCGCCTCGGCCTTCTGCTCGGCCCGCGCGAGTCGCTGCTTCGCCTTCTCGAGCGCCTTCTTCTCCTCGATGCACGAGGGCTGGTTATTGCCGACCTTTTTGAAGGCCTTGCAGTACTCCAGGTCTTTGACCGCTTTGTTGACCAGTTCGGTCATCCTGCGGACCTCGGCTTTCCAGAAGGCGGCCTGGTCGACGCAGATCCAGTCGACGGCCCGTTGCCCCTGCATCTCGCACTCCGAGATGGCCTGGCCTGACTCGTGGGCGAACGATGCGAACGCGGCCTTCATGAAGGCGAGCGTGTCGATCGATTTGACGTCTGCCTGGGTCGACATGCGGGTGCTCGTGCGGAAGCCGGGGAAGTGAGAACGATCCGTCAGCGCTGCTGGAGGTATTCCTCGACCCGCTCGGCCTTGCGGATCAGGTAGGGAACGTACTCGCTCGTCGACTCGGCAAACCGCTTGAACGTGCCCAGCTGGGCCTCGAACTCCTCCGCAAACTTCTGCTGCTCTTGGTCGCGCCAGGTGGAACTGAGGCCGGCGAGCTGCCGCTGCACCATCTGCATCTGGGCGACGACTTCGTCGCTGAACTTCCGAAGGGCGCCGGCGAACCTACGGAGTTCGGCCGGATCGACGACTGCCTGTCCCATGGTTGGATTCCCCTGAGGAACGCGGAGTCGGATCTGACTCCGGAGAGCCTGTATCGTACCGCGAAACGGCTGCCTGTGGACACTCTCCCGCCAGCCGGCGGTCGGCTGGGAATCCGGGCACGTGGAACGTAGACTCCGCCGCGTCGGTTCCCGCACATGCCCGGAGGTCCTTCGTGACGCAGCCCACCCGCCCCGGTCATTCCCCGCACGCCGCCGCCCACGCGGCGGTGGAAACCGCCATCACGCCGTGCACCGGCTGGCACTGCAGCCACCTCTTTTATGCCTTCGACCGCGGCCGGCTGGCGGCGCTCTCGGCGGCGGGCCGAGCGGAGGGGGTAAGCCGATTTGCGGCAGCCCTCGACCCCGCCGGCCCGGAGGCGGCCACGCGACTCCAGACGTGGATCGTGCCAGGACACAAGGCCGACTTCGGTGTGATGGTGCTCGACCCTGATCCGCTCAAGGTGGATGCTGTCCATCAACGATTGCTCGCCGGCCCGCTCGGGGAGGCGATCGTGCCGACCTACTCGTTCGTGAGCCTTACCGAGGTGAGCGAATACGTACCCACGGTCGAACAGTACGCCCAGCGGCTCGTGGCGGAGGGGGAGATCGTCGACAGCCCGTCGTACAAGGCGAAGGTGCAGGGCTACGCCGCCCGCGAGCCGGCGATGCGGCAGGCCCGTCTCGAGCCCGAGCTTCCACCCTGGCCCAACGCCTGCTTCTACCCGATGAACAAGAAGCGGAAGGTCGGGGAGAACTGGTTCACGCTGCCCTCCGCCGAGCGGAGCCGGTTGATGGCCGAGCACGGTGCGTCGGGGATGAAGTTTGGCGGTCGGGTGACCCAGTTGATCACGGTGTCGGTCGGCCTCGACGACTGGGAGTGGGGAGTCACGCTCTGGGCCCGCCGGCCAGACTGGCTCAAGGAGATCGTGTACACGATGCGGTTTGACGAGGCGAGCGCCCGATACGCCGAGTTCGGTCCGTTCTACACGGGCTATGTCGCCACGCCGGCGGAGATCCTCACCCACTGTCGCGTGACGACCTGACGCGGGACAGCGGCGGTGTCCTACCGCTTCGCCGAGAGCACCAGTTCGACGTCGGTGCCTCGCGGAGGCACGCGGTCCTCGAAGACCTCGAACATCAGCGCGTCATTGGCCTGCGAACTCTCCAGCGGCAGGTCGAGTGTTGCGGTCGGGAAGTTGGAGACGCAGATCATGTCACCGCCGTCGGCCTGGTAATACTCGTGTCCGTCGGCGGGATCCTTCCAGAACACGCTGCCGGCGAATACCCAGTTGGCGTCGAGTTGGGCCTTGGTGGTCGTTGAGCGGATGAGTTCCTGCGCGCGGCGCTGCTGACGACGCCCGGTATCGTCCATCCACCGCACGATCACTTCAACGGCCGGACCCTGGGCGGCAGAGTACTCGGGGTCGAACGACACCGGGCGGCCGGGCTCGAGGCCAATCGCCAGGAGCGCCGCGTGCATGAGCCGCGCCGACGCGGCGGTCGCCACGATCGCCTCATGCTCCTTGGTGTGCCTCGGGCAGGCGAAGACCTCGATCATGCCCCTGTCGAGGGCGATCTCACCGCCGACCACCACCTCCTTGCGGACCGGATCGATCCAGATGTCCTCGGTGGTCGAGAGCCGCTTGAGATCGGGGTGCCGGTCGGTCTGCGTCGCCGCGGCCGGTGCGGAAGGCCCTTCCGCGCGGGCGGGCGGCAGGATCGTCGCGGCCACCGCGGCGGTCGCCACGAGGAGCGAACAGGCTGCTCGGTGGCCGAAATCGAAGAATCTCGACATGCGTCGCCCTCGGTGGCTGGCGGTGGCTACCGCCCGGGCCCTCCGATACGATACCGCCGTTCCGGTCCGGCCGCGATGCGGGGGCCGGCACCGCCCGATCGCCGCTGTCCCACGTCTCCTCAGGAAGCCCATGGTCGCCACGAACGAAGGCCGGCGTTCACACCGCTCCGGAACGAAAAAGTCGAGCCGGGAGCCGAAGGCCGCATCGCCGGAGGACACCGGCGAAGCCGCGAACGGCGCGACGGCTGTGCCATCCGGCGTCCGCCGGGCAGCCGATGCACCCCGGATCGTCCCGCCGCGGGTGGCGGCTCGTGAGGCCGAGCGGCGGATCACATCGCTCGCCGAATCGGTCGAGACGCTCGACAGTCGGGAGCGATTGCGGCGGCTGGCCCGCCTCGTGCGGAAGGACGGCCGAAACGCGCGGCGCATGGCGTTTCTGGAGACGGCGATCGGCGAATGCCTCGACGAGGTCGCACGTCCTGGTTCGCCCGCTGGCCGCTGGACGGCCTGCGAGGCAGCGACGTGGGCCCTGGCGTGGATGGCGAGAACCAAGCGTGCCGGCGGATCGGCGGGTGGCCTCCTCGAGCGACTTGTCGGCCAGGCGAGGTCGGCCCAGGCGATGCTGGCGTCGGGCGACACACAGCCGGCGCGGTTCGTACTCGTGTTGGCCCACCTCTTCGTCGACGTTGAGGCCTGCCGCTGCCTGGAGGCTGGTGCCGCGGCGACGGTGGCGGCGGAGATGGAGCGGCTTGTTTCGGCCGATGGTATTCCTCACCTGAACGGCTCATCGGCCATGGTGGAGCGAGTGGTCCGCTGGACGTCCGTGCGAGAAATCGCCCACGAGATCGGCGGCGGGGCCTGGTCGAAGCCAACGGAGCGGCGCTGGCGGGCGGCCGCGACCGCCGTCCTGCGACTGCTGGGCGGCCGCGGGCGTGCCCTCGCGGGGGCCGGGCGGATGCCCGAATCGCTCACGGCTCCGCTGCTCGACGCGCTCGCGGAATGTGGCAGTCGGCGGGCACGCACCATCAAGGCTGTCCGCCGCGACCAGACCGATGTCGACGGGCAGGGACTGCTCGGTCGAGATCTGCACGACGCCGCTGCTGGCGTGGCGATCATTCGTACCGGCTGGGACCGCCGTAGTGTGCGGGTGATGCTGGACTACCGCCATCCGGTGCCCCGACTGGAGATCGCTGTCGGCGACCGTTTGCTGGTCGACGGGCCTTGGCAATGGGAGGCCTGGGCCGACGGCCGCTCGATGGAACCCGAAGCTGGCTGGACGGTGTCGTGCTGGGAGTCGGACCGCAAGGCGACGTTCCTCGAGATCACGGCGCCGCTGGGCGGCGGTCGCCACATCGAACGCCAGGTGGTCGTGCTGCCCCGGGACGGGATCGTGCTGCTCGCCGACGCTGTGACAACCACCTCTTCCACCCCGGCGGCTCTGCGGTATCGCGGCATCCTGCCACTGGCGGCCTCACTCGACGCGGAGGCAGCGGCAGAGACCCGTGAGGTGGTGGTTGGCGACACCCGGCCGCGGATGCTCGCCTTGCCGCTCGCCCTGCCGGAATGGCGGGCCGGTGGTGGCGGTGATCTCCGCGCCGACTCGGGCACGCTCGTGCTCTCGCAGGAGGGCTCGAACCGGCTCTACGCGCCGATCTGGCTCGACTGCGACGCCCGTCGCATCGACCGGCCGCTCACCTGGCGGCAGCTTACCGTGGCCGACACGCGGATCATCCTTCCGCGCCACCAGGCTGCAGGCTTCCGGGTGCAGGTGGGGCTCGACCAGTGGCTCGTCTACCGGGCGCTCGACGCCGCCAGAAACCGCACCGTGCTTGGCTGCAACGTGTCGTGCGAGTTTCTCGTGGGACGGGTTCGGAAGAGCGGCGAGATTGCCCGGACCCTCGAGATCCAGTGACGTTTTATCCGTGGACGCCTCCTTGCGGGACCGTTGCCTCGCCAATCTTGCCGCGGTCCGCGATCGCGTCGCCGAGGCCTGTCGCCGCGCCGGCCGGTCTGCGGAGGACGTCCGGCTGATCGCCGTCACCAAGTACGTCGACACGACGATCACGCGATTGCTGGCCGAGTGTGGCTGCCTCGACCTCGCGGAGAGCCGGCCGCAGCAGCTCTGGGAAAAGGCTGCGGCCATGACCGACATGGGGCCGCTGATCCGCTGGCACGTGGTCGGGCACCTGCAGCGGAACAAGGTGCGGCGGACGTTGCCGGTCGTCTCGCTGATTCACACGCTCGACAGCGAGCGGCTGCTGGCCAGCCTCGAGGCGGAAGCCGCGATGTCAGGGCAGCCATGCAACGTGCTGGTGGAGGTGAACCTGTCTTCCGACACAGCACGATCGGGAGCCGCTCCTGCTGACGTGCCGGCACTGGTCTCTGCCGCGGTCCGTTCCCCGCACCTCAGGCTGCGTGGGCTCATGGGGATGGCGTGTCACCCGGATTCGCCGGCGGCCGATGCCCGCCGCGACTTCGCCAGGCTGCGGGAACTCCGCGACCGGCTCGAGGCCGATGTGCCGGCGGAAGCCCTCCGGGAACTGTCGATGGGGATGAGCGGCGACTTCGAGGCAGCGATCCTCGAGGGCTCGACCATGCTGCGGATCGGTTCGGCCCTGGTTGAGGGGCTTGTCTAGTCCGAGTTGCCTACGGAACGCAGGTTTTCAACCTGCGGCGCATTCGGCACAGGTTGACAACCTGTGCTACTCGCCATGCATCGTCCAAGCCCAGCGCCGTAAGGCGAGCCGCGTTCAGCGTGTCTCGCCGGGGCCAGGATGGCCCGGCGCGTGGTCTGCGTCGCCGGATGCGACGCCCTCAGGCC
>JBAXOU010000028.1:0-23139 GCA_037133115.1 Planctomycetota bacterium | reverse complement strand
TCTACAAGGGGCGGATCGTCAACATCGAGCCGTCGATCCAGGCGGCGTTCGTCGACTTCGGCGTGGGCCGCAACGGCTTCCTCCACATCAGCGACGTGGAGCCGCAGTACTACCGGCAGGGCGGACTCGATCCCGACAAGGCATTTGACCTCGTCGATCCCTCTGGCAAGACGGCCGAGGCCAGCGGGGATGAGGCGGCGCGGGCTCGGCGGAAGCCGCGGCTCGGCGACCGGCCGCGCGTGAAGCCGCCGATCCAGGATGTCCTCCGCCGGGGCGACGAGGTGCTCGTGCAGGTGATCAAGGAGGGCTTCGGCACGAAGGGGCCGACCCTCTCGACCTACATCTCGATCCCTGGGCGGTACCTCGTGCTCATGCCGCCGCTGGGCCGCGTGGGCATCTCCAAGAAGATCGACGACGAGCGGGATCGCCGCGTGCTCCGCGACATCATGCTCGACCTCAAGCCACCGAAGGGCGTGGGCTTCGTGGTCCGCACGGCCGGCACCGAGCGGACAAAGTCGGAGATGGCCCGCGACATGGCCTACCTCCTGCGGCTCTGGAAGAGCATCGTGAAGCGGATGCGGAAATACTCCGCCCCGATCGATATCTACCAGGAAAGCGACATGATCATCCGCACGATCCGTGACATGTTCACGGAAGACGTCGCGAGAATCCTGATCGATGAGCCAGCCGCCTACGAGCGGGCCAAGGAGTTTCTGGAACTCGTGATGCCGAAGTACGCCCCGCGGCTGCAGCTCTACGAGGGCAAGGAGCCGCTCTTCCACCGCTACGGCCTCGAGGAGGAGATCGGGCGGATCCACCAGCGAAAGGTGCCGCTCAAGGGCGGCGGATCGATCGTCATCGACCAGACGGAGGCCCTGGTCGCGATCGACGTCAACTCGGGCTCGTTCCGCACCGAGAAGAGCGCCGAGGAGAACGCCTACCAGATGAACCTGATCGCGGCCAAGGAGATCGCCCGGCAGCTCCGGCTCCGCGACCTCGGCGGCGTGATCGTCAACGACTTCATCGACATGCGGAAGGAGAAGTACCGCCGCGGTGTCGAGAAGGCGATCCACGAGGCGATGAAGCGCGACCGGGCCCGCACGAAGATCCTGCGGACGAGCCCCTTTGGCCTGATCGAGATGACGCGGCAGCGAATCCGTCCGTCGCTCCGTAAGAGCATCTTCCGCGATTGCCCCACGTGCACCGGCACGGGCACCGTGAAGACGGCCGAGAGCATGGCGATCGAGGTGATGCGGACGCTCCACCTCTCGGAGACCCGTGACGACGTGACCCGGCTGAACATCACGGTGCACGACGAGGTCGCCACCTGGATCAACAACCGCAAGCGGCGGGAGATCACCCAGTTCGAAGACCGGACGCACATCCAGCTGCACGTCGTCGGCAAGGACGGCGTGTCGCCCGAGCACCTGGTATTTGACGCCTGGGATTCGTCGGGGCGGAGCGTACGGTTTCCATAAGCGGAAGTGCCCGCGAGGCGTGGTGAGTGAAAGCCGACCGGCCGTAAGGCTGCGGGCAAACCACGCCGGACGCGGCGTCACATGTGACCGGCCCAAGGCCTTACGGCCTTCGGCGTGTACGGGACCGGGCTCAGACTCGGGCGCCGGCGATTCGTTCAAACTCGTGGACGAACAGGCCGCTGCGGAGCTTGGGCTCGAACCAGGTGCTCTTCGGCGGCATGATCTGGCCCGCGTCGGCCACGGCGAGCAGTTCGTCGGGGCTTGTGGCATGCATGGAAAAGGCGACGCCGCCCCTACCAGCCCGCTGCTCTAGTTCGTCGCAGCCGCGGATGCCGCCGACGAACTCGATTCGGGAATCGGTTCGGGGATCGCCAATCCCGAGGATCGGGGCCAGGACGCGGTCTTGGAGGAGCGAGACGTCGAGGCTGACGATCGGGTCGGCCCGGTCGATCGACGCCTCGGGGAACTCGAGCGACCACCAGCTGCCATTCACGAACACCCGCACCGTGCCCCGGTGGTCCGGTTCGCCCGACTGAGACGGCCGCACGTCGCCAACGCCCCGGAGCCGTTCGAGAAACTGCTCGGGCGTGAGGCCGGCGAGATCCTTGACGACGCGGTTGTAGGGAAGGATGCGGAGTTGGTCGTGCGGAAAGACGACGGCGAGGAAGCGGCCGTATTCCTCGCCGCCAGTGTGCCGCGGGTTCGCCTTCGCTGACGCCGTCGCCGCCCGCTCAGCACCGGCGGAGCGGTGGTGGCCGTCCGCGATATAAAGCAGATCGAGCCCGCGAAACGCCTCGAGATACGGGGCCATGGCGGGCACCTTCCAGCCGGTGTGCTGCACTCCATCGGCCGCGACGAAGTCGAAGAGCGGGGCGGATGCCACATCGGCCTGCATCCGCGCGGCGAGCGTGCTGCCGGCGAGCTGCCGGTCGCGAAAGCAGAGAAACACCGGCTCGGCGTGGCACGCGGTGACGAGCAGGTGCCGGGTGCGGTCGTCCTCCTTGTCGGGCCGCGTCTTCTCGTGCTTGCGAATGTCTTCCGAGCGGTACTGTTCCGCCTCGACGCAGCACACGATCCCCAGCTGGGCCTGACCGTTCCTAATCTGCCGGTAGAGATAGAGGCCGGGCTCGGGATCGCGGAGCAGCGAGCCTGCGGCGATCATCGCCTGCAGGTTTCGGTCGGCCTGTTCGTAGACCGCGGCCGCGTGGCAGTCGGTCTCCGGCGGCAGATCGATCTCGGAGCGAACCACGTGCAGAAACGATCGCGGCTTGCCGGCCGCCCGCTCGCGGGCCTCCTCAGTCGAGATCACGTCGTAGGGATCGCTGGCGACCTCGGCGGCGTGGGCGGAGGTCGGGCGGAGAGCGGCGAAGGGATGGATGCGGATCATGGGTGGGCAGGCTCCTGCGAGATGGGAGCCGGAAGATACCGAAGCCTGCGCTGCCCGTGCAAACGAGCCGCGACCGGCACAGGACGGTATAGGACGGCACAGGTTGCCAACCTGTGCTACGGGAGGCGGGTGACCAGCCAATCGTAGCCGCAGGTTGTCAACCTGCGGAAAACACAGGGTTGGTAACCTGTGCTACGGGTGTGGACAGTAGCGTAGGTTTTCAACCTGCGCTAAAGATCGGCACAGGTTGGCAACCTGTGCTACGAGCGCGGTGATATGCGGTACGCCTCCGCGAGTCGCGTGAACTCAGCGGCCGACGCCGCGGCATCGAACCGCTCGCCCAGTTCGTCGCGGAGGATGGCCGCGACCGGCTCGGCCGCCTCGGCGGCGCGCCGGGCGTCGAGGAAGAGCCAGCGCGAGCGGCGGGCGAGCACGTCTTCCACGGAGCGGGCGAGTTCGTGTCGAGCCGCAAAGCGGACCATCGCCTCACTGAACCCAGGCAGCAGCATCCGCTCGGCGCCGGGCAGTGTGGTGAGGAGGGCCGCCTCGGTGCCGTAGAGGTGCGGGCCCGGCGGTTCGGTGATGGAGATCGTGGCGGCGCCGCGCGGCGGCGCCCCGACGAGCCGCAGGTGCCGCGTGACGCCTGCGGGGCGGTTGGGCAGCAAGCCGTGGCTCATGCAGGCGGCCAATACGCTTTCCGCCATCACCCGGTAGGTCGTCCACTTGCCGCCCGTGACGCTCACAAGTCCGTGCGGCGAGACCTCGACCGTGTGCTCCCGTGAGATCCGCTTCGTGTCGTCGCCACCCGAGGCGGGCTTCACGAGCGGCCGCAGGCCGGCCCAAGCCGAACGGACGTCGGATCGCGTGAGACGCGCGGCGAGCCGGCGGCCAGCTTCGGTGAGGATGAAGTCGATCTCCTCGGCGAAGGGTCGCGGCTCGAGGGGTGTGTCGTGGCGGGGCGTGTCGGTCGTGCCGAGGATCACCTTCCCGAGCCAGGGCACCGCGAAGAGCACGCGGCCGTCCGTGGTTTTTGGCACGAGCATGGCGCTCGATGACGGAAAGTGATCGCGATCGACGACGAGGTGCACGCCCTGGCTGGGGGCCACGAGGTCGGCCGCCGCGGGCTCGTCGAGCTTCCGCAGGGCGTCGACCCAAACGCCGGTGGCGTTGATGACGCAGCGACTGCGCACGTCGAAGCACTCGCCCGTCTCACGGTCTTCGATGCCGACGCCCGCAACGCCCCCGCCCTCCATGATCAGCCGCCTCGCGCGGCAGGAGTTGAGCACGATCGCGCCTTCACCGATCGCCGTGCGGGCGAGGGCGACGGCGAATCGCGCGTCATCGAACTGGCCGTCCCAGTAGCGGATCGCGCCGGCGAGTCGCTTCGACTGCAGTCCCGGCGCGGCGGCCAAGGCCCGCTTACGACCGAGCAGGCCCACGCGGCCGAGCCGTTCGGATCCTGAGAGCGCCTCGTAGATCGCCAGACCGATCCCGTAGAAGGGCAGATCCCAAAGTCGGCCGGTGAGGCCGTAGGCCGGCACGAGGAAGGGAAGGGGCTGGGCGAGGTGCGGGGCGTTGTCGAGGAGCAGCTTTCGTTCATGAAGCGCCTCGCGGACGAGTGACACGTTGCCCTGCGCGAGATACCGCACGCCGCCGTGGACGAGCTTCGTCGCCCGGCTCGACGTTCCCTTGGCGAAGTCTTCGGCCTCGACGAGCAGCGTGGAGAAGCCGCGGGCGGCGGCGTCGAGGGCGGTGCCGAGGCCGGTCGCCCCGCCGCCTACAACGATCAGGTCAAACACGTCAGCCGACCGCAGGCGGGCCAGCAGCGATTCGCGGGACGGCGACGGAAGTGGGGGGGATGGCGTCACGGCAGGCAGGCTGGCGAACGAGGAACGATGGCCCGGCAGAGCGCCAGGCACCGGAATTTTCCGGCCGGAAACCTGACCTCTCGACCCGTCCTGCCGGCGACGATATCGTACAGGGCTCGGTTTGACTGTTTTTCGACGCTTTTTTACGGACTTGCACCCATGGCCAAGGCCACCCCCGCCGCCGATTCTGCTTCCTCCATGAAGGGCGCTGCCCACGAATACGCCATCGTTGTCGATGGTGGTCGCCAGTACCGCGTGATGGCGGGACAGGAACTCGAGATCGACTTCCGCCATCTGCCTGCCGGCAGCGAGGTGGTGTTCGAGGACGTGCTCGCCGTGAGCAAGGCTGGCAAGCTCACGATCGGAAAGCCGAAGGTGAAGGGCGCCTCGGTGAAGGCCGAGGTCGTCGGCCTCGTGCAAGGCGAGAAGATCTACGTGCAGAAGTTTGCCCGCCGCAAGAACTACCGCCGCCGCACCGGCCATCGGTCGATCTCGACCAAGATTCGGATCGCGTCGATCTCCGCCTGACGCGGCGCCCAGCGTTTTTTGCCCGCGGCCTTACGGCCGGTCGGCTTTCTTGGCGGCCGTACAAGCCCAACGCCGTGAGGCGTGGGGTGCACCGCCACCAGCCGCCGCTTCCAGCGAGGACGCCCGCGGCCTTACAGTCCGAGGTTGCCGAGCGGGCCGCCGCGGACGCAGAGGGCATCGACGGCGGCCGTGACCGAGGGATCCTCCTCCACGGGCGGCGCGTGGTGCGGCTTGAGCCGGGCATCGATCACGAGCGGGCCCCGGCAGCCCCAGTGCTTCTGCTGAGTGAAGGCCTCGACGCCGTGCACGTTGGCCGCGGGATTCGACCGCGTGAACGTGAGCCACAGCCAGTTGGCGAGCGATGCAGAGGCGAAGCCCGCATCATCGACGACGACGATGAGCGGGAAGCGGCGAAGCGGATGCTCGGGGCCGATGGCGTGACAGAGCCGCTCCACGTCGGCCGACCACGGGCTGCTGCGAGCCGATTCCCAGATCGCGGCATCGCTTGGGGCGTCGAGTCGCGGACGGGGCTCGATCCGCGGGCCCTCGACCGCCACGACGCCCGGTAGGCAGACCCGCGGGTTGGCGAAGCCATCGGGCAATGACACCCCCGGCGGTAGATCGGTCGTGAGTTCGCGACGTGCCGGCCCCCGCGCCGCGACGACCAGTTTTGACCCGGAGTTGAATCCGCTGCCCGAGTAGTCGAGCGTGTCGATCGTGGTCTCGGTGTGGAAGTGGCAGTCGCGGGTCCAGTCGACTCGGGCGAGGAGGTGGGCGAGGAAGGGCTCGACGTTGTGGGCATCGAGCCCGGGCGCCTCGGTCCCGTCGACGATGAAGAGATACTTGGCCAGCGACAGCTGCCCCTGGCCGAGGATCGCCGAGGCCTGCGTGAGCAGTTCGGCCGGCCGATCGGACCGCTTCCAAGGGAGGTAGCGTTCGCTGCCGACAGCGAGCAGCAGCGGATGGACGCCCGAGGCATCGACGGCATGGATGCTCGACACGCCGGGTAGGACCGTGGGGATCACGGGCCCGGTGAGTTCGTGGACGAGCCAGCCGAAGAGCGTGTCTTCCTGCGGCGGCCGGCCGACCACGGTGACCGGCCAGATCGCCCCCTCGCGGTGCCAGACATGATCCACACGGAGCAGCGGAAACTCATGCTGCCGGGCGTAGTAGCCGAGGTGGTCGCCGAAGGGTCCCTCGGGCTTGGTGGCCCCGGGGTTCACCGTGCCCTCGATCACGAAGTCGGCGTCGGCGTAGATGGCTGGTCCGCCGCGACGGGGAATCATCGGGATGCGATGGCCGGCCAGCGCGCCGGCAAACGTGAGTTCGGCGAGGCCCTCGGGGAGCGGCATCACCGCCGAGACGGCCATGGCCGGTGAGCCGCCCACGAAGATCGCCACCTTGAGCGGTGCGCCTCGTGCGAGAGCGGCGGCGTGGTGCACGCCGATGCCGCGGTGGAGTTGGTAGTGGAGGCCTGCCTCGCGGTCGGGCTCGTAGGCATTGCCGGCGAGCTGCACCCGGTACATGCCGAGGTTTGAGTGCTTCGTGCCCGGTGTGTCCGGGTGCTCGGTGTAGACGGCCGGCAGCGTGATGAATGGCCCGCCGTCGCCCGGCCACGACACCACCTGCGGCAGCCGGGAGAGTGGGATCGAGCGGGTGAGCACCGGACCACTACGGACCTGCTTCGGCAGCATCGCCAGCGCATCGATGGGCGACCGCCAGTAGCGGCCCGGCTTCCGCAGCGCGGCTGTGGGGTCGAGCTTGAGTTCCACGAGCCGCCGGACGCGGTCGAGCGTGTCGGCGAAGATCTGCTCGATCCGCTGCCGCGTGCCGTAGAGATTCACGAGCACCGGGAAGTCGCTGCCGCGGGGCTTCGAAAACAGCACCGCTGGTCCGCCGGCGCGGAACAGCCGCCGCTGGATCTCGGCAATCTCGAGATGGGGATCGACGGGGTGATCGACGACGACGAGCTGCCGCCGGGCCGTGGGGCCTGTGGCCTGGCGGTCGTTCTGCAGGGCGTCGACGCAGGCCTGGAGTGAACGGAATCCCATCGGAGCGGCGGGTGCCTCGTGAGGCCGAAAGCGGCCGCCACCATCGTAGCCTCGCCGGACGTTAGGATGAGGCTTGCGTCGCCCTCCGTTTCCTGGCCCAGGAGAACAGTTGCCGTGGTCACACTCGCGTCGGTCTATGAAGGCGGCCTCCGCTGCCGCGCCACCCACGGCCCGTCGGGCACGACGCTGGTCACCGACGCCCCGGTCGACAACCACGGCAAGGGGGAGAGCTTTTCTCCGACCGACCTGGTGGCAACGGCCCTGGGCGCGTGCATGATGACGATCATGGGGATCGTGGCGGAGCGGCACGGCATCAACCTCACCGGCGCCACCGTCGAGACGGTGAAGGAGATGACGAAGGAGCCGCCGCGGCGGATCGCGTCGCTCCGCACGCGGATCACGATCCCGCTGCCGCCGGATCACCCGTACCGGACGACGCTCGAGCAGGCCGCCCACACCTGCCCCGTGCACAAGAGCCTGCATCCCGACATCGACGTGCCCGTCGAGTTTGTCTGGGCCGGCTGACGGCCCGCGACGCGAGGCCACTCATGCCCGACCTCTTCGCCGCATCGCGGGCCGCCAACGTGGCCCGAGCTGCGCCGCTCGCTGCCCGGATGCGGCCGCGACGCTTGGCCGACTACGTGGGTCAGGACCAGGTTGTTGGAGCGGGAAAACTCCTGCGGCGGCTGATTGAGGCCGACCGGCTCGGGTCGGTGATCCTCTACGGGCCGCCGGGCGTTGGGAAGACGACGCTCGCCGAGATCATCGCCAACGAGACGAAGCGACGGTTCGTGGAACTCTCCGCGACCGCGTCGGGTGTGAAGGACGTTCGCGAGGTGCTCGAGGCCGCGCGCCGACGGCTCGAAGATGACGGCCAGAAGACGTGTTTGTTCATCGACGAGATCCACCGCTTCAACAAGGCGCAGCAAGACGTGCTCCTCCCCGACGTCGAGAACGGGGTGATCGCGCTGATCGGAGCGACCACCCAGAACCCCTTCTTCGCGCTCACCAGCGCCCTGGTCAGCCGCAGCCGGATCTTCGAACTGGAAGCGCTCTCGAAGCACGACATCGCCGAGATCCTCGACCGGGCCGTGGCCGACCGCGACCACGGCCTCGGCCGGGAGCAGATCACGCTACTGCCTGAGGCGCGAGAGTTTCTCGTGGAGACCTCCGACGGCGACGCCCGGCGGGCGCTCGGCGCCCTCGAGGTGGGCGTGCTTTCAAGCGGTGAGCGGCCGCTCGCATTTACGCTTGATCTGGCCCGTGAGAGCGTGCAGCGGAAGGTGGTGGCCTACGATTCGGGTGACACGCACTACGACTGCGCCAGCGCGCTGATTAAGAGCATCCGCGGCAGCGACGCGGACGCCGGCCTTTACTGGCTCGCGCGAATGCTCGAGGGGGGCGAGGACGTGCGGTTTCTCTCGCGGCGGCTCGTGATTCTTGCCAGCGAAGACGTGGGCAACGCCGATCCGCGGGCGTTGATGATCGCCGTGGCGGCGATGCAGGCGACCGAGTTCGTCGGCCTGCCGGAGTGCCAGCTCACACTTGCACAGGCGGTCATCTATCTGGCGCTCGCGCCCAAGAGCAACGCCTGCACGACGGCGATCGCCGCGGCCCGCAGCGACGTCCGCGAGCAGGCGGTGATCCCCGTGCCGCGGCATCTCCAAGACAAGCACTACGCCGGCGCCAAGCGGCTCCGCCACGGGCAGGGCTACGAGTATTCCCACGACGCCCCCGACGGGATCGCGGCGCAGGACTACCTCGGGGTGGAGAAGGACTACTACGAGCCGAGCGACCGCGGGCTGGAGCGGGATCTCGCCGAGCGGCTCGCCGAGATCAGGCGGCGGCTTCGGCAGGGACGGGGCGAGCCGTCCTGAGTTCGGCGACGATTTCGGTGGTGAGCACCTCCTCCAGTCGCGCCAGTGCCTTCGCCACCGCCGCGCCGTCGAGCACGCGGTGGTCGGCGATCACGGTCACAAGGCAGCGGCCGTCGCCGTCGAGCGGTCCGTAGGAGAGGCTCGTGGTGCAGATGGTGGGATGGAACCGGTTGGTGGCGGAGAAGCCGGCGAGGGTCGAGAGGCTGAACGTGCCGATCCGCGTGACCCGCTTGGGCGATGCCGAGCGCATGTTCCAGCGGAGAATCGTGCGGCGCAGCCAGCCTGGCACGCCTTCGAGTTCGAGCTGTCGCTTGAAGGCCTCCTCGATGGGCTGCGTGACGAACCAGTCGACCGACTGCTGGAGCAGTGGCAGCGGTGTGGTGTCGGGCCGGGCGAGCCTCGCGAAAAAGAGCCGATCGTCGCCGCCGTCGCCCCGGTTGATCGCCAGAGAGGCAACGCTCTCGGAGCTCGTGGCCAGCCGCTGGCGGAATCGGCCTGCGAGCCAGCTGCGAAGGGGCGGCGTTTCGCGGGCCACGAGGCCGTAGGCTTTGAGGAAGATTGCCGCCCAGCCGATCCGGACGGCGGCGGTGTTTCGGGCGGCGGCGACCGTGTCGAGCCGCATCAGTCGATCGACGGGAAAGAGCGGGATATCAAGCGCGAGGATTGCGACGTCGTTCACGCAGCCGCGGCCGGCGGGGAGCGGCGAGGTGGAGACGGTCGGTGCCTGCTTGCTCATGAGTCGCTCGCATGACGGGCGCGGATCAGGAAGCCCACAGGCCTGAGCTCAGGGGCTTGCGAGCCCGGCTCACCGATCGCCGCGAATGGTAGGAAACCGCCACCGCCGGGCACAGGCTGGTTTCTGGCCCGCGCGGCTACACTTTCGCCATGCGAGCGGTGATCCAGCGGGTGAGCGAGGCGAGCGTGACGATCGACGCCGACGTGGTCGGCCGGATCCAGACGGGGCTGCTCGTGCTCGTCGGCGTGGAGGCGGGCGACACGCCGGCCGATGCCGACTGGCTCGCGGGCAAGGTGGCGCAGATGCGGATCTTTCCCGACGACGCCGGCAAGATGAACCGCAGCGTGACCGAGGCGGCCGGTGGCCTGCTCGTGATCAGCCAGTTCACGCTGATCGCTTCGACGGCGAAGGGCAACCGACCGAGTTTCATCACGGCGGCGCGGCCGGAGGAGGCGGTGCCGCTCTATGAACGGTTTCTGGCGGCCGTGGAGTCGCTGGTGGGGTGTCGGCCGGAGCGGGGCGTGTTCGCGGCCGATATGAAGGTAGCGCTGGTCAACGACGGCCCCGTGACGATCGTGATCGACTCCCGCCGCCGGGAGTGAAGCGGCTGAGCCGCGGCTGCGGGAACGCCGGGACTTTTGGCCGGGTTGTGCCAGGGGGCCTGAAACCGCGTGTCCGTTTGCTACAATCTCGGCCTCACGGTGGCTATAGCTCAGTTGGTTAGAGCATCGGTTTGTGGTACCGAGGGTCGCGGGTTCGAGTCCCGTTAGCCACCCTTGAAAACAAGGGTTTCGTCAGCGAGGGTTTCGTCGCCCCCGACCGATTGGACAAGGATAGCCCGGTCAATGGCACTACCGCGACGGTCTTCGGACTGATGAGCGACTCGTGAGCCTCGGGAGGAGCGGCCCGGGCGTCCGCCAAGTGTGTGAGGATCTTGCGGATGGGCCCTGGTTCGGTGCTGAGCGCGATCCGTCGGATGTCGCCGCCACACGCCGGGCACTCGAGCGGAAACTCCTCACCCATCCTCGCCATGAGTTTGGCCCAGGCAATCTGGGAGGTGTCGTGCGAGCGGGGCTGTTGCTTCGCGTTGCAGCAGCCCTCAGAGCCGTGACCGTCACCCCCGTGCCCGCCTGTCACGGCATCGCGCTGCTGGCCAACGTTACTCGGTACGATCGGCTGACCGCGCGGCTCGTCTCAGGGCGACCGCGGCTTCAGCCGCCGACCTGATGGACGTGGATGTCCCGCTGCGGGAAGGGAAACGACACGCCCTCGCGGTCGAACTCCTTCTTCACAGCCGCCGTGATGTCATAGAGGACGGTAAAATAGTCGGACCTCTTCACCCACGGCCGCACCACGAAGTTCACCGACGATTCGGCCAATTCGCTGAGTTTGATCAAGGCCGGCGGTTCGGCGAGCACCAGCGGGTGGCTGGTGACGATCCGCCGGAGGATGGCCTCGGCCTTGTCGCTATCGTCGCCGTAGCCGATACCAAACTTGAGATCCACCGGTCGGGTGTCGCTCGCACTGGAGTTGGTGATCGTGTCGCCGCCGATCTTCGCGTTCGGCACGATGATCATCTTGTTGTCGAGGGTGCGGATGGTCGTCGAAAGCATGTTCATGGATTGGACCTTGCCGCTCACGCCGCCCGCGTCGACGAAGTCGCCGATGTCGAAGGGTCGGTAGGCGAGGATCAGCAGTCCGTGGGCAAAGTTCGCGAGGGTTCCCTGGAGGGCCAGACCGACCACGAAGGCGGCACCGCCGATGACCGCCAGCAGCGGGTTGATGTTGACTTCGAGGGCCGAGAGGGCCACCACGAGGCCCACGATCCGCGTCGCCAGGCGCACGAAGTTCGCGGCGAACGTCCGCAACAGGGACGACGCCCCCTTGATTCGCGTGAGCGCGCGGCCGACCAGCCCGCTGAGGATTCCGGAGAGAATCCAGAAGCCGACGAGGATCGCGACGAACCGGGCGATGTTCCAGACCCAACGGAGCCCTCCCTGTTCCGACACCAGCCAGTTCTTGAGCACGCTCGCCGCCGTAGACGTGTCCTTGACGTCGATCTCGAGGCCGCCGACGGCCGTGGCGTACGTGCGAAACTCGGCGGGATCGCCCCCCTTTTTCTCCCACTCGTCGAGCACCACGCGGAGTTGATCGGCGATGAGCGTGCGCTCGTCCTGAAGTTTGGCGATGTTCTCCGCCGCTTCCGGCGGAGGTGCCGAAGCGGGGTCGGCGTTGCCCTTCAGCGCCGCGAGACGCACTTGCGCGATCTCCGCCACCTTGTCCTTGAGCCGGTCGCGCCACGTGGCGGCGGCCTCCTCGAGTTCCTCCTTCGTCAGCGGTCGGACGAGGAGTTTGAGGTGGTCGGCGTTGTCTGCCTGGTCATGGGTGATCGGCTCCGCGGGAACTTCCTCCGTTTTCGGGGCGGTTCCCTCCGACACGGCCGCCTCCTGACCAGTCGCCGACGGTGGCAGCGACGCGGATGCGATGCAGAATCCCACGATCAACGCGGTGAGAAGGGCCGCCGGCGAACGGGGAAAGCCAACGGGATCTGTCATGGCACGTCTCCAGGAAGCGGTGTCGGGGAAAGAAAAAGTACGGGCGTGGCTGGTTTTTCGCAAGCACCCGACGCCTGAAGTGCCGACCGCCTCCACAAGGATAGCCCGGTCAATGGCACTACCGCGACGGTCTTCGGGCCGATGAGCGACTCGTGAGCCTCGGGAGGAGCGGCCCGGGTGTCCGGAGCGGGTGATTCGGCGCGAAGACACCGTGATACCGATGCCGGTGCTTCCGCGGCGGCGGGACGAGATCGGCGAGCCGGTCGAGGAACTCAAACGGCGAGAACTCGACGACGACGTTGGCCGCCGGCTGCGTGGACTTTCGTGAGCGGCCTGGCCCGACCCAGTTGGCCGCCTTGCGCCGGGGTCTCACGTAACGGATGCGACTGATGCGGCCGTCGGCGCCGCGGATCACGGAGAGTCGCTCCAGTGCGAAGGGCGGCCGGGCGCACTATCGCAGCAGGTGCTCGAGACTCCGAAAATAGCTGGGCGCGTCGCGGTCAAGGAGCGTGATCCGGACACTCGCGTCGACAGACGGCTATCCGGCCAAGGCGATGAGTCCCGAGGCCGCGCAGGTCTACCGAGAGCACCGCACGTTTTGGGAAGCCAAGCACGCGGAATCAAAGGCGAAGTCGAAGGCGTTTGGCCGTTTGTGAGTTCACGAGTTCGTACCTTTTTCCGTCGCCTCCGCCACGAAACTGACGGTACGAGCGAAAGCGTTCAGGACCGTGAGTCATTGCCGGACTGCGACTTCCGCGTTTGGCCTGATCATCACGCTAACTGGCGAAGTTTTCGGAAACGAACCGTGGCAGGTTTGTGGTACCGAGGGTCGCGGGTTCGAGTCCCGTTAGCCGCCCTTGAAAACAAGGGTTTCGTGATCGAGGGTTTCGTCAGCCGGTCAGGAATTCTCAAATATCCTCGAATCGGTACCTGGCGGGGGCCGACTCGCGGGCCGGGTGTCTGATCATTGCCTGGCGATCTCCATCCAGTAAACAGAGCCGTCAAGCTTTGAACGCGACGTGACGCCCCACGGCGTACGTATTGTCACGGTGCTCATATCCCAGCCGTTGTCGACCACCCGATAGCCTGCAGGCATCTGCAGGCGTTCGGTCGGTGTCACAACGAACTCCCTGTGGTATCGAGCTATTGGCCAAGATGATCGAAGTGTCGCTTTGCCATGCTCGTCGAGCGCTATCACATAAACGCCACTTCGCACTCGCCGCGGTTCCTGCCCCGTGGATTGGTTGATGGTCAACTCGATCCGCGTCACAAAGACCGGCATGTGGAACTCCAGATCAAAACCGTCCTCGCGGCAGCCAGCCGTGAATGCGAGCAATGCTGCGCCGAAGATCATTCGTCGGAGAAATACCATGAAGCTTTCCAAACGATAGACACTGGCTCGATTCATGGGGGCAGGTCAACTGCCGTACCGCCAGTGGATCGAGAGAGCCTTGGCCGATCTTGGCCCCGCAATCTCACCGATCACGCTGGACTTTGCGGAACGGCAGATGGCTCTGCCTTTCCACCACCGTGATCCCTTCGACCGACTCCTCGCGGCTCAATGCCTTGTCGAATCCATGCCGATCGTGAGTGCGGATTCCGTATTCGACCAGTACGGCGTCACCCGAGTCTGGGGTTGACGCGGACGATCCTCAACGAGTCCACCCGGGAGCCCCACTCCCGGGCCGGATCGCGGCCGCGATCGCTGCGGTCGTTGGGCCGGCGTCCACGCCGTTGGATTCGCCGGACCGATTGACGGCGTCCCCCGCCAGCGGTATCACGACGGGCCGGGGAATCTCGACGTTTCGGGAATCCCACACCATCATCCATCGTCCGTCCACGTGCGGAGTCAGCGCCCATGATCCTCGGCAAGCTCTGGAAGTCCCTCGCGGCCCAGATGAATAAGATCGCGAACTTTTTCTGGACCGCCGACCCTGTCGCCCAACTCCAGTACGAGTACGACAAGGCGGTCGATCAGATGAAGGAGGGCCGCGAAGGACTCGAGCAGTACCGGGCCCTCGTGGAGCGGGTCACGCGGCAGGTCAACGGCGACCGCCAGCACGTGGCGGCGCTCGAGGCCCGCATCAAGGCCTACCTCCAGGTCGGCGAGCGGGAGACGGCGTCGAAGTTTGCCCTCGAGCTGCAGAAGGCGAAGAAGGAGCTTGCGGAGAACGAGGCCCAGCTCAAGCTTCACGAGACCGCCTACACCAACAACGTGACCAAGATCCAGCACGCCACCAAGAAGCTAGCCGATCTCAAGCAGAAGATTCAGAAGTACGACGCCGAACTGAAGCTCTCACGCGCCGAGGCCGAGCTCGCCAAGCTGGCCACGAGCTTCAACTTCGACATCACCACCGACTTCGGCCAGATCGAAGACGTGATTCAGGACAAGATCGGGCTCAACCGAGCCAAAGTTCGCGTGGCGGCTGACCTCTCAGGTGAAGGTCTCGAACAGATCAAGCAAGAGGAATCGGTCGAGAAGGCCTTGGCCGACAATGCCCTTCGCGAGTTCGAAATCTCGATGGGCATGGTCACGCCCGAGACCGCCGGCGTGAAGGCCGACGACAAGGAACTCGGCTCCGAGCGGGCGACGCAGAAGACTACCTGATCCGCCGGCGCATCCTGGGAGCCGACCGTGACCAGCCCTGCCACGTCCTCTGTTTCATCACCTCGCCCGCCGGCAGCGGCCGAGGCGTCGACGTCGCTTGGCACCTCGGCCGCGTCGGGCGGCTCGCGATCGCTACCCGACTGGTGCCCTGCCTGGGCCGAGCGGCTCGGCGACTCGTATCTCTCCGGGACGAGCTGCGTCTTCCTGATACACGGCAATGTTCGCGACCTCGTGCCGGTCGCGGCGCCGAGCGTCAACGGCTCGGCTGCTGATCCGACGGCCTGGGGGACGGTTTCCGACTTTCTGGCCCGTGAGATGTTCGGCCGCTGGGACATCGTGCTGGCCTACGACGTCGGCAAGGGGCTGAGGCCGCTCGCCGGCCCCGACCCGAATCGGCTGCGGACGATGGCCCAGTGGCTCACCGAGCGGATTGGCAACGCCGCCACCTGGCCCCGCGACCCCGATCAGGCTGTCGCGGCTATCGACGCGATCCTGGAACGCAACCTGATCGACCCGCCCGAGCAGCGGAAGCGGATCGCGGTCGTGCTCGACTACGCTCAGTATCTGGTGCCCGATGGCGAGGCCGGTTCGCGAAGCGCCGCCAGCCGGCTCGTGCGGGTGCTCGGCTGGGCGACGAACCCGCTGCTGCGCCGCGTGAACGTGGCAGTGGTGCTGCTCGCCGACACGATCTCGGAAGTGCATCCGCGGCTCGTTCAGAATCCTGCGATCACGGCGATCGAGGTGCCGATGCCCGACGCAGGCGACCGTGAGCGGTTCGCCTTGGCGACGGCGGCGGCCGCGGGCGTGAAGCCGGATCAGATGGAGGGCGTGAGGCAGGTCGCCGCCGTCTCGGGCGGACTCACCCTCGAAAGCCTCCGCGCCGTGATCTCGCTCTCCGCACGCGAGGGGAATGCTCCCGACGGACCGGAGTTTACGGAACGCAAGAAGGACCTGATCGAGCGGTCGTGCCACGGGCTGATCGAATTCATCCAGCCCCGGCTCACGCTCGACGCCGTGGCGGGCCACGTGGACGCCAAGCAGCGGCTCGAGGCCGACGCCCGGGCGATCAAGCGCGGCCAGTTCGAGAGCGCCCCGATGGGCTACCTGATCTGCGGGCCGGTCGGTACCGGGAAGAGCTTCATCGCGGAGTGCTACGCCGGCAGCGTGGGAATCCCGTGCGTGGTCCTGAAGAACTTCCGCAGCAAGTACGTGGGAGAGACGGAAGGCAACCTCGAGCATGCTCTCGGCGTGCTTCGCAGCCTCGGGCCGGTTGTCGTGGTGATCGACGAGGCCGATGCGGCTCTCGGCAACCGCCAGAGCGACGGCGACTCGGGCACGAGCGCCCGCGTGTTTTCGATGATCGCCCGCCAGATGGGCGACACGAGGTACCGTGGCAAGATCGTCTGGATGCTGCTCACCAGCCGTCCCGATCTGCTGCCGATCGACCTCAAGCGGCAGGGCAGGGCGGAGGTGCACATTCCGCTGTTCTATCCGCACGACCAGCCCGAGATGGACGCGATGTTTGCGGCGATGGCGCGGAAGTCGCACGTCAAGCTCGCCCCCGGCCTGCCCGGGCCGATCGACCTCGAACTTGGCCTCTCCGGCGCCGACATCGAGAGTGTCGTGCTGGCCAGTCGGCGAAAGGGTCTGGAGCGGGCCGCTGACGCCGGAGCGCCGACTCCCGACACGATCTCCGCGGACGACCTGAAGGCGGCGCTCGACGACTTCATGCCGTCGGCGCAGGGGCTCGAAAAGGAGATGCAGGAGATCGCCGCGGTGCTCGAATGCACCGAGAAGCGGTTCCTCCCCGAACGCTGGAAAGAGACGATCGGCGAGCCGGGCGGCCGGTCCCGCCTGCAGGAGCGGCTTGCGGCCATCCGAGAGGTGATCGGTTCCTGACGCACACTTTTTCGAAAACTCTGGATCGAAGATCACGTACACCCGAGGAGTAGATTTCATGGCAGCCAAGACCCCCTGGTTCGACGATTCGACCGACACGCCCCTGATCGCGGAGTATGCCCGCAAGCTCGACTCTTTCCTGGACGCGGTCGCCGACGCGCGGATCGAGACCCGCGAACTCGACGAGCAGGAGAAGCGGGTGGTGTCGCTGATGAAGGAAGTCGAGCCCCTCCTCTCGCCCGAGGCCCATGAGAAGGTGACGCGGCTGCTCTGCGAGGTGACGGCCTACGATCTCATGCAGGCGCTGCACATGGCCGGCCACGCTCGCACGAAGACAAAGTTCCGCGGCTGACAATCACCCGCGGGCGGATCATTCCCAAACCTGTTTCCCCCAAACCTGTTTTCCAAGAGGCGCACCATGTCCACTCAGCCCAAGGCCCCCTTCTGGCTCGCGGTGTGGGCCGTGATCTTCGGTCTCGTCGGCCTCGCGGCCTGGCGGGGCGGGATGCTTGAGCAGTTTGGCCTTGGTCGGCCGGGCGCCGCAGGTCAGCGGCCCATGGCCGCCGGGGGCGGTGCCGGCGGTCCGGCAGGTGCTGGCACGGGGGGTGGAGCTGAAGGGGCCGGCGGTGCCGAGGGGATGACTGAGGCGCCCGATGTCTCGGTGCCCACGACCGTCAAGGAATACACATTCAAGCCGGCCGAGAAGCTGCCGCCGGTGAAGGGCGTGAGCGCCTACAAGCCGCTCGAGGATGAGACCGTGAAGTTCGCGCTCAACGTGTGGGCGGGCTGGGCGCCGATCATCCGGGCCAACAATGGCTTCAAGGCCGGCAAGCTCTGGCAGGCACCGGGAGGCAAGCCCTTCAAGGTGGAACTCGTCTTGATCGACGACCCTGTGCAGATGCGAGACGCCTACGCCGCCGGCGAGGTGCACATCGGCTGGGCCACGCTCGACATGTTGCCGCTGTTCGTGGACAGCTTCGCCAAGGACTCGCGGATCATGCCCCGCGTCTACCAGCAGGTGGATTTCTCCAATGGCGGCGACGGGATCGTCGTCCGCGACACGGTGAAGACGGTGAGGGATCTCGCCGGCAAAAAGCTCGTGCTGGCCCAGAACTCGCCCAGCCAGTTCTTCGCGCTCAACATGCTCGTCGCTGGCGGCCTGCAGCCGGCCGATGTGGAGATGGTGTTCACGAGCACCGCCTTCGAGGCTGCAGCCGCGTTCAATCGCGACAAGAGCATCGCGGGCTGCGTGTCGTGGGCCCCCGACATCTACAACCTCGCCGACGCGAAGGGCAACCGGATGCTGGTCACCACCCAGACCGCCAACCGGCTGATCGCCGACATCTGGTTCGCCCGCGCCGACTTCGCCAAGGACCACCCCGACAAGATCGAGGCGATCGCGCGGGGCATCTTCGACGCGATGAGCGAACTCAAGTCGGAGACCGCCCGCACGGAGGTGGCTCAACTGATGGCCGACGGCTACACGATCCCTGCCGCCGACGCGCTCTCCATGCTCGGCGACGCCCACAGCACCAACTGGGCTGAGAACTACCAGTTCTTCCTCAATCGCAACAACCCGGCGAACTTCGAGCGGATCTGGAAGCAGGCCTACATGCTCTACAGGCGGATCGGGGTGATTTCCAACAACCCGGTGCCGTTCGATCAGGTGATGGATTTCTCGGTGATCCAGAAGCTTGGCCAGGAGCCGAAGTACGCCGAGACGAAGGACGAGTATGCGACATCGCTGCCGCCGAGGACGGTGCAGCAGATTCGCGCCGAGAACGAAGAGATCCTCACCAACACGATCGTGATCCACTTCTTCCCCAACACGGCGGAACTGCGGAAGAAGGTGATCCGGCGGATCGACGGCAAGGACGTGGAGGAGCCGTATGACGCGCGGGTCGATCTCGTGGTCGATGAGGCCGGCGCGCTTGCCAAACAGTTCGGCAACGCCAGGATCGTAGTCGAAGGCCACACCGACTCGTCGATGCGCGGGGCCGTCCCGGCGGCGATGGTGAAGGAACTGTCACTCGAACGGGCGCGGGCGGTGAAAGATGCCCTCGTCGAGAAGTTCAAGTTTGATGACAACCGGTTCGCCGTGGACGGGCTCGGCTGGGATCGGCCGGCCGACGACGATCATCCCGATAACCACGCGCTTAATCGCCGCGTGGAGATCAAGGTCTACGCCGCGGAAAAGGAATGACCACCGCACCGGCACCGTCGGCGTTGCCAGTTCCGCCGACCGCGGAGCCTGCCAAGCCGCTGCGGGGCGAGGTGCCCGCGGCCACAGGGCTGTTCTGGGGTGTGACCTGCGTGGCATGCGTGCTGGCCCTCTGGTTCGTTGGTACGGCGGACGGCATGCGGCTAGGCGCCGGCCCCGAAGCGGAGACGAGCGGTCCCGAGACGCGGCTGATCAGTCCTGCCACGCTACCGAGCCCGGCCGAGACGCTTGCCGCCCTGCGGACGACGTTCGGCGAGCGACGGCTCGTCGCCAACACTCTGGTGACGTTGCGGCGGGTCTGCCTGGGATTCGGTCTCAGCGGATTGGTGGGCGTGCCGCTCGGCGTGCTGGCCGCCTGCTTCCCGGCGGTGCGATCCTTCATCGCCCCGCTCACGATCTTCGGCCGCAACATCCCGGTGGCGGCGCTCATTCCGCTGACGTTCTTCTTCTTCGGGATCGGCGAGTTTCAGAAGATGATGTTTCTGTTCATCGCCAGCGTCGCCTTCGTCGTCAGCGACACCACGGCGGCGGTGCTGGAGGTTCCGCAGCGGTACGTCGATACGGCGCTCACGCTCGGGGCCTCGCGGCTCCAGATCATCCTCAAGGTGCTCGTGCCGCTGGCGGCCCCCGCGATCTTTAACTCGTTGCGACTGCTGTTTGGCATCGCCTTTGGCTACGTCATGCTCGCCGAGGTGGTGAAACTCGGAGGCGACACGGGCGGCCTCGGCGATCTGATCAACGTGTCGCAGCGGCGGGGCGAGCGGGAGCCGATCATGATCGTGCTCGTGGTGATTCCGCTGGTGGCCTATGCCATCGATCGGCTGCTCTGGTGGCTGCAGTGCGATCTCTTTCCGCACCGGTACGGCGGCCGGGGAGTTCTCCCGAAGCTGCTCCGCAGGATTCTGCACGGGGCGGCGGACCCAGCGGAGGCGGCGGCATGAGCGACGTCACGCCCCCCGCCGAGCCGCCGGCCCCATCGGCGCCGCCAGCCGCCGACCGGCCGCCCGCGGTGGAGTTTCGCCACGTCACCAAGATCTACGGCGAGGGCACGCCCCGGGAATACGTGGCGATCTCTTCCGTGAGTTTCACGATCCCCGACATCGCAGACCATGGCGAGATCTCGTCGTTCCTGGGGCCGAGCGGTTGCGGAAAGAGCACCGTGCTCAGGCTGGTGGCCGGGCTCGAGCCGCAGCATCCGCCGACCAGCGGCAGCGTGACGGTGCTCGGTCGGTCGGTCGTCGGGCCTGCGGCAGATCGCGGAATGGTGTTTCAGGACTACACGAGCTTCGACAACCGCACGGTGCTCGATAACGTCGCGTTTGGCCTCGAGTGCCGCGGCACTCCGCGCCGGGAGCGAGAGGCGGCCGGGCTCGAGTGGATCGCCAAGGTCGGGCTCGACCCGCGTCGCGACGCGGGAAAATATCCGCACGAACTCTCCGGTGGCATGCGGCAGCGGGTGGCGATCGCCCGCACGCTGATTCTTCGCCCACGGGTGATCCTGATGGACGAGCCGTTCGGGGCACTCGACCCTGCGACCCGCCTCGACATGCAGGATCTGCTCGTGAAGCTCTGGCGGGAGGTGGAGGCGACGGTGCTCTTCGTGACGCACTCGGTCGAGGAGGCGGTGTATCTTGGGGACCGCGTGTTCGTGATGGCGACGACCCCAGGCAGGATCATCGACGAGATCCGGCTGCCGGCGGCCTCGGCGCCCGCCCGCGAGGTGCAGTCGGAGCCGTGGTTTCACGAGCAGGTCAACGCCCTGCACGCCCGGGTCGAGCAGGTCGAGGCGGCCGCCAAGCGGCCCAATGGAGCGAGGCGATAGTGTTCAGCCGCGTCGGTGCCTATCTGAAGACCGCGTTCACCACGAGGTGGAACCTGCTCCTTTTTGGCGGCGGCGTGGCGGCGGCCTTGATCAGCGGCTTTCCCGGGATCGTCCTGCCGCTGGTGCTCGCCGGCGAGGTCTACTACCTCGCGAGCATGCTGGCCAACGACCGCTTCCGCAGCGCCGTCGAAGCCCAGGACGCGAAGTCTCGGCGGGCGGTGGAGGCGGCCGGCGCCCGCGAAGCCTACGAGCGCATCCGCAAGAATCTGCCGCCGGCCCTGCTCAAGCGTTTCGACCAGCTCCGTGATCATTGCCTGAAGCTCGTGGAACTCGGTGGCAGCATGCGGGGGCCGGATGGAATCGGGCCCGACAAGACGGCACTCGAATCGCTGGATCGGCTGCTCTGGGGTTACCTGCGAATGATCTGGGGCGCCTCGACGCTTTCGGACTTTCTCGACCACACCGACGACGGCGCGATCCGGACACGGATCGCCGACCTGGAGCGTCGGCTGGCAAAGCTGCCCAAGGACGATCCCGGCTCGGCCCAGATGAGGGCTGCCCTGGAGGACCATCTCAAGACGAGCCAGGAGCGGCTCGACAACATCGACGAGGCCCGGCGAAAACTCGACCTCGTGGCCGCCGAGATCGAGCGTCTCGAGGCCAAGATCGCCGCCCTCGCAGAGAGCTCCGTGGCGAAGCGCGACGTCACCGACATCGCGCAGCGGGTGGACGAGGTGGCCGAGGGCATGCGGAAGACCGACGAGACGATGCGGCAACTCCAGCTGCCGCCGGAACTCGAGGACCTCGACGAGCCGCCCGCGATGCTCCGCGAGGAAGCGTAGGCCTGCGTCGAGGGTGAGATGGCGTTTCTCGGCATCGAGATCGGCGGCACGAAGCTCCAAGTCGCGGTGGTGTCGGCCGCCGGGGTCGTGATAGCGACCGCGCGGGAGGCGGTCGCCGCTGCCTCCGGTGCCGCCGCCGTGCTGGATGTCGTGGAACGCCTTGTCGCTGAAGCAGTGCCTTTGGCGCACGAGCCGCTGGAAGCGGTGGGCATTGGTTTCGGAGGGCCGGTTGACCGCATCCACGGCACGGTGGCGACCAGTCACCAGGTCCCAGGCTGGAGCGGCTTTCCGCTCATGTCGTGGGTGGCCGAACGAACGGGGCTACCGACCACTCTCGAAAATGATTCCAACGCCGCTGCGCTGGCTGAAGCCGTTGTCGGTGCAGGGCGAGGCTTTCACGCCGTGGTCTATTCCAACGTGGGGAGCGGCGTCGGGGGCGGACTCGTCGTGGGTGGCCGCATCTATCACGGCCGCGTGCCCGGGGAGATGGAGGTCGGTCACCTGCGACTCGCGATCGAAGGGCCCATCGTCGAGGACGTGGTGTCGGGCTGGAGCCTCGACCGGCAGGTGCGGGCTGTGGTCGAGGCGAATCCACACGGCGGGCTGGCGCTGGCCGCGGCTGGAATGCCTCCTTCGGCACGTTGCCTCGGTCCGGCGATCGCGGCGGGCGATGTGGAGGCGGCAGCCATCGTGGACCGAGCCGCCCGCTGCTACGCCTTCGGCCTCTCGCATGCGGTGCAGCTTCTCAACCCCGACGCGATCGTGCTCGGCGGGGGCGTCGCGAGCCTTGGGGAGCCGTGGCGGGCCGCCGTCGCCACACACCTTCACGGCTTCGTGCTCGAGGCCCTCAGGCCGCCGCCCCCGGTGCTGCTGGCCGCCGTGGGAGACCTCGTCGTACCGGTCGGCGCGGCACTCGTCGCCTCGCAGGGCTGATGGCGTGGCTTCGGTGACAAGGGGGACTCATACGGATCACATGTGAACCCGGGGAGTTCACGAGGCTCGGGGCTGCCCATGCCCATCGCCGGACGTTCGCCTCGGGCATCCTGCCCTCGGCTCACTCGATGCTGCTCTCGCTTCGCCATCGTGGCTTCGCTCGACCAGCAACGCCGGCTCCCGGGGCACGGGCAGCCCCTCGCTCGCCTGACGTAGCACAGGTTGTCAACCTGTGTGTCTTTCTGGGCCACCTTCCGCTCGGGGCTACCCATGCCCCGTCGCCGGACGTTCGCCTCGGCCCTCCAGGCAATCCTGTTCGGCACGAGATTTGCGC